>NZ_CCDX020000004.1:0-247638 GCF_000751115.1 Thalassospira sp. GB04J01 | reverse complement strand
AAAGGCCGAAACCCTAAACCGCCTAACCCGCGTCGCCAATCTCGTCAGCGCCGCGCCTCGTCGGTGGAGGCGGGTTATAGGGCCCTAACTCCGACCTGTAAATACCTTTTTAAGGAAAAAATGGATTTAATCGTGTTTTTATCACAATTCTTTTATTTTCAATGCCATAGCCTTTTTACTCTCCCCAACCACAACCATGCACATATATCACTGCTGTGACCAAGAGTTGAAAAATCACGCTATAGCCTTGTTAAAACCCAATTTCATCGATTTAGACCTGCGGCAAAAAAGACAATCTGCGAATTGTGATTCTTTTTAGAACAGCAAAAATACCGGCGATTTGCCAACAAGGTCTGTCGTATGACAAATGGTGGGGCTATGGATTTGAGTGAACTCCGGCCGCGCAGAACCTGTCGCCCTGATAGGCTATATATAAAGGTATTGCGCATCTCACGTAGGGCAGGCACAAAACAGGTGCCACAAACTGGTGTAAAAAGCGAATATGTGAACCTTTCCTTTACATTATCGCCCGATGATAGGGCCAGATATCCATGCCCTTAACAAGATGGGCATCAGGGGACCGAGGGAAGATGATGAGACTGCGACAATATCTTATGTGTGCTGCTGCGATTGCAGGACTTTCACTGGCCGGGTGTTCTGGTACCAATCTTATACCCAACACATCGTCAGGAAGCGGTAGTGACGGCAAAGGTGGACAGCCTGTCCCGTCATTTACGCAATTCACCGACATTCCAATGCCGTCCAATTCATCACTGGATATGGACAGAAGCATTATCTTTGGCGCATCCGACGCATGGCACGGACGCCTTGTGCTGAATTCTGGCGGCACTCAGGCGCAGATGTATGATTTCTACGAACGCGAAATGCCCAACTTCGGCTGGAGCAAAGTGACCGTGGTACGTGCCGACATTTCCGTCATGGTGTATGACCGTGAAAGCCGCGTTGCGACAATTAAGCTCAGCGGCAGTTCCTTTAGCGGATCGACAGTGGATGTGACGGTATCGCCGAAAGGCTGATGACGTCCCCCGATACAAAATAGAAAAAGGGTGCCATCTGGCACCCTTTTTTAATGGTCGTTTTTTGATCGCCAGTCGTTTGCAGAGACTAGCGCGTTCCAAACAAACGGTCACCCGCATCGCCGAGCCCCGGCACGATGTAAGCTTTTTCATTCAGCTTCTCATCAAGGCCCGCGGTATAGATCGGCACATCAGGATGCGCATCCTGGAAGACCTTGACCCCTTCGGGGGCGGCAACCAGTGCCATAAAGCGGATGTCCTTGTCAGCAACACCATATTTATTGAGCGTATCAATCGCAGCCACGGCTGAGTTCCCGGTCGCCAGCATCGGATCAACCAGAATAAAGATCCGGCCTTCGACTTCGGGCAATTTCACCAGATATTCAACCGGCATATGGGTTTTGGGATCACGGTACAGACCAATGTGGCCGATACGTGCAGACGGCATCAGTTCGATCAAGCCATCGGCCATGCCCGACCCCGCACGCAGGATCGGCACAACGGCAAGTTTGCGCCCCTGAATGGTCGGTGCCTTCATCGCGCAAATCGGCGTCTGGATTTCCTCATAGCTGACGGGTAGTTCGCGGGTAAGCTCGTAGCCCATCAACAGTGCAATTTCCTTGAGCAACTGCCGGAAGGTTTTGGTCGAGGTATCGACCTTGCGCATATGCGTCAGCTTATGCTGGATCAGCGGGTGATCAAGAATATGAAGATTGGGGAAATCCTTATGCGTGGTCATGTTCTGCCAGCCATCCTGTCTTGCGGCGCAGCAGCCAAAGAAACATTGCTGCCACCTGTAATGAGCTTATGGGCCTACCGCCTAAAGCCTTTGCCCAGTGATGGCAAGTAGAATGCCGCAAAAGAAACGCAAAAACAAACCCCATCCGGGCAAATTCACAAAATCGGACCAAGACGTGGGACCGACAAACAAAGACGGGGCGATACATTGCTGTATCGCCCCGTGAAACAAGCGTGCTGTAATCGACAGCGACCTTTATATGCCGACCAAAATTGGGATGGCCCTATTTGACTTCGCGGTCATTGGGTTCCGCGCGTACCGGGAAACCATCAACGCCCTGATTCTTTTTGATCTTTGCCGCATCATCGCGTGCCTGTGCGAGATTGGCATATTTACCAACACGGACATAATACCATGCCCCCTCGCCCTCTGGACCGCGAATGACCACGGCGACTTCGAGCCCGGCTTTGCGCAGTTCTTCGGCACGCTGACTGGCATTTTCATGCACTTTGAAAGCACCAACCTGAACCGAGAACGGGGTCTCTTCGTTGGACGCCGCCGCCGTGGGCTCGGATTGTTTTTCTGCTGGTTCCGAGGTCACTGGCTCTGAGGTCGCCGGAGCTTTTTCGGCGGCATCCGTTTGCTGTGCGGCAGCGGGTTCTTGTTCCTCTGCGGCCGGGGCTTCGGCTTCTGCTGTTTCAGCAGGCTCTTCCGTTTCGCGAATTTCCGGCGCATTCAGAGCTTTTTTATCGGTCGGTTCATCCAGATCCGGAGCCGCCGGTGTTTCCATCGGCTCTGACGCCACGTCCGCATTGTTTGAGGTCGTCTCATCCCCTTCGGGCACATCTGGTACCGTTTGTGAGAGCGTATCGGTGCGTTCCGCGATCAGATCGCCAACGGGATCATTACTCGTCGTATCTGTTTGCGCATTGCCTTGTGACGGAGCCGGTTCCATTTCAGGGTCAGGCACCGGCTCGCTCATCACCGGCGCGTCCGGTTCGGTTGCCAGCATTTCAATCGGTGCCGGGTCTTTTTGTGCAACGGTGTCGGTATCACTGGACTCCATGAACAGGCCTGCACCGACCAACATGCCAGCAAAGAACAATACCAGGCCCAGCATGCCAGCCCCGGTCACGAGGCCAAGGAGAGTTTTACGATCCATATCACCTATCCATGCATTGAAGTTTTGCCGATCGGCAAAGCGGTTGCCCTGTCCTTGTGCATCACCACGTCCGTCCCGGCCATAAATGAATGCAGGAAGTGGTGCATCCTTTTGCTCAGGTTCGGGTTTTTGTTCGGGTTCGGGCGCTTGCCCGGCATCCGGATTTGGGTCTGCCCGCAAATCGGGTTTGTTGGTCGGGTCCTCGCCAGCCATCCGCTTGGCCTTTCTTCACGACATTAAGGGTAAGGAGTTTTGTAACCGCCAGCCCGTTTATAAAACCCTAAAGCCGTTCAATCAGAGACATAAAGGCCTCAATTACGCGCAATTGCCGCAAAAAAGCCGATGCCCGATGATGAGCATCAAAAGCCATCGTCGCCTTCAAACAGCATAAGGACAGAATTTTGGATAAAAAAAGGGGGCTGGTATTTTCCCCGGCATTGTCCCGCACAATGATCCGGATACCAGCCCCTCGAGAGAGAGAGATCGACCTTCGGGGAGAGAGAGTCCCGAAGATAAACAGGTCATCAGCTACGCCATGTCAGTCTGATGACCGGGTCACAAACGGCATTGCCGTCTGCATTTGACGAAGACAGTCATAGAACATCGAAAAAGTAATTGCAAACGATTATCACACACATTCGCATATTTTTCTGAATATTTTCAATGCGCCCCATCGAAACCCTTCTTTGAAACGCCAACCAATGCGCGAAATTCACCCCAAAAACACACGAATTTTAGTTGCCACGCCCAGCAATTTCCGCACGGGACACCAAGTAAATGATTGTTTTCCGAATTAACCTCTGATTGGATCAGTAGAGCTACTCTTAAGAAGTAGATCCGGCGGGAGTGAGACACCCAATCAAAACTAAAAAACAAACGGTTTGCTCTGGAGTGTTTGAATGACGGGAGAAAAAGCCGCAAAGACGGCTATGACAGAAGGCAGCAACAGCCTTCTGACGTTACGGCGAATCTTGCTTGTAACGGGATTACTATTGTCAGGTGCTGTCACCTGGATGTTACTTTGGACTGGCGATACCTATCGCAATTTTGCCATTGAAACCTTGAACAATTCGGTCAGTGGCACGGTCAATTTCTTTGTCGGATCCCGCGTGGCACAGGATTACGGCGACAAGGTTACCCCCATTGTCAACGAATGGTCGCGACTAGGCAGCCTAGTCAAAAGCTTTCAGGAAAATGATCAGACCCGCATGAAGGCGGAGCTGAACATTCTGTCGAATGCCCGTCAGGTGGTGCAAGGCGAGCTCGATCTGATCGAAACGGTGGCCTATGACGAGAACTTCACCAAACTGGCAACATCGGATTCCGAACTTGGTGCCAGCATCACCGATGATCCGGCGGTTCTGGAATATCTGAAAAACCGCGAGAAGGCAGAAGCCCGTAAACCGGCGACCTATATGTGGTCAACACCGGACGGGCGCCCTGTGTTTAGTTTTATCCTGCCCGTGGGCGGTTTCCGCGCGGTTGGTTTTCTTGAAGTGGTTACCGATCCGCTGCCGACATTGGCGGGCATTGGCAAGGTGCTTGGTGGCAATTTCCGGATTTTTGACACCGATGGAACGCTTTTGTTTGAAAGCCTTGAAGATGGGCAGACAAGCGAAGGGGATGAACAAATTGCCGCTGCTGACGGAAGCGACGGGGCAGAACCCGGCAACACAGAAGCAACGCCCCCCGAGACCGCCAATACGCCAGACAGTGAAAATGCCAGCGCAACACAGCGTGCTGCGGTTGACATCCTGATTTCTGATGGGCGTGGCGGCACTTGGGCCAAGGCGACATTTGACCGCGACATTACGGATTTCTATTCCCAGACCAACGACCTGCGGATGCTTTCGATTGAAATCCTGGTTGCGGTACTTGTGGTTGGCTGGCTTGCCGGATGGATCTTGTTGCGCACAACGGTATTTCGCAATTTGCGGGCCTTTGCCCGTGCAATGACATCCATCTCGAACGGCGATACCAATGTTGATCTGCCCAAAGTCGGGTCGGATGAAATTGGGGATATGAAAAAAGCCCTGATTGGTCTTCGCGAATCAGTACGACAAGCCATGATCTTGCAAAACATGGTGGAAAACACCCCCACCATGACAGCCCTGATCACACCTGCGGGCACTTTGAGTTATCTTAATGCCAGTGCGCAGGATTATGTTGGCGGAAATACCGATACGGTTTCGGGTGACTTCCTTAATCTTGGGGATGATTTCCAGACCAAGCTTTCGAACCCGGAGAATCTGCCCTTTACCGAGGTCATGCAGAATGACCGCGATTATCTTGAACTTCTGGCAGCGCCGGTGCGCGACAAGGACAATGTTCTGTTGGGCACCATGCTGGCGTGGAACAAGGTAACCGAACGTGAAGAAAGCCGCATGGCGATCACGGAAATGATGGCCGAGGTTGCGCGTGTTGCCCAATCGGTGACCGAACAGTCCGAAGGGTTGCTTGGCCTTGCCAGCGAACTGACAAGCCAGTCGGAAAATACCGTCGCGCAATCTGGTGGGGCACTTGATGTGTCGCGTGAAGCGGCCTCAAACACCCAGAATGTCGCAACAGCGGTCGAGGAACTTTCATCGTCGATTGCCGAGATCAACCGTCAGGCATCCGAAGCATCCAATGTGACCAATCGGGCACAGCAGGAAGCCGAGGAAAGTCAGCGCAATATCGGGTCGCTTGAAAAGGCCAGCTCGGAGATCGGATCAATCATTGATCTGATCAACGATGTTGCCCACCGCACCAAGCTTCTGTCGCTTAATGCGACAATCGAAGCCGAACGTGCCGGACCACTTGGCAAGGGCTTTGCCGTGGTTGCCAACGAGGTTAAATCGCTTGCCGATCAAACCGCAAGTGCGACCGGAAAGATCGGCGAACTTACCGCCGCCATCCAGCAGGAAGTCCAGAAGGCCGCCCATTCCATCAGCACGGTTGGCGACGTTATTCATCAGGTCAATGACATCCAGTCGACCATCACCCAATCGGTGGATGAACAGCGGCGCGCAACTGGCGAGATTTCCGAAAACGTGCAGCGGATTGCGGCGGGTGCCGGATCAATGGATGAAATGATCCAGTTTGTGAATGACGGTGCGCAAAGCACGGGTAAAAACGCCCATGACTTGAACACTGCCAGCCATCAGCTTTCGGAAATGGCGCGTAACCTTTCAGAACGGATGCGTGCCTTTAGCGAGCGGATGAAACTGACGTAACAAGGCATTCTCGCCGATACACATAACGTAAAAGGCGGCCCTGCAAGGAGCCGCCTTTTTAAATGGAGATCGCAAAATCACCGTGCGGATAACGTTTTACGCCGCAGCGGATTTTGACGCGATTTCATACAAATCGCGCGAGATGTCTTCCTTGGCCAGAATGCGCTGCAAGGCAGCCTTCATCATGTCGGCCCGGTCGTCATCATATTTCGCCCATTTGCCAAGCGGTGCACACAAACGTGCGGCCACCTGTGGATTGATGTCATCAAGTTCGATCAAGCGATCAGTGTAGAATTCATAGCCCGAGCCATCCTTGGCATGGAAGTGACGCGGGTTGCCCATGGCGAATGCGCCGATAAGCGACCGGACCTTATTGGGATTGCGCATGGTAAAGGCCGGATGGCCCATCAGATCCTTGACGCGCGCCAAGGTATCATCGCGCGATGACATCGCCTGAAGTGCAAACCATTTATCAAGAACAACACCGTCCTTGGCAAAGCGGGTTTCAAAATCAGCCAAGGCATCCGCGCGGCCCGGATGATCAAGATGGTTCAGCACCGAGAGTGCGGCCATCTGATCGGTCATGTTATCGGAGGCTTTGTATTGGTCAGACGCCAGATCGGCAAAGCGGGTTTCACCAGATGCCACCAGATAGCCAAGAGCCGTTGCGCGCAAGGCACGTTGCCCGGCCGACAGGGCATCCGGGGTAAAGGCCGCCTTCGAGGCGTTTTGATGATAGGTATTTTCGAAATCATCCATCAGGGCCACGCCAATGCGTTTGCGCAGGGCGTTACGCACTTGATGAATGGCGTCAGGGTTGGCGGGTTTGCGTTGCTCGGAAATAAACTCCTCACCCGGCAGAACCAGCGCATCGGCGCGGAACGCCTTATCAAGCCCGTCATTTAAAAGGGTTGCCTGCATTGCACCAATAAAGGCATCCACCGCAACCGCCACGTCATTTAAGGCCGCATCGGCATTGCCGTCATTTTCCTCAAAATTGGAAATAGCCGACAGGATCAGGCGGGTGGCGTATTTCTGCCCCGCTTCCCAGCGGTTAAACGCATCGGAATCGTTGCCCATCAGGAAGGCAAGTTCTGCGTCTGGCTGATCGGTCACGACATTGACCGGGGCCGAGAAACCACGATTGAACGATACGACCGGTTTTTCAGTCACACCGTCAAAGACGAAGTCCTGCGTTGCTTGCGTCAATTCAACCGTTTGGGCCGCCAGGTCATTGCCATCGGTGCTAAGAAGCCCGATCGATACCGGCATATGCAGCGGTTTTTTATCGCTCTGCCCCGGGGTTGGGTCGGTTTTCTGCGTCAGGGTGATGCGGTATTGTTTGGCATCGGCGTCGTAGTCGCCTTCCCAGCAAAGTTTCGGCGTGCCAGCCTGTGAATACCAAAGTTTGAGCTGGGTGAAATCGATGTCGTTGGCATCTTCCATCGCCTTGGCGAAATCATCACAGGTCACTGCCTGCCCGTCATGGCGGTCAAAGTAAAGATCAATCCCCTTACGATAGCCATCCGGCCCGAGCAGCGTATGCATCATGCGGATCAGTTCGGCCCCTTTTTCATAGACCGTGGCGGTATAGAAATTGTTGATTTCCATATAGCTGTCAGGGCGCACCGGATGGGCCAGCGGGCCGCCGTCTTCGGGGAACTGACGCGCACGCAACTGTGCAACATCCTTGATCCGTTGCACAGGGCGGGACCGTTGATCGGCGGAGAATTCCTGATCACGGAAAACGGTCAGACCTTCTTTAAGCGACAATTGGAACCAGTCGCGACAGGTTACCCGGTTGCCCGACCAGTTGTGGAAGTATTCATGCGCAACAATGGATTCGATCAGTTCAAAATCCATGTCCGTCGCGGTATCTGGCTTGGCGAGAATGTATTTGGCGTTAAAGACGTTCAGGCTTTTGTTTTCCATCGCCCCCATGTTGAAATCCGACACGGCGACGATGTTGAACAGATCAAGATCATATTCAAGACCATAGACCTCCTCGTCCCATTTCATGGAGCGTTTCAAACTGTCCATCGCGTAGTCGCAGCGATCTTCGTTGCCATGTTCGACAAAGATGCGCAGTGCCACGTCCCGCCCGGAAACGGTTTTAAAACTATCCTCGACACAGGCCAAGTCGCCTGCCACCAGAGCAAACAAATAGGACGGTTTGGGGAATGGATCTTCCCACACCGCGAAATGACGCCCACCGTCGAGGTCACCGCTGTCGATCAGGTTGCCGTTTGACAGCAGAACCGGACAGGATGCTTTATCCGCATTGATGGTGACCTTGAAGGTTGCCATAACGTCAGGACGATCGGGGAAATAGGTAATGCGGCGGAAGCCTTCGGCCTCGCACTGGGTGCAAAAGGCACTTTGCGAAACGTATAACCCCTCAAGGCGGGTATTGTTGGCTGGTGAAATCTGCGTTTCGATTTCCGCGATGAAGGCTTCGCGTGGCGCCTTAAAGCGCAGACCTTCGGCATCGACGGTAAAATCACCGGATGCGAGACGTTTCTCATTCAGGGAGACCGAAACAAGTTTCATGTCCTCGCCGTGCAGGAAAACTTCATCGTCAACGCCGGTACCCCGCGCAGGATTCGCATGTATGAAAAGGCGCGACTTGACGTTTGTGACCTCTCGTTCCAGATCAAAGACCAGTTCGACCTTTTCTACAAAAAAGTCAGGTTCTTTATAGTCTTTACGCGAAATCACGTGGCGCTGATCAGACATTTTTGCGTCCTTTTTCCCTTGGTCTGCGCGGTATTGGAATGGATTGTATAAAATCCACTTTTTTGCACCGCGATGTGGTTTGTAAGAACTGAATTTCGTTCATTACCCTAAGTGATAGGATAAAATTCATTTTTCGACAAATGCGGAGTTTACGGCGCCGAATTTAGTATGCATAATCCCAAACGGTGGCGCGAGGGGGGCCGAAGTTTCACATTTCGTGGGGCGAGAGTGATCTTTGGTTTCCCTCACTCCTTCTGCCTGCCAGTGGCTATGCAGACGGACGCAATCCGGGTCGCACCCAAGCCAATAATCAAACTATCCCAATCATATTCTCACCTTCTGTTTTGTGAGTCCGATTAATCGGGATAGAATAATTGTGACCTGACGGGGAAAAATCACTTCCAAGGGAAATCGCCAATGTCCGAAACGTTCCAGATTCTGATCGCAGATGATCACCCGCTTGTCCGGGGTGCCCTTAAACAAGCATTGTCAACAGAACTGGATAACGTGACATTATACGAGGCTGGAAGCCTGTTTGAAGCCATCGAGCAAATCGAAGCCCACAAGGGCGACATCGATCTTGTTCTTCTTGATCTTCATATGCCCGGCATGAACGGTTTTACCGGCCTGTTTACCCTGCGCGCGTCTTATCCCGATATTCCGGTATCGATTGTTTCGGCCAGTCAGGACATGCCGGTTGTGCGCCGGTCCATCGAATACGGGGCATCGGCGTTCGTTCCGAAATCCGCCCCAGTAGACCAGATTGGTCTTGCGGTCAAAACCGTTCTGGATGGCGGGATGTGGATGCCCGACTGGGCCCGGGATGCCATGGAAAATGGCCCTGCCGATGACGAGGCCACTAATCTGGCGGAAAAAATCGGTCAACTGACCCCGCAACAGCTCCGTGTTTTGAACATGCTGACCGAAGGCAAGCTGAATAAACAGATTGCCTATGAGCTTGATGTCACCGAAGCCACGGTCAAGGCCCATGTATCGGCGATCCTGCGCAAGCTTTCGGTCCATAGCCGTACACAGGCGGTAATTATTGCGCGCGAATTGCAGCTTCAGGAGCCGGCAATCGAGACGTAAGCGATTATCGCTAAACCTGATCTGATATCTCTGTCATCAGGCTTTCAAAAGCCCTGCTGCCGCGGCCTTGATCGCGACGGAGACGTCATCTATGGCGCTGTCGTCACTTAAGGCCCGCGCCATGGTCAGCCCGCCGATCAATATTCCCAGAAAAGCCCACGCCTTGGCGCGCTGCTGTTGCGTGCCGAACTGCGGCAGTCCTTTGGCAATCAAGGTTGCGATGGTTTGCATTTTACGGTCGTACAGGGCGCGTGTTTGCGCATCTGCGCGCGTCATTTCCGGCGAAAGACTGGTCATCGCACAGCCACACGCCAGATCATCGCGATGCGCACGCCCGAGATAATACTCAATAAAGGCATCGGTCCAGCCATCGCCATAATCACGCTGAAACCGTGGGACACCATCGATCACTTCATCAAGTCCAAGATCAAGTGCGGCCCGAAACGCCCCGTCTTTTGACCCGAAATGGGCATAGAATGCACCGGACGTCGCATTGGCCGCCTTGGCAATGCCATCAACCCCCACCCCGGCAAACCCGTTTTCACGAAAACCGCGACTTGCGGCATCGAGCATGTTGCGGCGGGTTTCTTCCTTGCGCGTCCGGTTTTTAACCATGGAATCCTCAAAATATATCGGTCGTTATATTTTTAATTGACAACCATGCGATTGTCGATCATTCATTTATATAACGTTCGTTATATTTTTAACTTTACGGATCAACCCGAATGAAACCCGACGCCAAACATACCGTGGATTTACCCCCAACCCAGATTGACCGCCGTGAATTCTTGACATTCGCGGCGGCCGGTTTGACCGCAACAGGCACAGGCCTTCTTATCCCGTCTTTGGCCGATGCCGGCCCCCTTTCGCAGAAAACAGGAACCCATCCCATGTCACAGAAAGCTTTTGTCTATACCGAACTTCAAATCTCGGCCCCTTTTGATCAGGTGCCGTGGCAGCAGATCAACGAGACGATTAAAACCAAACCGGGATTTTTGAACAAGACGTGGCTTTCGGGGGTCGGCAACAACTCGGCGGGTGGTATCTATGCCTTTGACTCAATCGAAAATGCGCAAGCATTTGTTACCGATTACTTCCCGGCCGAGGCCCGCAATTTCGGTGTTGCCCAGACCACCCGCGTTTTTGATGCTACTGCAACAACCGATGCCAGCATCGACATGAATTCAGTGCATTACGGCGCGTCCCCGACAGCAGCCCCGGCCGCATTTGTCTATACCGAGGTGCAACTTCATGTCCTGCCGTTTGATCACGGACCATGGCGGGCATTTAATCCGGTTTTAAAACAACAACCGGGGCTTTTGTCCAAAACCTGGCTAAGCGGCCTTCACACCGGAACGGTTGGCGGTTTCTATGCCTTTGACTCACTTGAAAACGCCCGGAAATTTGCCCTTGATTACTTCCCGGGTGAAGCCAAAACGTTAAACGCGGCCTTTTATACCCGCGTGTTTGACGCCCCGGTTACCGAGGCGGCAAGCCGTGACATGGCATCGCCCTTTTATGGCTGATTGCTGAAACCATGCTGATCAAAATCGTTGGGCGCACCATGCATTTGATGGTGCGTCCTTGATCTATTTGCGCGATGCGGCACACTGATCTCTACTTACTTTGCCATCTGAGAACCCGATAGTGCGGAACATCCCCATCCGACACGACGTTAAACACGTGTAATGCTGCCGCTTGCAATTTTGCCCGGCAGGGACGAAGCGGAGCAAATTGCATGAGCGATCCAATCGCAGCGCAAGAAGACAGTCTGGATCAAACCAAAGCCAATGATGCCCGACAAGCGGCACGCGCGCGCGCCTATCGCCGCGCGCGGACAATATCGGTGATCGGGACGTTTGGGGTTCTCTCGCTTGGTTGCATTTATATCGCACAGGACCTTTTGTTTCCCATCACCCTTGCCTTTTTGCTGTCACTGGTCTTTTCACCCGTGGTTCGGACATTCGCCCGGGCGCGTATTCCGCGTGTCCTGACGGCCTTTACGATTGTGCTGGGCTTAACTGCCACGGCAATTGCCGGGGTTTACGGGCTCAGCGGGCCGGTATCGGGCTGGATCGATGAAGCCCCGCAAATCGAACGGCAATTACGCTTGCGTCTGGCTGATCTTGGCGAACCGCTTGATAAGCTTCGCGATGCGCAAAAACAGGTATCAGAGGCCACCGACCAAAATAATGAGGGCGACGACGTTCAAAAAGTTGTCGTCGCCGAACCCAACCTGATCAGTCAGGCCGCCCAAGGCGCACCGGGCATTGCCACGGGCATTGCGCTGATGCTTGTTTTATTGCTGTTTATCCTGTCGGGTGGGGATTTGGTTTATGAAAAAATGGTGCGCGCCCTTCCGACCTTTGGCGACCGACGCAAGGGGCTGCGGATTGCCCATGACGTTGAACGCGAAGTATCGCGGTATCTTGCGACGATTTCGGCAATCAACATCATACTTGGCATTGTTATTGGCACACTCATGGCCGTTATTGGCATGCCCAACCCGTTCCTGTGGGGTGTTGCCGCCGCGGTTCTGAACTTTGTTCCGGTCCTTGGGGCGCTGTGCGGGGTCATGCTGGTGGGTGTTGTTGCATTGGTCTCGGTCCAAACCACGAGCGAGGCGTTACTCGCCCCTGCCCTGTATCTTGCCTGCACAGCCCTTGAAGGACAGCTGATCACACCCGCCCTTGTCGGCAACAGGCTTCGGATCAACTCCATCGCCATCATTCTGGCGATTGCATTTTGGGGTTGGCTTTGGGGCTTTGTCGGGGTGCTGGTTGCCGTGCCGCTTTTGATTGTCACCAGTGTCATTGCCAATCACGTCGAAGGATTGGGCGGGCTTCGCGAACTTTTGGGCCCGCATGTGAAAGCACCTTGAAGGAGGACTAACACTCTTCTGAAACGCACAAGATAATTTCACACTCTACAACACACCCGATGAAATCAACGCCGCTGCACACCAAAAGTTAAACATTGCTAGACACAAATAAATCGATTAGCACTATCAACAGTATAGCTACTCTTGCGTTGGGGGAAATGGGGTGCACAAACTACCAAAGTTCAGGTCGATCATTTGCGCAACAATCGCTGCAGGCATTCTGTTTCCGGGCATTGCATCCGCAGAAGATGCAACCTGGTCAGGATTTTACGGCGGCCTTGCGCTTGGTGGGACGTATGGGGAGAGCAATCCTGATACGGTCGGCGAATCGACCCCCTATTTCACCAGTGACGACCCCGCGGTTCAGCGTCCTTACCTGCAGAAAAGCCTCGATGACCTCGCTCTGAATGGATCAGTTTTGGGGGGATATGACCACCAAAGCGGCCAGCTTGTTTACGGGATCGAAGCGGACCTTTCGGTAATGGATTATTCTGCCAGCACCGCATCCGGGCCGGTGCGTTATAATTCTGCGGGTGTCGACTTCAATATCAATTCGACGCTGGAAACCAACTTTGCGTTCAGCATTCGCCCCAAGATCGGATATGCCGTTGGAAACTGGATGTTCCATGCTGCTGCGGGTCCGTCGATCGGTTATTTCGACTATGATTTCCGCTACACCGACACCAACGCCGGCGCTGCAAACGACTTCAGTAAAAGCACGCTGGCATTAGGCATTTCATCTGGGCTTGGTTCGTCCTACAAGCTTGATAATGGTTGGGTACTGCGCGGCGACTACGTCATGAACTACTACCCAAAAGTCATTGATGAACGTCAGAGCTTCGTCAGATCCGGCTTCCAAGGTTCCTTCGACCATCAGGTTGATTTCCAGTCTCACAACCTGCGCTTCGCAGTGATCAAGCGTTTCTGATCCAATCGACGGACTGTGTCATTGTTTTCTTCAAGGGATTCTGACACCCTTCAACCATGTCGCAGGATCACGTTCGCATAATTTCCCATGATTGTCTCGGTGTTGAAGCCGTCATGGCCGAAACACGCCACAGCTTTGCCAAACACACCCATGAAACATTCGGGATCGGATATATGTATGCGGGGGCGCAAAAATCCGCATCCGGGCGTGGCATGGTCGAAGCCGGCGCGGGCAACATCATCACCGTCAATCCGCGTGAAGTGCACGATGGTCATCCGATTGGCGATGGGCCGCGCGGCTGGAACATGCTGTATTTCACGCCCGATATAATTGCCGATGCCGTGCGCGATATGACGGATGGCAAAAGCGATCAATATAGCTTTATCCAGCCAGTGATGAACCGCCCCGATGTCCGCCATAGTTTTACCGCCCTTTTTGATGCCATCACCAACGGCACCGCCGATGCCGCGCGATTGCGCCGTCAGGAAATGTTGTTGATCTTGCTGCATCATGCGGTGATGACACCGGGGCAATCCGACGCGCCGGGCTTGCACACAGCATCACGCACCGCCGTTGCCAGCAACCGCATCCGGAACGCCAAGGCATTGCTTGACGATGCCCCGACCACATCGCACAGCCTTGATGATCTTGCCACGGCGGCAGGCTTGAGCAAATTTCAAACCCTGCGCGATTTCACCCGTGCGACCGGCCTGACCCCGCATGCCTATTTGATCCAGCGGCGTATTGACCTTGCGCGCGATATGATCAAACGTGGCGAAACGCTTGCTGATATCGCCCATGGGGCGGGCTTTGCTGATCAAAGCCATCTGAACCGCCATTTTATCCGTGCCTTTGGCATCACACCGGGCCGCTATGCCCGTGCGGTGCGGGCCAACTGAGCCCATTCACACCCAAGAACACCCTGCAATTTCGTTCAAGAATGCCCTGCCCGATCCGCCTATTTTGGCGATCCATGCAGCCAATTGAACGGAACCGCCATGATTACCCTTGAATATCTTCTGACATCGCTGATTGTCGTTTTACTGCCGGGAACCGGCGTGATTTATACTCTTGCGCTTGGATTGGGGCGCGGCACAAAAGCCAGCATCTGGGCGGCTTTTGGCTGCACGCTTGGCATTGTGCCGCATATGGCCGCCTGCATCCTTGGCCTTTCGGCTTTGCTTCATGCCAGTGCAGTTGCGTTTGAGGTCGTGCGCTATCTTGGGGTGGCGTGGTTGCTCTATATGGCGTGGGGGATGTGGCATGGCACGGGCGCGATGAAAGTCACCGCCAATGACAGCCCGGCCAGCATCGCCAAAATCATCCGCGACGGGATTTTGCTTAATCTGCTCAATCCCAAACTGTCGGTCTTCTTCCTCGCCTTCCTGCCGCAATTTGTTAGCGCTAACACGCCCGATACAACGGGGGAAATGACCGTGCTTGGCCTTGTATTCATGGCGATGACGTTTGCGGTGTTTGTGGGGTATGGGTGCTTTGCTGGTGCTGTACGACACCACATCATCGAACGGCCCAATGTGATGCAATGGTTGGGCAAGGGGTTTGCCGGTGCTTTCATTGCGATGGGTGCGAAGCTAGCCCTTACTGAACGATAGAACAGTATTATTAACGTCCATTGCAACATGGTATTCTAGGTTCGATCAAAGGAACCCGTGCAATGCAACCAACCTACGCCCTTAAACCGATTAAGACCGAAACCGACCATGAAGCGGCAATAGAACATCTTGAAAGCCTGTGGGGTGCCAAACCCGGCACGCCAGAGGCCGATCAGCTTGAAATCCTTGGCATCCTGATTGATCAGTATGAAGCACAGAAAGTCCCGATAGCCGCACCGGATACGGTCGAGGCCGTACCGTTTTATATGGAGCAAAATGGGTTGGAACGTGCGGAACTCGGCAAACTGCTGGGCAGTCGCTCCCGCGCCTCAGAATTCCTCAATCACAAGACAAGTCTGTCGCTTACTCAAATTCGGAAGCTCAATGAAGCGTGGAATATCCCGGCAGATATTCTGATCCAGCCGGTTCGGGAAGGTGCTTAAGCAGCATAAATCTGCCCCTTTCTTTTCCGAATCAAATCCGGAGCGTTATCCAATGCGCTGAGCACAACAGCTTGCTTTTCGTTTACAACAGAGATTGAACGCCACCCCAAGCTATCGAGCACGTTTCTTTGAGCCTCATCTGGTTGCAACAAAGAGCAATGTGATCGTGTCACATAAAACAAAAGGTCAAGTTCCGATTTCGTAGAAACATACCGTTTTTCTTTAGACAGGATGGCAGATTCCTTAGAAACCAAATCATACATTGAGGCCACTGAAGGCACATCTCTAGATTGACCGACAAGAAATCTGCCCAAATCTTCAATATCTTCCGACTTTTTGACCTTCCTGAGAATTTCTTTGAACTCGCCGCGATTAACACTCAGGTCAGTGATTTCCTTTACCTGAAACCTAAGATCGTTCCATTGAACGTCAATAACTGATCCTTGCTCAGGAGCGATAAAATCTTTGCAATCATGCGGAATATCAAAGATCTCTAAGAACCGATCGACACAGTATTTCTCTCTTTCCGGCTTCCCTCGATTTGAAAAATAGTGACGCCACTCAGTTAGTGTCTCAATCCAGTAATTCTTGAGCTTTGTGTGATTGTTCATCAAAAGCTTCCATCTAAAATCACTCCGCAGCATCAGAACCAAGTCGATTAAGTGCCCGCGTCATCAATGCCCGCAGCTTAGCAGGTCTCAACGGTTTGTTAAGCAGGGAGAAACCCTGCTCTCTTATCAGGTCACTGGTTTCAGTTGAGCGGTCGGCGGTGATGAGCACGCCCGGTACGTTAATGGCGTGAACATCGCGCAGTTTGATCAGGCAGTCGAGGCCGGTCTGGCCGGAATCAAGGTGATAGTCGGCAAGGATGATGTCCGGTGCGAAGGCTGGTTTGCTGTCTGCGCCGTCCTTGGTCAGCATTTCTTCGGCAACTGCGCCAGAGCGCGCCGTTGCGACGACGCAATCCCAGTTTTCCAGCATGGCGCGCATGCCGTCCAGAATATCGGGCTCGTTGTCGATACACAGCACGCGCAAGCCCCCCAGTTCGCCCGCCATGCGGCGTTTGGGTTTGGGCGCGGTTTGTGGGGCGGCGATGCCCAGCGGTACATCAACGGAAAACACCGTGCCGCGTCCGGGACGGGATCTCACCGATACCGCGTGATCAAGCGACCGGCCAAGGCGTTCGACGATGGCGAGGCCAAGACCAAGGCCCTTTACATCGGTGGTTTCGGGGCCTTCAAGGCGATGGAATTCGCGGAAGATGATTTTCAGTTTGTCTTCGGGGATGCCCGGTCCGCTGTCCCAGACCTCCACCCGCACATGATCGCCGCGCACACGGCACCCGACCACCGCCCCGCCGGTTCGGGTATAGCGCATGGCGTTGGAAATGAAGTTTTGCAGGATACGGCGCAGCAGGCGAGAGTCACTTCTGACCCAAAGATCGCGTTTATGGACCTTAAAGCTAAGCCCCGCGTGTTCGGCGACCGGGCCAAATTCGGTTTCAAGCGCGCCCAATACATCACCCAGCGCAAAGTCGCGAATGGTTGGCTTCATCGCCCCCGCATCAAGCTTGCAGATATCAAGAAGCTCGTTGAGCAGTTCTTCAACGCCCTTAAGCGACAAATCAACCTTACCAACCAGATCAAACACGTCCTCAGCCAAGCCATGCTTACCGCCAAGGGCGACTGTAAACAGGCGGGCGGCATTGAGCGGTTGCAGAAGGTCGTGGCTGGCGGCGGCAAAGAACCGGGTTTTGGTATCGTTGGCGGTTTCGGCCTGTTCCTTGGCGACCGACAGTTCGGAATTAAGCACCTCAAGCGCGTGGGTGCGCTCTGTCACCCGGGCCTCAAGCCCTTCGTTGGCTTCTTTGAGCGCCTGCTCGGCAGTTTTGCGTTCGGTGATGTCGTGATAAATACAGAAATAGCCCAGAACTTGGCCGGTTTCGTCAAAGTGCGGGATATAGGTGCCTTCGGCATAGCGGCCTTCGCGTACGCCGAGAATTCCGCGCTCGTCATTGCGGTTGCGCGTGATGGCCGGGAATTCGATTTCAAAGCTTTGGCGGTATCCTTCAAGTACCAGCGCAATCATCGGGGCAAGATGGACATAGCGTTCCTCACCCACCGCTTCGCGGACGGCCATGCCATGCGCCTCAACCCGACGCAGGCCAAACATCTTTTCATAGGGGCGGTTGGTAAAGCGAAGACGCTGATTTTTGTCGGCATAGGCTATCATTACCGGAATATTATCGGTGTAAATGCGAATGTTACGTTCGCTTTCGCGGAGCGCCTCTTCGGTGCGCACGCGCGCGGTGATGTCAGCAATGGTGGCAACAAAGCCGCCATCGGGCATCGGGTTGGTGCGGATTTCAAGCACCATGCCGTCGGACCGTTTGCGTTCATAGGTATGGGGCAAGCGACGCATTTGCGGGGCGGCATTACGGCCAAGGATAATATCAATATCGACCGCGCGCACAGTATTGTCGCGGCAAATACCGACCAGTTCGGACAGGGGCAAGGTGACCTGAATGTCGCTGGTGGCAAGGCCCAGAAGATCAATGAAGCGATGATTCCATGTGGCCAGACGCAAGTTTTGGTCAAACACCCCGACGCCCTGGGAAATGTTTTCCAGCGTGTTGAGCAAAAGGTCGCGGTTGAATTTGATCGCCTCGGACGCCTCGTCAAGCAATTCCATCGCATCGCGGCGCGATACGGCCTTGTCGGGCAACAGAAGCGCCATCACCACGCGCGATGATGCGGCACCAACCGCCCCCGACAGCAAATGTTCGGTAAAGTTTGCGGCATCAACATCGGCAATGTCGGACCGTTTGGCCGCACCTTCGCGTTTTTGCAGGTAATTGCGAAAGGCACGCTGCGCCCAGTGTTTGCCCAAAAACCGTGCGGCAAGGTCTTCAAGATCGCCCAGCGTCACCCTGCCCGGCCATGTGTCGGTGCGCGTACTTGTATCTTTGCGCCAAACATCGACAAAACGTTGGGCCTGACGGCGCTGGGTCACCCCCTGAACGCCGACAGCCGAGCCAACAAACATCAGAACGAAGTTAAGCCCCAGCGACCAGACCACCCCATGGGTTAGCGGATCTTCGATCCCGACACCAAGTAGGGCCTGCGGACGCAAAATGCCGATACCAAACGGCCCGTCGGTCAGGATCGATACCGGCAAAAGTCCACCCTGAACAAAGCCCGGCAGCAAAAGCGTATAGGCCCACAGAATGAACCCCCACGCCAGACCAAGGCGCACACCGGTCCGGTTGATTGATTTCAGATAGATCGCAGCCAAAACCGCCGGGGCAAATTGCGCCATCGCGGCAAAGGACAGCATGCCGATATCGGCCAGCGCATATTTTTCCGACAGAAACCGGTAAAACCCATAGGCCAGAAACAACAATACAATCACCGCCGCCCGGCGAACTTTGAGCAGCACCTGACTGACATCGCCCGACATGCGGCTTTGCAGTTTTTCCGAACGCAGCAAAAGCGGCATGACCAGATCATTGCAGACCATAGTCGAAACCGCGACGCATGAAACAATCACCATCCCGGTACTGGCTGACAACCCACCGATAAAGGCCAAAACTGCCAACCAGTTTTGCCCGGCCAACAAGGGTAAGGTCAAAACGAATGTATCGGGATTAACCGTCGGATCACCACGAAACAGGAACAGCCCGGCCACGGCAATTGGCACAACAAAGATATTGATCGCAATCAGATAGGCGGGAAACAGCCAGCGCGCGCTGGTCAGGTTGCGGCTGTCGTCGTTTTCCACAAAGGTCACATGGAACTGACGCGGCAGACAGAAAATCGCAAAGGCCGCCAGAAGCGTTGAAATAAAGAAATGCGAGGTTAGCCACGTATCGGGTTTAAATATTTGGCGCACGGTCGGATCGGCAATGGCGCGCGCGTTCATATCGCCAAATCCGTCAAACAGGCCATAAACGACAAATACACCAACCAGCAAAAGGGCAACCAGTTTGACGATGCTTTCGAATGCCACCGCCAGGATCAAGCCATCATGATGTTCGGATGCGTGGATGTAGCGCACGCCAAACAGGATGGCAAAAACCGCCATCAAAATCGTGACGTAAAACGCGGTGTCCTTGGAAAAATCCGATGCCGAGTGGCTTACGATCTGTTCGCCCAACTGGCCAATCAAAACATCAAAGGACAGTGACACGGCTTTGAGCTGAAGCGAGATATAGGCAAGCACACCCACCACTGCGATCACCGCAACAAGGGCAGCCAGACTTTGGCTTTTGCCATAGCGCGATCCCAGAAAATCGGCGATTGAGGTGATGTTTTGTTCGCGGCAGACCGTGGCGATTTTGGTCATGATGCCAAAACCGAAAATCATGATCACCAATGGCCCGATATAAATTGGCAGGAACGCCCAGCCGCGTGTTGCGGCCGTCCCGACCGAGCCAAAGAACGTCCAACTGGTGCAATAGACCGCCATGGAAAGCGCATAGATGGTCGGTTTAAGCTTGGACGCACGCCATTTATCGGCATATTTGTCGCCATAATGGGCAATGGCGAACAAAAGCCCGATATAGGCCATGGCAACAATAAAGATCAGTCCGCCCTGAAGCATCCGTGAATGGCCCTGTATAAGTATCTGTAATCTGGCTGCCAATTCAGGCAGTTATAATTATCTGTTATCGGGACTATACCACGACTGACATATTGTCTAAAACGACCCAAATCTCATTGCGACCAAAGACCTAAGAGAGTTGTTTAAATGGCTTCCGATTACGGATTTTACGCTGGTATTTTGCGCTTTGTCGCGAAGAAAACTGAAACCGAAGACCGGGAAGTTCGCATCATGATGGGCCATCTGGCCGGGATTGCCGATGCAATTGAACAAACCGGGCGCTTCATGGTCGAACGCGACAATTGCGAAAGTGCCGCGCGCGCCTTTGCCGGTGTTGCCAAGTTCCTTCAGGAACGCATCCTGCCCGAAGCATTGAATGCCGGCAATGAAGCCGCGGTCGAGCAGCTTAAATGGACAATTGAGACATCACTTGTGCTGGCGGCTGAACTGGTCAAACGGGCGGCGAATGAGGACCTGAAAGATCAGGATAGCTTTACCTTTGACCTGCCCGCGGCACCGGGGTCCCCGACCATCCATTAAGGACAAGAGAAGGGGCACTTCGTTTTATGTCGTGCCTACGTCGGTTTGCCCGGCCACCACGCGCAGATAAGCATCCTGTAACTCCGCCAGAACCGATTTTTCCGGTGCGGGTGCGCCCAGATGGATGTGGCGCAACTCATCCATAAAATCGACCCACATTTGCGGTCCGCCTTCTTCGAGCAACTGGGCGCGGATCGACAGTTCCCGTGATACCGGTGTGTGACGCCGCCCCCACGCCCCCATTTGCACCAGAAGCGGAACGAGCTGAATAGCCGCTTCGGTCAGGCTATAAATCGATTTTTGTCGATGGGTTGGATCTGGGTATCTAACAAGCAAACCTTCGGCCAGCAGTCGTTTAAGCCGGGCCGACAGAATGTTTGACGCTATGCCTTCTTCTGATTGGCCAAGTAACTCGCGAAAATGGCGACGGTTGCCAAACATCACATCGCGAATGACGATCAGGCTCCAGCCATCACCAAGTATTTCCAATGTCAGGTTGATCGGACATCCCGAACGATGTTGATCCATTTGCAGGTATCCTTTTTCATACTGATTGCAAAATAGGATTGGTTTTGCTAAAACACAACAGATTGCATATTGCAATCAGTTAAACCCAATCCTTAGGGAGGCGCGAATGTCGATCACGTTTTATGGACACCCTTTTTCCGCTTATTGCAAAAAGGTCCTGATCGCCTTTTATGAGCACGACCTGGCATATGAGTTACGCCAGATTGATTTCGAAGGGTCCAGTGCTCTTGATGAATTTTCGGAAATCTGGCCGATAAAGCGTATGCCGGTCATTGTCGATCAGGGCCGCCCGGTCATCGAAAGCAGCATTATCATTGAACATATCGACCAACATTATCACCGTGATGTCCGGTTGGTTCCACAAGACAGCCAGTCGGCGCTTGAGTCCCGGTTCATGGATCGATTTTTTGACAATTATATTTTCACCCCGCAAATGACGGTGGTGTTTGACGTGCTGCGCGACCAACAGAATCGCGATGCTTACGGCGTTGCAAAGGCCAAAGAACTGCTTGAAACATCTTACGAGTGGCTCGATACCAAAATGGCCGACCGTACATGGGCGATTGGGGATGATTTCAGCATGGCCGATTGTGCAGCGGGTCCGGCATTGTTTTACGCGCACTGGACGCACCCGATTGATCCAAAGTTCGGGCATGTCCATGCCTATCGTAATCGTCTGATGGTCCGCCCATCCTTTGCACGTTGTATCGAAGAAGCCCGCCCTTACCGCCATCTTTTCCCACTGGGCGCACCAGAAGCGGACTGAGGCCTTATTCCAGACGACAGCGATCCACCAATAACCCAAACAAAAATGCCGGCCCCTTGGGACCGGCATTTTGCATGAATTGGACCGTCCTGACTAGCTCAGCGGGCGAAGACTTTTGCACGCTGCAGCAATGCGGTTGCCTCGAATTCCTTACCATACGGTGCGGCTTTTTTGGCAAAATCCATCATCGACGCATAGATACGACCATTCAGGTCGTTCTTGTTCGCGATTTCTTCGACTGCGGCCTTGGATGCATCGGCAAAGGCAAGGATCAGATCGTCGTTGAAGTGACGGATTTCCGTACCCTTATCAAGGATCGCCTGATAGGACTGAACGTTATTGAACGCAAAGTCGGCAAGGGTCTGATCGGTGTTGGCCTGTGCGGCAACCGCAACAATTTCCTGCAAATCTTCTGGCAGTTCGGCAAGTTTGTCCTTGTTGATAAAGACTTCAATGCCCGAACCCGGTTCGGCGAATGCCGGGGTGTAGTAATATTTGGCGACACTTGCCAACCCGAACGCATAATCGTTCCAGGGGCCGACCCATTCCGCCGCATCAATTGCGCCAGACTGCAAGCTTGGCAGGATGTCGGAAGCCGGAAGCAGGGTCGGATTTGCGCCGAGACGGCGCATGGCTTCGCCACCGATACCGGCATAACGGACTTTAAGGCCCTGAAGGTCGTCAACGCTGTTGATTTCCTTATTGAACCAGCCACCGGCCTGAAGGCCCGTGTTGCCCGCGAGGAACGGCTTGGCGTTGAACTGGGCGTAAAGTTCATCCCAAAGTTCCTGACCACCGCCAAAGCGCAGCCAGCCGGAAAGTTCCCAACCCATCAGGCCAAACGGAATGGTGGTAAAGAACGAAACCGCCGGGTCCTTGCCAAACCAGTAATACGGAGTGGCGTGCGCAAGATCAGCAACGCCCTGCTCAACCGCATCCATGCATTCAAGGGCCGGAACCAGTTCACCCGCACCATAAACGTTGATGTTCAGACGACCACCGGACATTTTGTTCACACGCTGTGCAAACAGTTCACCATTGGCACCAAGGCCCGGTGTGCCTTTTGGCCATGGCATCACCATGCGCCAATTGATGGTTTCTTCGGCTTTGACGATGGCTGGTGCGGCGGCTGTCGCGGCAAACGCGCCCGCTGCAACACCAGCACCGCTCAGAAACTGACGACGTTTCATTGTGGGGCTCTCAATCTTTTATTGGCAAATTTTTGCGTTAAACGATCACGAAGGTAATTTCGTAACCTTACATGCAGCCAAAGTTACGGTTTTTGCCGCCCCCAACAATTCATCTTTGCGGGATGCTGCATCACGCGCCTTGCATGGCATTTACATTGCTTCCTCGAAGTTCACCCTGCGGTTTCCATGCGAAAGGGGCGGCCACATGGCCGCCCCTTTGTCTGACGGGACTTAAACGTCCCCAATATGTGGTTCGTACGATGCGCTTTTTAGGCTTAGAATCCCCAGACTTTCGCGCGGTGCAGAAGACCGGTGGCCTCAAACTCCTTGCCGTAGCGTGCGCCCTTCTTGACCAAATCAAGATAGCTTGCGGCAATACGGCCAGACAATTCATCCTTGGCGGCGATTTCATCAACAGCGGCCTTGGACTGTTCGGCCAGCGCCATGATGACTTCATCAGGGAACTGACGGACTTCAACACCCTTGTCGATCAACGGCTGATAGGACTGCAGGTTATTGAAGGTAAAGTCGGCAAAGGTGTTTTCAGCAATCGCCTGTGCGGCATAGCGAATGATCGCCTGCATATCAGGTGTCAGGCTGTTGAATTTGTCCTTGGAGATGAAAATCTCAAGCCCGGGTCCGGGTTCGTGGAAAGCCGGGGTATAGTAGTATTTGGCAACCTGATACAGGCCAAACGCCAGATCGTTCCATGGACCAACCCACTCGGCCGCATCAATTGCGCCACTTTGCATCGCAGGCATGATTTCGCCCGGCGGGATCATGGTGACGTTTGCACCGACACGGCGCATGGCTTCACCGCCCAAACCGGCATAGCGCATTTTAAGGCCCTTAAGGTCATCAAGTGAATTGATTTCCTTGTTGAACCAGCCACCGGCCTGCATGCCGGAGTTCCCGGCATAGAACGGAACAACATTGAATTCGTCGTAAGCTTCTTCCCACAATTTCTGTCCGTCGCCAAAGCGCAGCCAGCTGGACAATTCCCACGCGGTCAGACCAAACGGAATGGTCGAGAAAAAGTTCAGCGCCGGATTTTTACCCTGCCAGTAATACGGGGTGCCGTGGGCCATTTCGACCACGCCCTGTTCCACCGCATCCATGCATTCGAACGGCGGGACGATTTCACCACCGCCAAAGACGGAGATGTTCAAACGGCCACCCGACATTTCCTTAACCATGGCGGCGAATTTTTCCGCATTGGTGCCAAGGCCCGGTGTGCCCTTTGGCCAAGGCATCACCATGCGCCAATTCAGGCTTTCCTGCGCAGAAACAACTGCCGGTGCGGCAACGGATGCGGCAACCGCGCCGACACCGACACTGGCCCCTTTAAGGAACTGACGACGTTTCATTGGAATCCCCTTAAATTCTTATAATTTGGTGGTTTTTTGCGCGACCACCGACGTTCGTTGGGGGATTTTGGCTAAAACAGGCGTGGGTTTCCACTATTTTTGCAAAATCGGTGAATTATTTTTTCATCGACGTTACGGAAAGCAGGGCTTAGGCCCCCTACCCGATATAGCGTTGATAGTCGGCAACGAACTGTTCGGGCGTTCCGGCACCAAGCGGGGTGTTGTAATACTGCTTCCAATAAGCCGCGAGTGCATTGATATCGTTTGGATCAGACGGCATTGCTGCGGGGGCGCGGTAATAGCGAATACGACACATCGCCGTTGCATAGGCCAGATTGGTCGCAAGCTGGCTCGCCTTATCAGGCTGATCACCAGAACCGGTTGAGGACGCCACAGCCGGACTGACGGCAAGATACGCATCGACCTTTGCTTTTAACGCCGCCCGGCTGGAATAATCGAGATAGTTTTCATAGCAATCATTTAGCGTGGCGGGCTCCATCTGATAAATGCCCATGGCCGGGCCGCCGCCGACCTGCTTGATGAAATCGCCCAGATGGCTTTCATGGGCGGCGGTCCCCATGATCAGATTTTCGGCCACATCCGGAGCAGACAGATCCAGCGCGGCAAGAACCGGCCGGACGACGAGGGTACGTAATTGATCGGGATTAATTGGCATGTTCGCACCTTTGCGATCTATGTGAATGAAACCATCAGACACACGACGCGGCAGGTCGGGTTTTGGGAAAAATTTCAGCCCGTTTTGACGTTTAAAACGTCTTGCAAAGGTAAAACTATTCTAACGGGAGGCGAGAAACCATACCAACGTATAGTTCACAATGAAGATCAGTACCCAACCTAGAATTACAGAAGGATATCCAATCACATAGAGCGCATTTTATCGCCTTGGGGGACAATACATGCATCCGGAAATTCGACGTCGCCTTGAATTTATTGATTTCAACGACACAAAGGCCAAGCTGCTTAAAAAAGCGTGGCCAGTCATTGATAAGAACATCGCGCCAATTCTGGATGTGTTTTACCAAAAGGTCATGGGACGCCCGGACCTGGCCAAGATCATTGGAGACCCATCGAACATCGACAGCTTAAAGAATGCGCAGCGCAAACATTGGGGAAAGCTGTTCGCGGGTACGTTTGATGATTCGTTCTATGAAGATGTCCGGCGTATCGGCAAAGCCCATGAACGCATTGGTCTGACGCCAGAGTCCTATGTCTCGGCCTATAATTTCATGCTTGGTGAAATTACCTCCCTGCTGTTGAAGCATTTCCGCAAGGATGCAGATGTATCCATGATGGTGGTTGCCGCCACCAATGCCTTGCTGGTTGATGTGGAAATGGCCATCACCGTCTATTACGAGGAAACTCAAAACACCTACAACCGCAAACTTCATGACATGTCGACCGAGTTTGAAACAACCATCGGCACCGTCGTTTCCGCAGTTGCGACATCTGCTGACGAAATGTCGCATGCGTCAAACACGCTTCTTGCCAGCATGAATGAAACCCAGTCCGAGGTTGAAAAGGCACGCGGTGCCGCGGAAATATCGGCCGATAACGCCACGACCGTTGCCGGAGCGGCAGAAGAACTTGATAGCTCCATCCGTGAAATATCCAGTCAGATTTCACGCGCATCGACCATATCAAACGAGGTGGAAGCATCGGTCAAATCGACGTCCGATACGATCGAAACCCTGAATACCGCAGCAGAGCAAATTGGTACCGTTGTTGATCTGATCGATAAAATTGCCAGTCAGACCAATCTTCTGGCCTTAAATGCAACGATTGAGGCTGCCCGCGCGGGTGAAGCAGGCAAAGGCTTTGCCGTGGTCGCAAGCGAGGTCAAGAATCTTGCCAATCAAACCGCCAAGGCAACAGGCGATATCACCGAACAAATTGATTCTGTTCAGGCAAGCACCGGTGCGGCTGTGACGGCGATCCGTGAAGTCGCGGGGCAAATCGGTGCGATTGTTGATGCCGTAACCGCTATTTCGGCCGCTGTTGAACAACAGGCCGCCGCCACCACCGAAATCAGTGGCAACATCAACACAGTTTCCTCGGCCAATCGGGATGTGAATACCAGCCTTGAAACCGTCAACGGGACGGCCAGCAGAACCAGTTCGGTCGCAGCAGAGGTGTCCGAAGTTTCGAAAACACTTCAACGCAATTCTGAACAGTTGCGTGCTGATGTTGATGCCTTTGTTAAACGCCTGACATCTAACGACTAAGCACGGTCCAAACCCACCACCAGCCCAAAGCAGGCGCAAGGAACGTCCTCCTTGCGCCTGACGTCGTTTTACCGTGCAGGTGTTAGTGTTAGACGTAGACCTGTCGCCCCGATCAAGGGGCCATAGGGTATTTATCGCATTAACGAATGTTGTAGATCACAGGGATCGTCAGCGTGATCCGTTCCTCGATCATGTGCTCGGGAAAGGGGGGGAACTGTTTGACGCGTTCGATCATGCGTTGGGTTTCCCGATCCAGCAGTTTTGATCCGCTGCCTGAAATCATCTCGAACACTTCAATCGATCCATCCTTGGCGATCACAACACGGATGCTGTTCTGGCCTTCGATCCGGCGGCGCTTTGCCCGTTCGGGATACTCGCGGTAGCGGTTGAGCATCTGAACAACCGACGATTTGTAATCAACCATGGCGGCCCGGCTAGCGGCCCCACCACCACTGCCGCTTGATGAACTGGCAGCCTGGCTTTGCGCAACCTCGCCAACCGTCCCTTCGGAGTGGCTGGAATTGGTTGCCCCGGCGGGTGGTGTTGGTGCCGGCGCCTTTTGCGGTTTCGGGGTCTCGACCTTTTTGACCGGTTTTGGGGCTTCCACTTTTTTCACCGGCGGCTTTGGCTTCATCTGAACCGGCAGCACATCGGCAAGTTTTTGAACCACGACCGGCTCTGGCTCTGGCTCTGGCTCTGGCTCTGGGACCGGCTCAACGATTTCAGGTTCGGGTTCGGGTTCCGGTTCTGGCACCGGTTCAGGTTCGACGACTTCTTCGACGACCGGTTCTGGTTCGGCAATTGGCTCAGGTTCTGCGACGGGTTCTGATTCCGGCTCCGGCTCGACCACCGGTTCGGGCTCTGGTTCCGGCTCGACCTCTTCAACCGGTTCTTCGGCCATACGGCTTTCGACGGAATCTGCGGCCTGCTGATCGGTTTCGGTTTCACCGGTTGTTGCCTGCCCGGCACCAAGCGAGATGCTGATACTTTGAACAGACCCCGCCCCGCCCCAGCCAGATGGCTGTGGATCGGGCATCGCCAAGACGACACCCCCGGCAAGAACAAGCCCGGTCAGCCCGGTTGCAATCAGGAAATCTACGCGTTTTGACATATCATTCCTGTTCCGCTTCCATCGCGGTCATCAACTGCACTTTATCGATGCCAAGTTCCTGCAACCGTTTAAGCAATGCGACGACCTTTACGCCATCTGTTTCACGATCAGCGCGGATTTCCACAGGACGACCGATATAATCAACCGGCAAGAAGGACGACAAGTTTTCAAGCGTGCCTTTCTGATCATCAATGCCGACCTCGCCCGCCTTGCCAAACCATAGAACGATGGTGTCTTCGGGTTGGCTTTCGGCCGTCTGGCTTGCTGGTGGATTGACGTCAAAGGGCCCTAGCTTTTGCAGGCTGCCGGCAATCATGAAGAAAATCAGCAGCAGGAACACGATGTTGATCAGTGGCAGCATCGGTTCCTGAACCGGACTGTCATCAGCAATCTGAATACGGCGCTTCATTCCACAAGATCCACATCAGTAACGCCACCCCGGCCCAGCGCATCCATCACTTCGATAAGATGTTGCAAGTTTGCCCCATTGATCGGGCGCAAGCGTACCGGCGCGTTGGCGTGATCACGCACCAGCATCGGAGCCAGCGCACTCAGCGACACAGCTTCGCCACTCAGGGATAGCTTACCGTCTGCATCAACATTGATGGTCACGGGGAGGACATCGCTTTGACTGGTTGCCTTACCATCCGTAATTGCCACCGACATCTCAAAGCCCTTCCAGTCAAGGAAGCTTGAGGCCAGCATGAAAAAGATCAGCAGGATGAAGACGACATCAATCAGCGGCGTCAGACCGATCATCGGCGAAGAACCGCGATTACGTTCACGCAATTGCATTGGGCGTATTCCGGGATGGGTTTCTATTCAGCTGCGTGACGCAGCTCTGCGACGTTGGAAGCCGGTGCGTGTGCCTTGTGCGACAATTCGTTGCGATTGACCACGATGGTACAGACGTCTTCCATAACGGCTGCTGTACGGCTGATAACGCCCTGCATCCACATATGGAACGCCGTTGCCGGGATCGCCACGACCAAACCGATTGCCGTCGTCAAAAGTGCCAACCAAATACCGCCAGACAATATCGAAGGATCAATGCGGCTGCCCGCCCCTTCCATCTTCTGGAAAGCGTCGATCATGCCCATCACGGTCCCCAGAAGCCCAAGCAGTGGGCTTAGGACCGCAACGGTCGACATGATGCGTAAACCACCACTAAGGCCGTCCACCTCTTTGCGTGCGCGGGCAGCAATCAAATCAGATGCCGCTTCACGCTCGGACGGGGACGCAACCGAAAGGCTCATGCCCGAAAGCCCGATACGTGCCGCAGGATGACGGCGGCGCGCCATCAGTTCGGCGGCTTTGGCCTCATCACCATTGATCAGGTGGCGTTCAACATCAGAAACGAAACCGTCTGCAAACACACCACGGCGCAGGAACCCGACAAGCTTGTAAAAGAACACCACCAACCCGATCAGGGCCATGGCCGCCAGAACCCAGCCGACAACACCCGCACGGTCCACTTGCTCAATCACCGGCAGCCCCATCAAACCATCGCCAAGAAAGCTTGTCTGGGTCGTAGCTGTGGTGTCGACCGGCAGCCCAGTACTTGGGTCGACCAATACGGTTCCGTCCGCAGCAAGAGTTCCGGTCGCGAGTACATCGGCGGTCGCCGCCGGCGGGTTTTGCAGCGCGCTTTGCGGGGAGCCTTGTGCATCACCGGATGTGACCTGCGGATTTACGGGTTCAGGCATGTGTCTATTCCGATCAAATATGTGATCATCACCGGAGATCCTGCTCCGGTGCGGGTGAAAATGATTTGCATTCTTTACATGAAATAGAATTGCGATGCAATCGCAACAGAACAGTTTTGCAGCTTTTTCGTGCATATCAGCGTCGCACCTCGTGCGCGGCCAATTGCCGTTACAGACAAAACAAACGGGAACAAAGACGGGGAAATAAAGCGGGCCAAAGCCCGAATAAGCAAAACCCCCGGAACGTTTGGTTCCAGGGGTTTTGAAATGGTGAGCCCGACAGGATTCGAACCTGTGGCCAACTGATTAAAAGTCAGTTGCTCTACCAACTGAGCTACGGGCCCTCAACGTTGGTGAGCGGCGTTTTAATGGGACTGGCGTCATCGGTCAACCCCCCTTTTTGCAGGAAATTGCATGCCTGCCATTCTGGGTGCGGAAAAGCTCCGAAAACCGAGCGTTTTTTCCATCAAAAAAACAGCCCCAAATGACATTTCAAACGCCTGCTTAAACCGTAAGGTAAACAGGTGCTTGGCCCCGGCAGGATTGAAAAGTTTCGGAAAAGAAAAAACCTCCGAAACCGAAAAGGTTTCAGAGGTTTTTTGGTGAGCCCGACAGGATTCGAACCTGTGGCCAACTGATTAAAAGTCAGTTGCTCTACCAACTGAGCTACGGGCCCGTCGTGTTGGTGAAGCGCGTTTTAATGGCACAGGCGGCGCTGGTCAACACCTCTTTTCCATATTTTCCCGCTTTTTATGCTTTCAGGCCCTAAAACGCGAAAGCCGCCCCATAAAGGGACGGCTTTCGGTTGCAATTGATCGGGTCGCGCGCTTAGCTGGCGTCGGCTGCAACCTGCATTTTGATAATCTGATCAGGATCAGCGACCGAGCCATTGGCCCAAGGCGCACCTTTCTTGATCATATCGACATATTCCATGCCCTCGGTCACCTGCCCCCAGATGGTGTATTGCCCATCAAGGTGTGGTGCATCGGTAAAGCAGATGAAGAACTGTGAGTCTGCACTGTTCGGGTTGGCCGAACGGGCCATGGAAACAGTGCCGCGACTGTGGTGCCCCTTGGAGAACTCGGCGTCGAGTTTCTGGCCGGAGCCCCCCGTGCCGTTTCCATCGGGATCACCGGTCTGGGCCATAAACCCTTCGATCACACGATGGAACACCAGTCCATCATAGAACCCCTCGCGGGTCAGTTCCTTAATACGGGCCACATGATTGGGCGCAAGGTCGGGGCGAAGCTGGATTACAACGCGGCCATCTTTCAGATCAAGATAAAGCGTGTTTTCCAGGTCCTGCGCACCGGCGTCGTTTGCGTTGGACATGGTTACAATTCCTAGTGCGAGTACAAATAGCGATAAAATACGAATAAGACGCATGGCCTGCGTTATTCCTTTTCCTCTGCCAGCTTCTGATGCAGGCGTTTAAGCACGTTGGCGGGAACGAATTCAGTAACGTCGCCCCCCAAACGGGCAATTTCCTTCACAAAGCGCGAAGAAACAAACTGCTGCTTTTCAGAAGCCATCAAAAAGACGGTTTCAACTTCCGGGGACAGCCGGGCATTCATCCCGGCCATCTGGAATTCATATTCAAAGTCAGAAACAGCCCGAAGTCCACGGAGGATCGTGCTTGATCCGTTTTCTTGGGCAAACTGCATCAAAAGCGAAGAAAATGGCTTTACCGAGGTACGGGCAGCAACCTCGCCCCCCGCAGCCTTAAGAGCCTCTTCGACCAATGTACAGCGTTCGTCGACACCGAACATGGGGCCTTTGCCAGCGTTGATCGCAACGCCGACAATAAGCTTGTCCACAATTCGGGTCGCACGACGAATAATATCCATATGCCCCTGGGTAACCGGGTCAAAGGTGCCCGGATAAATCCCGATACGTGAGGCGGTAGCAGACATTTCAGTCATCGAACTTCCACTTAATCGTCGCTGTCCACACCATCGGATTCCGGTGCATCACCGGCATCTTCGGCACTTGTCGGCACGGCGTCATCGGTGATTTCGACGGCATCTGCGACACCTTCGATCAGACCTTCTTCGCCCTCGATTTCGTCATCACCACCAAGATTTGACAAACGTTCAACAGCAACGACTTCTTCGTCCTGTGCTGTCCGGAACAGTGTCACACCCTGTGTCTTACGACCGGCCATGCGAATGTCATGGGTTGGCATACGAATGACCTTGCCACCATTGGTGACCATCATCAGTTCGTCGCCTTCTTCAATTACGAAGGACGCGGCAACGTCGCCATTACGTTCAGACATTTCGATGTTGGCAAAGCCCTGACCGCCACGACCGGTTACACGGTACTCGTAGGCCGAGGTCCGCTTGCCATAGCCGTTTTCCGTCACAGACAGGATCATCTGATCGCCGCTGAGAATTTCCTGATAGCGTTCTTCGGACAATAGTTCGAGCGGAAGGCTATCCGCCGTGATTTCCTCGCGACGCAGTTTACCTGCGATCGAAAGATATTCACCGCGTTCTTCCATCGAAACATGGTTGCCAAACAGAACCGACATCGCGATGACTTCGTCTTCGTCTGCCAAACGGATACCACGGACACCAACCGAATTACGGCCGGTAAACACGCGAACATCGGTCACACGGAAACGAATGCATTTACCCTTGTGGGTGGTCAGCAAGATGTCGTCATCATCGGTACAGGTCTGAACCGCAATCAGTTTGTCGCCACGATCTTCTTCAAGTTTCATGGCGATCTTGCCGTTCGATTTCACATTCACGAAATCGGCAAGACTGTTACGACGCACATTCCCGGTCGATGTGGCAAACATCACATGCAGGTTCGGCCATTCTTCCTCATCCGGAAGTGGGAGAACCGTGGTGATATATTCGCCCTCAGACAATGGCAGCATGTTCACAAGAGCCTTACCGCGCGATTGCGGTGTGCCTTGTGGCAGACGCCAGACTTTCATTTTGTAGACCATCCCCTCGGAGCTAAAGAACAGCACCGGTGTATGGGTATTGGCAACAAACAGTTTGGAAACGAAATCTTCTTCGCGGGTCGCCATGCCTGAGCGCCCCTTGCCACCGCGACGCTGTGCACGATAGGTCGAAAGCGGAACACGCTGGATATAGCCAGTATGAGACACAGTAACCACCATGTCTTCACGTGCGATCAGATCTTCGATGTCATGTTCAAAGTCGCCTTCCTGAATTTCACTACGACGTTCGTTGGCGAACTCGTTGCGCATTTCAGTAAGCTCATCCTTGAGGATCGTCAGCTTCCGCTCACGCGAGGCCAGGATATCAAGGAAGTCTTTGATTTTCTCACCCAATTCGGTCAATTCGGCCGCGATTTTATCGCGTTCGAGACCGGTCAGGCGATGCAGGCGAAGTTCAAGGATCGCACGGGCCTGTGCTTCGGACAGGCGATACTGACCATCGGTCGAGCCCACCTGAAGCGGATCGGCAATCAGTTCGATCAGCGGCACAATGTCACCAGCCGCCCAATCACGCGCCATCAGTTGTTCACGTGCAATCGTCGGATCAGCAGCAGCCCGGATCAGTCGGATCACTTCGTCAATATTGGCAACCGCAATCCCAAGACCCACGACAACGTGGGCACGATCACGGGCCTTTTTGAGAAGGTGGATGGTCCGACGCGTAATGACTTCTTCGCGGAACTCAACAAATGCCTGAATGATTTCCTTCAGGTTCATCAGTTCCGGCTTGCCCCGGTTCAGGGCCAGCATGTTAACGCCAAACGACGTCTGCAACGCGGTAAAGCGGAACAGCTGGTTCAGAACCACGTCGGAATTGGCATCACGTTTAAGTTCGATCACCATGCGTACGCCTGAACGATCAGACTCATCGCGCAGATCGGAAATGCCTTCGAGTTTTTTGTCGCGCACCAGATCAGCGATTTTTTCCATCAGGCTCGCCTTGTTCACCTGATAGGGAACTTCGGTGACGATGATGGCTTCGCGGTTGGCACGGACTTCTTCGACATGGGTGCGGGCCCGCATGATTACCGACCCACGGCCGGTTTTAAATGCAGAATGGATGCCCGAACGGCCCAGAATAAGCGCGCCAGTCGGGAAATCCGGACCATGGACGAATTCCATCAGGCCTTCGATGGTGATTTCCGGGTCATCGACATAGGCCATACAGCCGTCAATAACTTCACCAAGGTTATGCGGCGGAATGTTGGTTGCCATACCAACCGCAATACCACCCGCACCATTGACCAGCATGTTGGGAAAACGTGCTGGCAGAACCGATGGTTCCTTGGTGGTTTCGTCATAGTTGTCGCGGAAATCGATGGTGTCTTTATCGATATCTTCGAGCAGGAAGTGCGCGGACTTGGCCATGCGGGCTTCGGTGTAACGCATGGCGGCGGCTTTATCGCCATCCATGGACCCAAAGTTGCCCTGCCCGTCGATCAGTTGCAGGCGCATGGAGAAGCTTTGCGCCATACGAACCATCGCGTCGTAAATCGCGCTGTCGCCGTGCGGATGGTATTTACCCATCACGTCCCCGACGACACGGGCCGATTTACGGAATGGCTTGTTATAGTCAAAACCGTTTTCATGCATGGCGTACAGAATACGTCGGTGCACCGGCTTCAAACCGTCTCGGACGTCAGGCAGCGCACGGCTGACGATCACGCTCATTGCGTAATCGAGATAGCTTCGGCGCATTTCTTGTTCGATGGATACCGGGAAAATATCGCGGCTCTCGGAATTGGTCTCTTTGGTGGACAAAGGCCGTGACCTCTTAAACGCTTGATCTGAAATGATTCAATCGGCGTGACACGTACCTGTTTTCAAGCACATGCCGGACCAGAAAGGCGGAAAGTATCAGGTTTGTCGTCGACAAACAATATTGACAAATCCCATCTGTCCGCATTGGACGACAAAGTTCGGTTTTTATCGCTTGTTTTGGCTTTTCGTACTGACCTGACTGGATTTTTCAAGGGTGTCTTTTTCCAGCACCGGCGCAATCGGATCAGCTTGTGTATCACTGTTTTCGACCCGTAGCGATTTTCGTGTGAAACGCACCTGCGATGCGGCAATACCTGTAAGAATAATCACCATCGCCAGGATCGCGGTTGGCTGGGGCACTTCGCCCAGAACAAGGAAGCTGATCAAAACCCCGACTGCGGGCACAAGATAGTTGTTAAACACCAGAAAACTGGTGCCCGCTGCGGCAACCAGTTGCAGGATCAAGAACATCGCAATTCCGGTCGGGAACACGCCAAGATACATGATCGAAAGCGCGCCTTCGACGTCCCATGTCATGGTCCATGGCTGATCAAGGATCAATGTAAACGGCATCAGCATCAGGGATGCGAATGTCAGGATGACGGCCGTTGACCCAATGCGCGGCTGATCGCGCAGGTTCCGGGTTATCAGCGATGACACGGCATAGCCGACTGCGGCAATCAAGATCGCCAACTGGAACAGGAACTCACCGCCCAACCCCGACAGGGTTTCCGGCCCAACCAGAACAACAACCCCGATTGTGCCGAGAATAATCCCGACCACCTTGCCAAGTGTCAGCTTCTCATCGGCGGTAAAGAAGTGCGCAAGAACCACAGCCGTCAGCGGCACGGTGGACATCAAAATGGCCGCCAAACCGGCATCAACCTGGGTTTCGCCATAGCTGATCAAAAAGAACGGTATCGCGTTACCAATCAGCGCAATGAAAAAGGTCGAAATCCATGCTTTTTTGCCCTTTGGCAGTTCAGATTTACGTACCCATGCAAACCCCCACAGCACAAGTGCGGCAAACGTCAAACGTCCTCCGGCAACCACCAGTGGCGAATAGGCATGAACGCCAATTTTGATAAAGGTGAACGAGCTGCCCCACATACCGGCCAAAAGCAGCAGCAGAACATATTCGCGAATTCCCGGACGTGTCATCTTCAGAGCCTGTTTTTGCCATATTTATTGGGCTTTATAACAACGGTAATAAAACCGGGTTACAGCGTTAGAGGTCAGGCATCAAAGAATCAAGAAAATAGCGGCACGGGGTTTGACCCCATAACACTTTGAAGCTGTGGCGTTAACGACCCTGTCGGAGCATGGAGGCCAACAAACGGCTGGCAACCCCGCCCACAAACGCACGCCGTGAAGATGGATAGCTTAAGGCGATTGGGATGACGACCTAGAAAATGATCGGAAAGATCGAGAAAAATGCTTCAGACACAACTTTTTAATTGCGAATGACTTTCAATATCATTATGCTGCGAATAACAAAAAACGGGATATGAGCAGATGAGTTACGTTGATCAGGAATTGTCGGTCGAAGATATGCTTGCCGACCCGATCGTGCAGACATTAATGCGCTATGATGGTATTTCTGCCAGTGACGTTCGTCACACGATGGAACAAGTAAATCTAAACCGCCCCGACATGCCGGCCGGCGCACACAAGAAATCCGTTGATGGCACCAGCAAACGTTGGGGCACGCCGCGCCCAATCAACGGCGGCGCACGCCACAAAGCCGCCTGAGCCAAGACGGTTTGGTACCCTGCCCACCATGCATCATTTGGCGGCGGCGTTTAACGTCCAGTCATACTCATACCCGGCAACATCCAAACGCGGCGCATCGGCTTTTAGCTGTGCGGCAAGCTCCGGCCCGGCATAGCGGGTTAAATGTCTGATGAAATCCGCATCACTTTTGCCAAAATCATCCCGATACCAATCATACAGCTGTGACAGCACAAACGCCCCATCCCCATTGCGGCGCACAGACCGGGGATGATTGATGAACCCCTTGGCCGCCTGATCAAGCTGCGCGTCAAGAATGTCTGCATCATAGGCCTTTGGCGCCAATGCCGGACAGCCAATGGACCCACAATTAACCGCGTAATGAATGCGCGGGTCATGCCAGATCGGGCGTAAAATACGATGTTCGATGTCATCAAGGCTAAGCGTGCGTCCTTCGACCGTTATAAGCTTCTTGCCCCACGGCCCGGATGAAAACAGCCCCGGCGAAATGTCGATATCGCGGATCGATGTGACCGGATAGTGATCAAGCACCACCCGCACCGTCAGGGCGTTATATAGATTAACCCAATAGGCAAATTGCTGATCACGGTTGAGATCATCAACGCCAACCTGCGTCATGGATGCGATATAGCCCGATATTGCGCCATACCCGCCTGACTTGGCCGACGCATAATCAAATGCGGTAACGCCGGGTTCAACCGCCACAAGATACCGATCCAGAACGTTTTGCCATGCGCTGTGATCCACCTTCTCCATGCTATGCGGATCATGGGCCTGCCAATCGGGCCAAAGGTCGGCATCAGGTGCGCTGTACGCAACGCCGGGGCACAGCAACAAAACCAAAACCATGAAGATCGAGACACGCATTATCGACACCATATTCCAACGTGATTGCAGCAAGCTTCCAACCGCTTTTCGCAAAAACCATTGATAGCCTTGCCCACCCGCCACAGTCACATCAAACCAACGTGATCGCCCCGGACGCAGAATCAATTGGTTAAGTCAGGCATTTCACCCATCGGCCGTATATACATTTAACCCAAGATTGGGTTATAATGGCCCCATGATACAGGCAGGTGCTATACAGGTTATCCCCGGAAGTGGTGGGCAACTTGGCCAAGTCATAGCCACGCGCGCCCTGCCCGGCTCCGGGAGCCAACCGACGGTCAATGGATCGGGCGGAACCAATACAGTTGCGCCATCGACACAGCCCGCAGCCGTTGCGATTGTTCCGCTGGCCTCAAACGCCCCGAAACCGCTGCCGCCTGCATCCTCGCCGCCATCCTATCAGCAAGCAACGCAAACCACATCCGCACAAGCACTCAACAGCCAAAGTGCTACGGGGCAAAGTGCGACTGGACAAGGTTCTGGCGGGCAACCTGCCTTGCCGCAAGCCCCAGCCGCACCACCGCCGCCACAGCAAACTGCTCCGATCCAAAGTGCCGCCTCGGTCGTTACCATCATTCAGCAACTTGATCCGCGCGATATTGACGGCGAAGCCGCATCCCAGCAAACCGACACCCAAAGCCCGACCGAACGCCAGCAGCAGGAGCGCGAAGCGACACCCCAAAGCGCACGGAAACCAACATCCAATCCGGCGATTTTAACCGCCAGCGAACGCGAGATTATTCAGGAATTAAGTGCGCGTGATGCCATCGTTCGCACCGAAGAAGAAAGCCATCAGACCTTGGCCGGAGCCAATGCCGGCATGATCAGCTACAGCTATAGTGCGGGGCCAGACGGGCGGCTTTATGCCACGGGCGGGAAAGTCAGCATCCATCCGCTTCAGGGATTGGATGGCATTGCCGCCATTGCCAATCAGGCCGCCATTTCGCGCGCCGCATCGGTGCCGGGAAGCTCTGCCGCCGATTTTAACGTCGCCAAGGGGGCGTCGATGAACATCTCGACCATGATCGCATCACAGGCCAGCGCCGCAGCAGAAAGCTACCGCAATACAATTGGCCTCAATGCCGCCCCCGGCACCGTTGATTTGAGCGGGTAAAATCTCCCCCCAGCGACACAACAAAAAAGCGGCCCACATTGGAGCCGCCTTTTATATGGATTGATCGCAGGTGATCAGGCGTAATGCCAGAACACGTCAAAGCCGGGATTAAACACCGTCACCGGACCTTCGCCCGTTTCGATCTTCTCAGCAAACTTGGCCGGTTCAGCGCGTTTTTCCAGCGTGATTTTATCGCCATTCAGCGGCAGGCCATAAAACTGCGGGCCATTCAGCGACGCAAACCCTTCAAGCTTATCAAGGGCGTCTTCCTGCTCAAACACGTGGGCCAGCAATTGCACGGTGTTATTGGCGGTAAAGATACCGGCACAGCCACACGGGCTTTCCTTGCGTTCATCGGTATGCGGGGCTGAGTCAGTACCCAAGAAGAAGCGCGTATCACCCGATGTTGCCGCCGCACGCAGGGCCAAGCGGTGCTTTTCACGCTTGGCCACGGGCAGGCAATACATATGCGGATGAATGCCGCCAACCAGAATGGCATTGCGATTAATGATCAGATGATGGGTGGTGATGGTCGCGCCAAGGTTCTTGTCGTGCGCCTTGACATACTCAACACCGTTTTCGGTGGTGATATGCTCCATAATCACCCGCAAGTCCGGCACCCGCTTGCGCAAGGGGTCCAGAATGCGGTCAATAAACACCGCTTCACGGTCGAAAATATCAACATCCGCATCGGTGACTTCGCCGTGCACACATAACGGAATGCCAAGTTCGGCCATACGCTCCAACGCAGGCATTGCCTTGTCAAAATCACGCACGCCACTGTCGGAATTGGTCGTCGCCCCGGCCGGGTAGAGCTTGAGGGCCGTGATCACACCGGCCTTGTAGCCTTCTTCGATGTCATCAGGATTGCTGCCCTCGGTCAGATAGAGCGTCATCAGCGGGGTAAAATCATGGCCCGACGGGATGGCAGCGGTAATGCGGTCCCGGTACGCCACCGCATCGGCGGTTTTGACCACCGGGGGCACCAGATTGGGCATAATAATCGCACGGGCAAAATGCTCGGACGTTTCGCCAATCACCGATTTCAGCATATCGCCATCGCGCAAATGCAAATGCCAGTCATCAGGACGGCGAAGGGTAATGCGATTTGTCAACATGTGGCGATCTCCTAGCAACCAATGCGTCCCATCCGGGATATGTGGAGCGTTACCTAGCAGATTGGTTTGAGATTGGGAATGTCAAACACTAACTTTAGTGGGCTAAGCTTACCTCAAAATGGTAGCCTCTAATCTACGGCTAGACCGTCATTAGCTTTGTCGTGGTGTGTATTCGGAGGTCGCGCATTGGAGCAATTAAAGTACCTATTCAGCCCGGTGCCATTCTTTGCCCTGTTAGCAATATCATTCATGGTTGGGGCACTTTATGGCCAGCAATTTGAACCCGTAAATTGGTCAACTATCACCGCTGGTGTTTTAGGATTATTGGGTGGGGCTTGTGCCTTCATAGCAACCCAATGGGAAAGGCACCAGAAGGAGAAAGCAGCAACTTTTAGATTCTACGAACAAACTCGCGCCCTTCTGCCTGTTCTTATTAAATATCTCACCTCGCAATTAGAGGCTCTGCAAGAAGACAAAATAGAACCATCAGTCCTTGACAAAGAGTTATTGGAATACTTTGAGCGAATAATACCAGAAGCTTCCAATGACTTGCCTCTTGACGTCGTTAAAGCTCACAGCCGGTTGATGGCAGTAAAAGTGGGAGTCAGCACCCCGGTTTCAATCCTCGATCTAGATACCGACGTTCACAGAAACGTTCTCGCAGGAGCAATCTCCAATAGCATTATTTTCACCATTGAACTGCAAGCCGCTATTGAGAAACATGGTCGCAATATAAGGTTTTGACCGAGAGGAAAAAGGAGACAGGTTTATTTTTCTGCCTCATCCTGCCCGCCCCCTTTTAAATGCTCTTTGTCGCTGTCGTCAGGCCAGCGAAAGCACCGGCCCCTCAAGCAGATCCATCAGTTGCCCAAAATATCCGCCGGATCGTGCGGGCGACGTCGGATCAGAGGTGATGGCCACCGCCAGGTCCTGTTCTGGATGTGCCGCGATGATCTGGCCGCCATAGCCGCGTGCGATAATGAATCCGCTGCGGGTCAGGAACCAGCCATAGCCATAATCAAAGCCCGAATAAGGTGATCGGGTGCGGGCTTGGGTTGATTGGTCTATCCAGTCGGTCGGAATGATCTGGTCGCCATCGAACCGGCCTTGGTCACGCATAAGAGCCGCGATGCGCAACATCGCGCGCGGCGTCAGCGCCATCTCGTTCCCGCCGAAATAGTAGCCCTGCGGATCCTGTGTCCAAGCTGGAATTTCAATGCCTAGCGGCTGACCAAGCACAGCGCGCGCCTGCGCAAGCAGGCTTTTTCCTGTCGCAACCGTAAGCACAGCGCCAAGGATATGCGTGGTGCCGGTGGAATAGATCATACGCCCGCCGGGGCTTGCGACCATGGGGCGGCGCAGCGCAAAGGCAACCCAGTCTTCGGAATTGACCCAAGCGCCGTAGTTTCTCCCTGATGTGCCTTCAAGCCCGGCCCTGAGCGTCAACAGTTCTTCGATGGTCAAGTCTTCTACACCGGGGGTGGCATTTGAAGGAATGATAGACGGCGCTATTTCGCCTATGGTGGCATCGACCGAGGGGATCGAGCCTTGTGCGATTGCATTACCCGTCAGCAGACCGACGATGCTTTTTGAGCAGGACTTGATGTTCGCAACCCGATCCAAGCCGCGCCCGCGCGGCGCTTCGGCGACGATGATCTCGTCACCGCGCTGTACCAGAATTGCATGAAGCTGGGACATGGCAGCAATTCGCGAACGGATGTCGGACGGCGCCTGTGCGAAGGCCCGGGCCACAAGGGGAACGGCCATCGCGCCCAGAAGGGACGCCGAAAAGGCACGACGGGTCAGCATCGGATGTGGTCTGTCGCTGGGCATATCCATCAGTCCTTGGAGGTAGGGATCATGTGCGTGCCCAAACTATTCGCAGTCCATATGACCACGGGCGACAACGCACGACTTTCCAGCCAATCGGCCCGGAAGAAAAATCCATTATTTGGAATTATTTAGTCAACAATGTGACATCAAACCAAAATCGGACAAGACCGTGTCGCAGCGTTTTGTAACCAGAACCGAAAAAGGCCAGGCATTTCTGCCTGACCTTTTCACAATGGGGCGAGTGATGGGGATTGAACCCACGGCCTCCAGTGCCACAAACTGGCGCTCTAACCGACTGAGCTACACCCGCCATCGTGTGGCGCGGTTTATATGGCCCGAGGCCCCCAACGTCAAGCGCATATTTTGACTTTTTTGCAGCGTTTTCCCCAACAAAGCACAAAGCGCCGATTTTTGCGGCCTTTGAGTATCGCCGTCGGTAAATCGCGATTGATTTGGTCACAAATGCCCCAACCTACCCGTCCGAACATCTTGCATGTCACGTCATATGCCTTAATTAATTCAATTCAATACCACATCCTGTTGGTATCGCGCTCGGCCAAGGCCAGATTGCGACGCCGAAGATCAGGACTGCCTGTGTTTATCAATGCAGGCCACGAACGAGAAAAACAGACGGAGTATCGGAATGAAGTGGGGCGTTATCAGCACCGCCAAGATTGGCACGGAAAAAGTCATCCCGGCCATGCAGGAAAGCGATCAGCTGGAAATACTGGCTATTGCCGGCCGCGATCTTGGGAAAACCCGCGAGGTTGCCGAAAATCTTCGCATCCCGCGCGCCTATGGCTCCTATGAGGAGCTTCTGGCCGATCCTTCGATTGAGGCGATTTACAATCCCCTGCCCAACCACTTGCATGTCGAATGGACCATCAAGGCACTTGAGGCAGGCAAGCACGTTCTGTGTGAAAAGCCGATTGGCCTCGACACCAATGATGCCAAGCGCCTGATCGAAGCACGCGACAAAAGCGGCAAACAGGTGCTTGAGGCATTCATGGTCCGCCATCACCCGCAATGGGTTGAGGCGCGCAAGATCATTGATAGCGGTCAGATCGGCGAACTGACCACCGTGCAAAGCATCTTTACCTATTTCAATGCCGATCCGAACAATGTGCGCAACAAAAAGGATATCGGCGGCGGCGGTTTGCTTGATATCGGCTGTTACTGCATTGTTGGTCCGCGCTATGTTACAGGCAAGGAACCGATACGGGTCGTATCACTGATGGATAAGGATCCGAAATTTGGCACGGATCGACTTGTGTCGGGCATGCTTGATTTTGGATCAGGGCTTCAGGCCAGCTTTGTCTGTGGCACACAGTCCGCCGCAGTTCAGCGCGTACATATTCTGGGCACGGAAGGCCGGATTGAAATACTGATGCCGTTTAATCCGATCCCGGAAAATCCAGCAATCATTCGCGTTGCCGGGCAGAAACAGCCGGGCTTTGACGACGCACGCGAAATCAAATTCCCGATTTGCAATCACTATACCCTGCAAGGTGAGTCCGCGACCGCGATCTTTAAGGGCGAAAGCCCGGTCGATTACCCGATCGAAGACGGCATTGCCAATATGCAGATTTTGGATGCCATGGCGCGTTCAGCCAAAACCGGTAGCTGGGAAATGGTTTCTCCACGCTAAGGTCGGCGCCATCAACGCGAACCGTCTCATCAAAGAACAAAAGCCGGGGAAACCCGGCTTTTTCTTTATCTTGCCGGTGCTATCTATTGCCCTACGAAAACGGCATTGTGTGCCTTTAAACGCGGGAACATGAAATCATTAAAGGCCCGAATGCGCGGCACTGTTTGCAAATCACGATGAATCAGCATCCATAAATCGTTATCAAGTCCGTCAATCGGGTCGGTTAGTATCCGGATATTGCCAAATGCCTTGGCCAGAAAAACCGGCAACACCGCAAGCCCGCCGCCGCCATCAACCAACCGTGCAACATTCAAAAGTGAGTTGCTGCGAAGTGCGACGCGCTGATCTGCAAAATTCTGATCGCGCCAGCGAGCTGCTGCGATGTGGGCCAGTGTTTCATCACATGTGATCCACGGACCTGCCATTGGATCGGGATACTGATCCGATCCGCAGATGACCGATCTGATCGGCCCAATTTGACGCCCAAACAGATTTTCGTTGGGCTGATTGATCGGTCGGATGGCAACATCCGCATCATGACGGTTTAGGTCATAGAACCGATTATCGGTCGTAACATGCAGGGTAATTTCGCCGTAAGCCTCGCAAAATGCGGCAAGATCGGTCGCCAACACACCATGGAGCAATGTATCGGTGGTGGTTAGACGCACGACACCGGATGGGCGGATGTCTTTCCCTGCAAGTTTGCGGGCAAGGACCGCCATTTCATCTTCGAGTTTTTCGGCCGTTTCAACCGCAGCCTGCCCTGATGAGGTTGGCTGATAATCACCCTGCTGGCGCTCAAACAGCTTGGCACCAAGGCGTGTTTCGATATCTGCCATCCGACGAAACAGTGTCGAGTGATGCAAACCAGTTTGTTTTGCGGCCTGCGTTATACTGCGTGCTCTGGCAACGGCCAGCACCAGTTTCAGGTCATCCCACTCAAGTATGTCTGCCATTTCTACCCACCTCAGTTAATGTTCGCATTATTGCACACACTATGTGAAATATCGCAAATTTACTTTGCACACACGCACATCGATACTGATCCCATCAGCCAACAGAATTCCAGATGGAGATTGGAAAATGACTGCAAAAATAACCCGTAGTGAACTGCAATCTGCACTCGGCGGCGCACAGGCCCCGGTTTTGATCGAAGCCCTTCCGGCACGGTATTATGTCGATGCCCACCTGCCCGGTGCGATTAATATTCCCCATGACGCGATTGATGAAAACATCAAACAAATTCTGCCCGATTTGTCAGCGCCCATTGTGGTCTATTGCGCCAGCGGTCCGTGCAAAAACTCCGGTATTGCCCAAACGGCCCTGACCAAACTTGGATATCAGGATGTCCGCGACTATCACGACGGCAAACAGGACTGGCTTGACGCAGGCCTTCCTTTACAGGGGCAAGGTGTGCTTGAAAACACGGCGTAATCTGGCGTCAGAGAACACTTAAAAAAAACAGGCCAGCATTCCCCCTGCTGGCCTGTTTTTTAATCGCTTTTGATCTTCAAGGCAGTTTTGGCGTTTACTTGGCAAAGGCCTTTTTCATCCGCTCGATAGCGTCCGCCATTTTGGCTTCTTCCTTACAGAAGCAGAACCGCACGAAATTACGCACGCCACCGTCTTCGCCCTGATAGAAGGCCGAAACCGGGATGGCGACAACGCCGGCTTCCTTGATCATGATCTGGCAAAACTCGACATCGTCACAATCATAGCCAAGCGGGCGGAAATCACAGGTGATGAAATAGGTGCCTTGGGAATCAAGCACATCAAACCCGACATCCTTGAGCCCCTTCATCAGGAAATCACGCTTTGCCTGCATTTCTGCGGTGAAGTTTTCAAAGTATGCGTCGTCCTTGTTCAGGCCATAGGCCACCCCATGCTGCAATCCCGGTGGCACGGTAAAAACAAGGAACTGGTGGGCCTTTTGATCGGCTCCATCAACCGTGCACAGGCGGTGACATAGCCAATTTTCCAGCCTGTCAGCGAAAATGTCTTACCGGCCGAGCCAATTCGCACGGTGCGGTCATGCATCCCCGGGAAGGTCATCAAAGGTTTGTGTTTGCGACCATCAAAGACAAGATGCTCATAGACCTCGTCACACAGGGCGATCACATCATGTTTGATGCACAGATCGGCGATAAATTGCAGTTCATCGTCGCCATAGACCTTTGAACACGGGTTTTGCGGCGAGTTAATCAGGATCAGTTTGGTTTTTTCAGAAAAGGCCGCAGCCAATTCATCGCGCGGCAAATCCCAGTACGGCGGGGTGACGCGGACCAGTTTTGGGATACCACCAGCCAGCTTCACAATTGGAAGGTAGCTGTCATACAGCGGCTCAATCAGGATGACTTCATCACCCGGAGCGACAAGACCAAGGATCACATCGGCCAGTCCTTCGGTCGCGCCGACGGCAACGAGGACTTCGGTTTTGGGATCAACATCAATGTCGTAGAAACGCTTGTTGTGATCGGCAACCGCCTGCAAAAGTTCCGGCACCCCGGCAAGTGGCGGATACTGATTGGACAGTTCCATGGTTGCGCGGGCAGCGGCTTCGCGGATATCGGCCGGTCCATCGGTATCGGGCGCACCCTGCCCCAGATTGATGGCCTGATGTTTCTGGGCCAGTTCGTTCATCACTTCAAAAATCGTGATTCCGCCCGAAGCAAAAAGAGGATTACCGACAAATTCGGTCATGAGGCGTCCTTTTCTTTATGGTCCTGTTACCGGATGGTGGCGCCATGGTTGAGTACGGTGGCGTCCGGCATTTGATCCCAGATATTTATCCAACCCTGATGCCATGACTATATACTATATAGCCAGCGATACATCGTATCGACATGATCCGCCGACGCAAAGCCAGCAACAAACATTCTGATTTGGTCCCATTCAGGACCCCGAAATATCCGCCGTCCAGCACCAAGATCGAAAGATCGTCGAGTCACCCGCATCATACGGTTTTTTCAGTAAAATTTGGTCTGTTATGCCAAATTCTGTCGCATGACGGGGTAAACTTGGCAAGTGCTGATCCGTCTCAGCCCGGCGGCGACACGCCGATAACACGGATTTGCATATTTTTTGATCATCTTGCCTAAAACTAAGTCACACCCATCGCAGAAAATGTGAAAAATTTCATGGGTTTTGCTGGGTTTTCATGCAGAGAATCCCTAGAATGCGTTGGCGGACCTGAATTGGCATGGTCCGTGCAAATAGAGAGCGAGCGAAGCATTATGCTTTCCGAGTTCTACGCAACTCTCGCAAAAGCAGAGGGCGCTTAATGAAAAAGATTGAAGCCATCATCAAGCCATTCAAGCTTGACGAGGTAAAAGAGGCCCTTCAAGAGATCGGCCTCAAAGGGATTACCGTCACCGAAGCCAAAGGTTTCGGCCGTCAGAAGGGTCACACGGAGCTGTATCGCGGCGCCGAGTATGTCGTGGACTTTCTGCCGAAGGTAAAGCTGGAAATCGTTGTCGAGGACACGCTTGTTGAGCGTGCGATTGAAGCAATCCAGCAAGCCGCTCATACCGGCCGTATCGGCGACGGTAAAATTTTCGTTTCCTCGCTTGAGGACGCGATCCGTATTCGTACCGGTGAACGGGGCAACGACGCGATCTGATCGGTCTTGTCTGTTATTGAACACCGTACGGTAACTAATTTTGAGTTTTAAAGGGTTGCATCATGTCTGACGCCGCTTCTGTACTTAATCTGATCAAAGAAAAAGGCATCCAGTTTGTCGATCTGCGCTTTACCGATTCCAAAGGTAAATGGCAGCATACTGCGCAGGATATCTGCACGATCGACGAAGACGTCTTTGTTGACGGCATCATGTTCGACGGTTCGTCGATCGCCGGTTGGAAAGACATCAACGAATCCGACATGATCCTGATGCCGGACCCGGCATCGGCTGTTGTTGATCCGTTCACCGCACAGCCTTGCCTGATCCTGTTCTGCGACGTTATCGAACCGGCCACCGGCCAGGGTTACGAGCGTTGCCCGCGTTCGACCGCGAAACGCGCACTTGCTTACATGCAGTCCGCCGGCATCGGTGACACCGCATACTTTGGTGCAGAACCAGAATTCTTCCTGTTTGACGACGTCCGCTGGACCACCAGCCAGGACAGCATGGCCTATGCGCTTGACTCCGAAGAAGGTCCGTACAACACCGGTACCGAATTCGAAGGCGGCAACCGTGGCCACCGTCCGGGTCCGAAGGGCGGTTACTTCCCGGTTCCACCAGTTGACTCGGCAAACGACATTCGTGCCGAAATGGTGAACTACATCAACGAAATGGGCGTGCGTTGCGAAAAGCACCACCATGAAGTTGCACCGTCGCAGCACGAGCTGGGCATTGCCTTTGGCACCCTGATCGACCACGCCGACGCGATCCAGATTTATAAATATTGCATCCAGATGGTTGCACACCAGTATGGCAAAACCGCAACCTTCATGCCGAAGCCTGTCTTTGGTGACAACGGTTCTGGCATGCACGTGCACCAGTCGATCTGGCACGAAGGCAAACCACTGTTTGCTGGCAACGGCTATGCCGATCTTTCTGACACCGCACTTTACTACATCGGCGGTATCATCAAGCACGCCAAAGCACTGAATGCTTTCACCAACCCGACGACCAACTCGTACAAACGGTTGGTTCCGGGCTTTGAAGCGCCGGTTCTGCTGGCATATTCGGCACGTAACCGTTCGGCTTCTTGCCGTATCCCGTACACTGCGTCGCCGAAAGGCAAGCGTGTTGAGATCCGCTTCCCGGATGCGCTGGCAAACCCGTATCTTGCATTCACCGCAATGCTGATGGCTGGTCTTGACGGCATCCAGAACAAGATCCACCCGGGCGATGCCATGGACAAAAACCTCTATGACCTTCCGCCGGAAGAGCTCAAAGACGTTCCGACCGTTTGTGGTTCGCTGCGCGAAGCACTTACCAGCCTCGATGCAGACCGCGAGTTCCTGAAAAAAGGCGACGTGATGACCGACGACCTGATCGATGCATACATCGGTTTGAAAATGGAAGAAGTCATTCGCTTCGAACAGTCACCGCACCCGGTCGAGTTCGACATGTACTACAGCGCATAATCCTTTCACCCGAAAGGACGACGCCAAAGCGAAACGCCCGGTCATCATGACCGGGCGTTTTTCTTTTCGGCTAAAGCAAAAAACAGCCTTCCGAATAGTGTTTGACCCACCTTTAGTATAGTTATTAAATAGACTATACAGACAAGTCATCTGCAACTGATAGCTTCGTCCCTAATGCACCAAACACTCTCAGGAGAGCGTCTGCATGGCAGCACAGCATTTGTCGGGGAAATTTCACGACAAGCAACTTGAAAAGATCAAGGACCAATGGAAAAAGGGCGACCGCCAGAATGCAGTCAATCAATGTCAAGAAATACTGCGCAGTGCCCCGCAATATGCACCGGCCCATTTGATCTATGCTGGTTTTCTAAGTGATAGTGGCAATGCACAGGAAGCAGCCAAACACTATGAAGCGGCCTGCAGTCTCCCCGAAACAGTGCCGGAATGCTTCCTTGGCTTTGCCGACTTTCTCAAACGGGCAGGTCAGTTGCTTAATGCTCAGGAAGTTCTATCAGTTGGCATTAAGAAGTGGCCTAAAACTGCGGCGATAGCGCGAGAACTGGGAGTGCTACTCTCGGAAAACGACCAACACCATCACGCACTTCTGATGTTTGAACATTGTTTGAAACTTCATCCAGAAGACTGGATTTGCTGGAACCACTTAGGCTGCAGTCGAGTACAGAACAACCACGCCGAAACCGCACTCGAATGTTTTGACAAGAGCCTAGCACTTATAGCCAAATCGCCACTTCAAGTGGCCACCGAGCGTGATATCGAAAATATCGAGATTAATAAAGCCAGTGCTCTAATCCACGCTGGCAAGACAGAAGCTGCACGCCGAATACTTGAGGAAATTTTGGCGAAGGCTCCAGAAAGCCATAGAGCGTGGCCGATGCTTGCAAAACTTGTAGAATGTAGCCCTGACCAAATAGAACAGATGGAAAGCTGCGTTCAAAATGCACAAAACTCGGGGGACGAGGATGCACTACGTGATCTTCATTTCGCACTGGGCCGGGCTTGGGACAATGCGAAAGATCCCAAAAGGTCTATGACCCACCTAGATGCAGGAAACAGAATTGTTCGTTCTAAACTGGACTATGATTCTTTTGCTGTCTGTGACCGTATTCGGCACACACCCGATTTCTTTCCCCCCAAGACCTTCATAAATATCGAGAAACAACGCAAATCGAACAAGTTAAATTTACGACCGATTTTTATTGTCGGAATGCCACGTAGTGGATCTACCCTAACCGAACAAATTATTGCGTCTCATCCTCAGATTATCGGCGCCGGGGAACTGACGTCCTTGCCCGTCATAAAAAAAGGGCTTCTCGGCGCGGATTTCCCAAGCCGCCCGGAACATCGAGCTCTCGCGCATGCCCCTGAAACAATAAGCCAGCTCCGCAAGGCCTATCTAGATGAGATTGCACGCGTTGTTTGTGACCTTCATCCCGACCACGACCTTGAAAAGGATCAATTTCTTGTTGTCGACAAGATGCTGGGAAACTTCGATATGATAGGCATGATCTTGCAAGCTATTCCTGAGGCGCAAATCATTCATTGTCGGAGAAACAAGATCGACACCTGCTTGTCTTGCTACTCCATGCGGTTCAGCTCCCCGGTTAACTATTCATATGATCAAAAAGAATTGGCCGAGTTCTATAACGCCTATGAAGAACAGATGAAATATTGGCACGCACATGTCCCCCCCTCGTCCCTGATTGAAAGTCGGTATGAAGACATGATCGCCGACACAGAGGGACAAGCACGTAAACTGCTCGATTTCCTTGGCATGCCTTGGGATTCGAAGGTGCTCGACTTTTACAAGCAAAAGCGAACAGTAAGCACAGCCAGCATGTCTCAGGTCCGTAAACCGATATACAAAAGCAGTGTGGAACGTTGGCGTCCATTTGAACCCTATATACGGCCAATGTTGGACATTCTGGGCGAGGACGGTTAGCCGCATACTAAGTTTTCTTTTATCCTCTGCGGTACTGCGCCACTACAAAATGAAAAACTTCCGCAGCATTGGGTAACTTGGATAACGAACAAGGCAGCTAGACATGAGCGACACCGCACGGAAGAAAAATCTTTTGGCCAAGGCCTTTAGGCAATTCAACTCAGGAAACCTGGCTGCGGCAAAGAACGCTTTATTCGAGTTACAGACGTACTCGGTATTAACGTCTGGCGTGAAGCATCTCGAAGCCAAAATCCTGCAAGTGAATGGAAAACTTTCCGAAGCGGCGAAGGCTTATGAAGCCGCCTGCAATATGGCGGATACACACCCGAACTGCTTCCTTGACCTCGCTGACATAATGCGGCGCACAGGTAACAAGAAGCAGGAACGCGAAATTTTGATCGTGGCGTTCAGGCGCTTCCCCCAGGATGCCCACATTGCCGCCAAACTTGGATTGGCGATGTTCGACGAGGGACACGTGAACCAAGTGCGAAAGCTGTTGGAATACGCACTTAATACTGACGGAAACAACATTGATGTACGTCAGGCCGCAGGCACATTCTATCGTGCTATTGGACAGCCCGATTTGGCCGCAACACATTTCAAGCAGGCCTTGAAAGTTACGGGAAAAACCACAGGAACGAAGAATACACCGAGACGTGAAAAACTGTCCTTATTGGTGGCCGAGGCTGCGAGGGATAACCGGGATATACTGACAGCAGAAAACACATTACGCCGAGTAATAAGGCTCAATCCTAAAAATACCCGCGCATGGCTAATTCTGAGCGATATTATCCGGTTCACCCCAAACGCACCAGAGATTACGAAAATGTCCAGCCTTCTGGTAGACCGAAAGAGCATTCTCTCTGCGCCTGACCGAATTGACTTGAACTTCGCTCTTGGCAAGGCATTCATCGATTCCGGTCAGCCAAAACAGGCAATGGAACATTTGATCCCTGCCAATCGCCTGCGCCGAGATCAATTATCCTACGATATTGATGCTATCTGTCGCAGATTGGAAAATTATCGCACGTGTTTTTCCCCGAAGATTGTACAACAAAGGCGTGCATCTTTACAGGACCAGAACGAATCCGGACCATCCCCAGTTTTCATTGTTGGCATGCCTCGTTCAGGAACAACACTGATTGAACAAATACTTGCAACCCATGAACAGGTATTCGGCGCAGATGAACTCACTACCCTCCCCCGACTAAAACGTACAATTTTCGGGCCTGATTTCCCCGATGTCGCCGGCAGCATCGATTGGGCAATGTCAAAAGAGAGACTGTCTCTCCTTGCTGCATCCTACACCAACGAAAGTCGGCAATATATTGACAAACCGACAAACCACTACCGTTACCTGATTGATAAACTGCCAGGAAACTTTGTGTTCTCCGGGTTAATTACGATGGCCATGCCCAATGCCCGCATTATTCATTGCCGCAGAAACCCGATCGACACCTGCCTGTCTTGTTTCAGCAAGTATTTCGTATCGGGACAGAGTTTCAGTTATGATCTATCTGAACTCGGTCGTTACTACCGCGCCTATGAACAACTGATGGCACATTGGCATAATGTGTTGCCCGCAAGCAACTTCATCGAAATCCGTTACGAAGATATGATTGCTGATACTGAAACCGAGGTCCGGCGTCTAACAAACTTTCTTGACCTTGACTGGGATCCGGCGTTGCTTACTTTTCACGAAAACCGCCGCTCAGTCCGCACCGCAAGCGCCAATCAGGTCAGAAAACCAATTTATAGTAGCAGTGTCGAGCGCTGGAAACCTTACGCCCCATACATCCAGCCTTTACTTTCAGCACTGAACAAATAACCGCGCAAACGTGATCAGGTGGCGTTTATGCCTCACGACACTTGAAACTTGCAAACCTAGGTCTATGCCCCTACTAGACATCATCCTGATGAATTTCAGGTTCAAGGGCTGGGCTATACAGGCAGCTTTGCGCTTTTCCGGAGTTTTTGGCCTCGTACATTGCCTTGTCCGCACGGCGGAGCTGTTCACTCATATCGCTGTTTCCGCCCGCGAAGACAGAAAAGCCGATTGAGGCCGAAATACCGCAGTCATGCTCTTGCCAAATGAACGGCTTTGTCATTTCCGCAAGGATGTCGTCCGCCATCTTGGTCATTTCGTCTTCTGTGCCCTTGTTGATGAACAACAGGCAAAACTCATCCCCGCCAAGACGTGCGACTTCATCAGCACGCCGCGAGACCCGTTTTAGCCGCTTGGCCGTTTCCACCAGCACCCAATCCCCCGCAGCATGCCCCTTGGTATCATTCAGATTCTTGAACCCATCCAGATCAAGAATAAAGATCGATGCCGGTGTATCTGTTCCGCGTAAAACGGCTTCGCACTGATCAAGTTTTTGCATGAACCGCGCACGGTTCGCCAAACCGGTCAATTCATCATTATTGGCTTTGTTTTGAAGTTCGCGTGCGGCGTGCTTTTGCTTGGTGATGTCACTTGTCCACCACAGAACGGCTTCTTCGCCTTCGAACGTCAGCGGCTCAAGCGACGTCTTCAACCAACGGGCTTCTGACATGCTAGGGCGCCGCAATCGCAACTCGACATCTTTCAGTTCGCCAAGCATGTCCATGTCTTTAAGCGACTGCTTACGGTAGCGTTCTGACAGCAAAATGGAATCAGTTGGGTCTTTGACCCCGGTGATATCAAGCAGGGCTTCAAATGTGCGATTAAAGAAGCGGAAAACACCGTCATCACGGTTTGAGATCGCAACCCCGACCGGCGCACTTTCAAGAAGTCCTGTCAGACGCTGAGTTGCTTCCGCAACCTCTGTCTGGGCCTTTTTAAGCGAACTGACATCAATCAAGGATCCGATTGTACCTGCGATGGCGCCACTTGGTGCCTTAAGACTTGATGCGGCAAATAATGCAACACGTTCCTGATCGCCAAGCATGAAGGCAATTTCATCACGCACCTGACCTTCTTGCTTTAAAAGCGGTGCTTCGTGGTCGGTGACCGTCTTATTGAGGCCTTCCGGGGCTATTTTGCTGAACTTTGCCCCGATGACATCTTCCGGCTTTTGTTCGAAAAACGCTGCAAATGCCCCATTGCAGCGGCTGATCACCCCATCAAGGTTTTTGATGTAAACTGGCGTGGGCAGGACATCAATCAGGTGCTGAATGAAGATTTTGTGGTCGGCCAGTGCCTTGGCAAGTTCCTGCGCCTTGCCAGCATCGCGCAAAACAAGTGCTGTCGTATCTGACGGACCCTGGGCGCAATGCCACGTGAATGTCTTGCCGGACAACCGAAATCCGGGCAAATCGGCCTGTTTACCTGCTGAAATACTTGCCAGTGCATCACGCACGGCGCCAACACCATCGCCACTGACGAATTCACCATTCTTGGCAAGATAGGCAAGGAACTGTTTAATTTCTGTTCCTGCCCGCATAACGGACTTGGCATCTTCAAGATACGTTGCCGCAGCCGGGTTGGCATGCACGACCTTAAGACTGGATCGTTCAAGAAGAATAAGACTATCGCGCGACAATGCCGCCGTCGCAGTAACTTCAGGACTTATTGACAATACACCCGTAACGCCGAAATACGGCGCACTCCCACGTTGGTATTTTCAGTGATGTCCCAAACCCAGCAGACCTTGTTTTTCGGTCTTTGTCTTTATGCGCAAGCCATTACATATACAGAAGAATAAGTCATTATAATTCTTATGGAGAGGTATAATCAACTATGATTTTGCCGCCGAAACCGGCAGATCGATATAACCACGGTCGATGCAATGTTCCAGCTCACGCGCAGCAGCCAGCATTTCCTGATAGGTTTCGCGAAGATGCTTTAGCTTGGCAAGTTCTTCCTCAGTGGGATGCTGGTCGGTACGGTCTGCACTTAATTTGAACGCGTACTTCAGGTATTCCGCACGCAAACGGGCGACCGTAATCATCAGTGGCACGGCGTTTTCAACCGACATATCGGGAATTGCCGGACTAATGATCTCGTGATTGATTTCGCGAAGCACATGTTCCATGCCCATCATGAAACGGCTTTTGCTGCGAGCTGCATCCTGCGACATGACCTATACTCCTTAAGCCATAAGGGTCTAATTCTGACGTAAGTATCACGCCGGAAAGTAAAAACTCCAATAACAGTTTACCACCAACGGTCGCATTAATCCCGCGCTGTGTTGTGGGGACAAAACTGATCGTAACTTGCAGGCACGCGCCAACCGCGCTAGACGATGGGTCAACAGTTTTTCAAAAACAGGAATTTTGATCATGGAAGCACGGGTAAAGTGGCTTGAGAACCTGACCTTCACAGGCACCAGCGGCAGTGGCCACGGTGTCGTCATGGATGGGGACCGGGAAAATGGCTTTGGCCCAAGCCCGATGGAAATGCTTCTTCTGGGCATTGCCGGATGTTCATCAATTGATGTCGTTCATATCCTTAAAAAAGGGCGCGAGAACGTTCTGGATGTGCAAACCGATGTCAAAGCCGAACGTGCTGAAACCGATCCTAAGGTTTTCACCAAGATTCACCTGCATTTCAAGGTGAAGGGGGATAACCTGAACGAAGCTAAAATCGGTCGGGCTGTTGAATTATCTGCGGAAAAATATTGCTCAGCCTCGATCATGCTGTCCAAGGCGGCAGAGATCACCCATAGCTGGGAAATCATGGAATAACCAAGACACACCATGATATCTCGGTGCCGAAAGTCGACATACTTTCAAAGCGGTCTGATAAAGGCCGCTTTTTTTGTTGCTCGCACATGATCGATGCCCGCGTTAAGGTTGCAATTGATCAACACACTCGCCCCAGTTCTGGAGATGCCCCATGTCCGTCCGTCACGCGATAGGATTACGACTTTGTTCCATCAGTATCGCAACCGGCCTGCTTGCGGGGATAAGCACAATACAGGCCGCCAACGCCGATGCCCTTTCCCCATCTGGCATGGCCGTTCAGGCCCCCTCGCCCAATGGTGCATTTCCTGACTATGTCAAAAACACCCGAAGTCAAATTCGCACGGTGTTAGAAAGCACGCGCTTCGCCGATGAAAAACAGCCGTTTGGATCGTTCAGTCTGGATGAAGTTGTTGAAATGCGCGCGCCTTACGACATTGCGCCAGACCGAAATTCCTGTGCGGATGGTGATGTCACCTTATCGCGCGGCGAAAATCTGGGCTTTGTCATGGTCCATGGGCTTACGGACAGTCCATATTGGTTAAGTGATGTACGCGATGCCTTGCGCGATAAATACCCGTGCGCATCGTTCCATGGTGTGTTGTTGCCTGGGCATGGCACGGTTCCCGCCGACCTTATGGACGTTGCGTATCAGGACTGGATGGATACGGTTAAATTCGGTGTTGAATCGTTTGGCCCGGAAGTAGAACAGATCATTCCCATCGGCTTTTCAACCGGTGCGGCCCTGATTGGGCGTTACTATGATATGGCTGATCACGATGATCGCCTGAACGCCCTTGTCATGCTATCGCCCGGCTTTTCTGCGCGCAGCGGCATGGCATGGCTCACCCCCTATGTCCGCTATGTCAAAAATTGGGCGGGCAAGGGTGAAAACAATGATCCGGGGAAATATGGCTCGATGGCGATGAATGGTGCGGCAGAGTTTCATTTGCTCACCTCCCCCTATCGCGATGGATCAATTGGCGCTGTCGACATTCCGGTATTCGTTGCGGTCAGTTCGGATGACCAAACCATCGACCCGCTTGTCGCACTTGATTTCTTCTGTGAAAAGGTGACTGTCCCAAACCGTCATATGGTCTGGTATCAAGGGGAAATCGAAATCCCCGACGAACAAACCCAATGTGACGGTATTGACGTTGTTAAGTCTGCAAATGCGGACTTCAGAACGTTAAACCATGCTCATACCGGTATTACTCTTTCGCCGAACGATCCTGTTTATGGGCTTGATGGCAAACATCCTGATTGCGGCCACTATGACAACAAAGAAGACAAGGAAACCTGCCAAACAGCACCCGATGCCGTTTACGGAGAACGCAACCTTGTTGACGGTGCGACACCCGGAACCCTGCGACGTGCGACGTTCAACCCGGATTTTGACACCATGATGGAAAAAATCATGCATTTCATCGCTGTGTCACGTGCCCCGGCGACCCCAAATCCCGTAGAATAGATATGCGGTTTTGACGTCGGCTTGAACGGAACTTGAGACAGGCATTTGAATGAATTTCTCCCTGCATCACGTAACCAATAAAGATGGCGTGCGGTTACGCTATGGCATAAGCCCTCCTTCTAGGGATAATTTGGATGCCTATGTCCTTATTCTGCAGGGGCGAGGCGAATATATCGAACGATATCAAGAAACTGCCGTGGATCTTGCTAAACGTGGGTTGGGTTGCGTCACGTTTGATTTCCGCGGGCAAGGTGGTTCTGATCGCGCGACGTCAGATCCCATCATGGGCTATATCAAAGATGTCATGGAGTATGTGTCTGATACCGCGTGTATTATGGCCCATATCAAAGATCAGCATGACATAACGTGCCAAATGCTTTTAACCCATTCGACGGGCGGGCTCGTGGCCATGAAGATGCTACTATCCCAACCAGATCTTTGGAAAAGTGTTGTGATGTTGGCGCCGTTTTTTGGCATGGGTGGTCCGGATTGGCTGGCGATTGCGGCACAGTTCTTATCCGCCAGCCTATGCCGATACGGTTTTGATCAGCAATACCTTCCGGGTCAAAAGGCATTGTCACCGCTGAATGCATTTGAGCCGGAAAACCTTTTAACGTCTGATGCCGAACGATATGCTCGCAATGTTGCGCTGCTGACAGCCCAGCCAGACCTTGTCATCGGCGGCGTTTCTGCAGGGTGGCTTGATGCCTGTTTTCGTACTCAGGCCAACCTCATGAGCAAACTTGCGACACCTTCAGGCGCCATGGAACTGCCGCCTATCACCATGGTTCTCGCTGGCAACGATCAGGTTGTGTCAAACACCACAACAAATGACCTTTTTGGCAACCATCCCAATGTGACCATGTGCGAAATTCCCGAAGCCCGGCATGAAATCCTGCAAGAGCAGGACTATCTTCGCGATCAATTCTGGGCAGCATTTGATTTGCATGTTTCACGCCATCATGCCGAGTGGCTTTCAACCGCTGGCTGACATCCCCAACAACTCACCGGGATGACGTGCTGATTTCTACCCCGTCAAAACGCATTTTACGAAATGCACTTGGCGCAACGCCACGATGACGACGGAACTGACGGTTAAAGTGTGACAGATTCTGAAAACCGGCTTCCTCCGCTACGCAATAAATCGGCATATCTGATGACAGCAACAGACTGACCGCACGCCCAAGCCGCAACCCCATTAGATAATCCTGAATATTTGTGCCCATATGGCGCTGAAAAAAGCGCCGCAATGTGCGTTCGCTCATACCTGCATTTTGTGCGATCACACGACTGCTGACGGGCTCGACATAGGCACCATGCAATTGATCAAGCACCTTGCCGAGCCGACTGGCATCGTCGCGACCCGGAACATCGGCATTAAACCGATCAGAGGCCAACGGCTTGAGGTCTTTGGCATCAATCAAGGTGCGCAGCACTTCGATCAAAAGCACAAGCTGATCTGCCGGCTTTCCCTGATCAAAATTTGCAGCAAGCTTCGCCACCTTACGCGCAATTTTTGCATCGAACTTCACCCCACGCCGTGACAGAAGCAGGATTTTTTCCAACGATGATAATTCGGGGATGGTTTTGCAGATCGAATTGATCCAGTCCACCGTGAACCAGAAAACAAACGCCTGATGCCCCTTACGCCGTCCCTTAACCTGAAGGGCTGCGTCATGAGCACGCATACCACCCGGCGTTACCGACGGTGGGCCGGCATTTTTTGAGTGCCATGTGTGGGGTAAATTCGGCCCCAATAGAACCAGGTCATCCTCGCCATACGTCCCGATATGGTCACCCACGTATCGCTGTCCATGGCTGCCTAGCGTCAGGGTTAATTCATATTCCGGATGGAAATGCCATTCGAACGGAATTGCTTCCAAATTACGGTGCAATCCCTTCCAAGACCGATCTGCTGCAATCTGGACATGCTCAAACAGCAATTTCATTTAAATACCAATCACGCTTATACGGCATACATATTGGATAATATTGACCGAATAGTATCAGTATTTGTCCGTGCTGTCAGTGGGCAAATTCCCGAGTCAGAGGTTAGAATTCAACCTGTCACAAACAAAGCACTCGGGAGATACCGCAATGTCGATGCTGGCAAACGCCCCAATGTCAAACACCCCCAATGCCGATCGTCCCGGCAATGCGTCGGTTAAGGAGGTTCGTGGTGCACAGTTGCGCGACCTTGCAAAGACGTTACCGCTTCGCGTTTTATCCGAGGATGATTTTACCCATTGGCAGACCTATGGCTATGTCGTCGTGCCAAATGCGGTTCCCGATGAACAGGTCCGTGCGACCCGCGATTTCCTGTGGGAATTTCAGGAAATGGACCCGAATGATCCGGCCAGTTGGAGCCGGCCGCAAATGCGCGATCATGCAATGACCGAACTGAACAATTCAGGCATGGTCGAAGTCTACAATCATCAGACACTTTGGGACAACCGTCAGACACAGCGCGTTTACGACGCCTTTGTTGATATTTGGGATCGAACTGATCTTTGGGTGTCGATTGATCGAGCCAACCTGAACACGCCCAATACAGGTAAACGTGCATTTGACGGCTTCATTCACTGGGATGCAGATACGACGGCCGATCCTTTGCCAATTAATGTGCAGGGTGTTTTATCGCTGGTTGATACCACCGACGATATGGGCGGCTTTCAATGCGTGCCTGATTTATTTGCCAATTTTGAGCAATGGCGCAAAACGGCACCATCAGGTCGCGACCCGTTCCGCCCGGATATGGACAGCATCCCCTATGAACCAAAGCGCATAGCGATGAAGACTGGCGATCTTGTGATTTTCAACAGCTTGCTGGCGCATGGCATTCGCGCCAACCGGTCGGATCAATCACGTATTGCACAATATATCTCGATGGCACCGGCAACGCCCGAGGAACAGGACCTTGTCGACTGGCGGGTCAAAAGCTGGTCTGAACGTCTTCCCGCCCGCGGCCATGCCTTCCCAGGTGATCCACGCAACTGGGAACAAACCCGCTATGACCGGGCAAACCTGACGCCGCTTGGCGAAAAGCTTCTGGGGAAAACGCGCTGGTAATCCAACACTGCACGCATCATTTAAAAAGCACCCTTCTGACAGGGCGCTTTTCATTTAGGACAGAACTCACCTTGCTGTCATAGGCAGCAGAAACGTGGTCAAAGCTTTGCGATCAGCTTAGCTTTGGTGTCGTCATCGACAAAGGCCGCTTCAAGGGCGGTTCGGGTAATGCCAAGAAGTTCCGCATCACTGAACCCAAAATCATCCTGTGCACACTGATATTCATCGGCCAAACTTGTGTGGAAGAACGGCGGATCGTCAGATCCCAGCGTCACCTTGACGCCAGCCTCATAAAGTTTACGCAACGGATGGGCTGCGAAATCGGGATAAACCGAAAGTGCGATGTTTGATCCCGGGCACACCTCAAGAACGATGCCACGCTTAACAAGGGTCTCAACCAGTTTCGGGTCTTCGATTGAGCGAACACCATGCCCAATTCTGGTCACTGGCAGTTTATCAATCGCATCCCAAACACTCTGCGGACCTTGCACCTCGCCCGCATGGGTCGTGCAGCCAAGACCGCCATCTGCGGCAATCTTGAATGCCGGGTAAAAGGTTTCTTGCGAAAACATGCTTTCATTACCGCCCATGCCAAAGCCAACGACATAGGGGTGGCCGCATGCAACAGTGTCTTTGGCAACTTCAACAGCGATGTCACCGCCGACATGGCGCACGCAGGTCATAATGACCCGGCCAATGATGCCGCACTCCTTTTCTGCACGATCAATGCCATCGACAACCCCTTCAAGGTGATCACCAAACGAAATCCCGCATTCAGCCGCATGGGTTGGTGAACAGAACAGCTCGACATAAAGCGCACCTGATTTGGCCTGCTCGGTCAGATAGAAATACGTCAGATCGGCATAATCTTGCTTCGTGCGGATCGCGGCACTTGCCTTATCAAAACTCATGAGAAACTCGGGAAAATCCGACCAGATATACCGATCCTGATCATCATAAATCCCAGCAGGCAACGTAAGGCCATTTCGCATGGCAAAGGACCGTACAAGCGCCGGCGTCATCGCACCTTCAAGATGCAAGTGCAGCTCTGCTTTTGGGATTTTATGGATCATTTGGGCGCTCCGGCATTTTCGGGTTCTTGATCTTGCAAGAAACCTTTCTACCCCGAAAGCCCCAATGACGTCACGCCGCAAACGTTTTGCGGGTCGATTTCTTATGTGCTTTTTTATCAGGCACTGCGATGTCGGCAACCAGATCGGCAAGTGGCCCGATAAAGGGCTCAAACCGTTGCCACTTGCCAAGCGAATCCTTATTAATCGGGCGACGCACCTGTATCATGCTTGCAGTTGTCGATGTCTTACCGTCGCGATAGAATTCAAGGCATTTCTCATGCCAGTCCAATCCGCAATGAGCGAGATAATCCTTGGCAACAGATTCGGGATTTGCGACCAAATCTTCATAGCACAGGTCATAAAGCATTCCACGCTGATCGGTTTCAAAGAACACGTTCATCAGAGTATTATAGCCACGATAGTAATCAGCTAAATCACCAAGATCATCAGCAAAGCGCATCGGCACAGCAAACGGCGTTGTATAGATAGAAAGACACGTTGCCAACGGATGACGATGCGTGTGAATGATCGGCGCCTCTGGAAATATACGGCGGATCGCTTCTAATCGCAAAAAGTTAGCAGGTGTCTTGTTGGTGATAAATCGTGCATTCGGGGCATATGCCTTCATCGCCGCAAGATAACGTTTGCGAATTTCAGCGATGGTTTTCTTGTTCAGCCGTGCAATCTGTTCAGAAAAAGAACATGGCCCAATAACCTCGGCCAGAGCCCGAGCAAGGTCACCGATTTCACCTGCTGCATAAACGTCAGGGTGTGCACCGAGTATCCGTTCAGTCAATGTTGTCCCTGAACGGGGCATACCAACGATAAAGATCGGCTGAGGGCCATCTTCTCTCTCAAACGAGGCGCCTTTAGCGTCACCAAGATCGTCAGCGACAGCGTTGCGCGCAAATTCGGCGACACGGTTCATTTCGTGGAACTCTGCGACCATATCAATTGGGCGAGCTTTGCGGCTCGCAGCATGTCCGGTTTGATACCAGTCGAATGCCGACTTCATATTGCCATCGGCCTCATCCATCCGCGCCAACGCAAATGACGCCTTATAAACCTGTTCCGCATCGTTTTGCGAGTTGATGGCAATCTCAGTCAGAACCTCGCGTGCGTTTTCCGGCATGGATTGCGGGCGCATAAATGAAATAATGATAAAAGGCTGCGCCCCTGCATCAGGAAAATCATAGATGATTGCAAGACTGGTTGAAACGGCTTTTTCGACTTCCCCAGCAATCGCATAACTGGACGCCAACAGTTCACGTAACGCCCTGTTTTGGGGTTGCTTTTGGGTGATATTTTCAAGCAATGGAAACGCTTTTTCATGCTCTTCTTTATACAGATAAATCCGCGCCAAAAGTGTTTGCATGTCTCGATAGCACGGGTCAGACGGTGCCATGTTTTCCAGAAGTCCAATTGCCTGAGCCAGTTTTGGCGCATAACTGCGCCCCGGGCTTAACTTGCATTGATGACGGAAAATGACATCCGCAAGCATCAAGGCAAAAACGGAATACTGCGGCGCGGCGCGATGGCGTTCTTCCATCACCAACTCGACTGAACTAAAGTCATTTGTGATATAAGAATATTGCAGAAGATTCTGCGATACAGGCCCAAAAAAACGGTCATTCGGAAGTAATGTGCGGAAGATACGTCGTAATCTCTGCCCGGCCTGCAAAGGGTTCTTTCCCTGCATTTCGCTCACAGCTGTCATGAGCTGTATATCGGTCCGCTTTGGGTGCATCCGTAGAATTCGGGCACCAATTTTGGCCGCCCTGTCAAACTCGGCGGCCGACATTGCCAATTTTAAATCCTGTGCAATATCAGCTTTTACCTGCGTCATGTACGTGTCCTTGGTGCGTAAAATATTACAAACGCCCCCTCCCCAAGTACCGGGCGACTATAAGTCATTTACATAACGCTGCACAGCACAAATATATGTATTACTACGTATGGTCACGTAAATGTGAGTGCTGGCCACCTCATCTCTGATGATTACAAGACTTTGATAAAGGCTATCGGATGAATGAAAGGCTATAATGTTATGCCTTTCGCCGTAAGCACAGCATCACTCCATCCACCGCCCCCCCCCCGGCCAACATCAGCAAACATCCAACGACGATGGTCGGTAGCACCTCCGCTTTGCCAAGAACGGCGCGCAAAATTATTCTGAGTAATGGCTCACAATTGCAATCGATCCGACAAAAGCTTCTTTTGATTTTTAAGCGGTTAAATGTCGCAAACCTGATCGGGTAGTTGGCGGAGTATCCTGATTGGGGGATGTCCGAAGCGGCGTGAAAACGCGCGCGAGAATGCGCTTTGATCGGTAAACCCAACCTGTGATGCCAGTACCCCGATTGAGGTGTGATCATCAGAACCAAGCAATAATTGGCGTGCAGCAAGCAAGCGTTGCTCGGTAAGCCAGCGCATCGGCGTTGTGCCAAGATATCGCTGAAAACTGACAAAGAAGCTGCTTTCCGACTGAACCGCGACAGCAGCCATATCCCCAACCGTAATCGGGTCGGCCATTCGCACGTCGGCCCAATCGAGAACGCGTTGCAAACGGGATGGCAAAACACCAGGCAAACCCGAACCATTTGTCGACGTCACCAAAGCTGCCGACGTCCCCGACAGAATGCGCCGTAAACCGTCGCAAACAATCCCTTCTTCATCAGTTAAATCATCAATCATGGCGCCGCATCCGCCAACCCGGCTCGGCAATCTGATCTGATTTCTATTGTGTGTGGTTAGTGACAAAATCTGCAATAGGGTCGAAATAGCTGCCTGTTGCCCCGTCGCCATTTGAAAATAAGGTGATGCATTGGTGTTACGACGCCACAGCATTTCAATGCCCGTCCGCTGGGTAACGGCGATATCGATATCGAGCACAAGAAACCTGTTTAATCCCTCTGCTCGGTAGGCATGCGTATCACCGGCGGGTACAAAGGCCATCTTTGTGCCGCGCACTTGACCGCCACGGCCTTCAATTTCCATCTCCAGAAGACCAAGATCGGAAATGATAATCTGGTGAAAATCAGTGTGGTTGTGGCTTGCTGCCTCTGCCTGATACTGTCGAAGACTAAACTGCATGATTTTCCTATCTGCTCTACATCATCATAAGTGCAGCAAGGCATCCTGCCAACCGGACTTTCCTGCATCTAATCAAGATGAAATGAACCTGATTGCCGCTCTTCTCGTATGAATTGAACACAACAGGAAAATCCGTGATCCAGGATATGAGCAACATCGCACAAAGCATTTTGCGCCCGACAACAGCGAGCACCGATCAATCCGCATCGGCACCCTTTGTCGCGCGCTATGTCGTTGCGATGATTGGTATGGCAATTATTGATGTGTGTTTTTCTGGGGCGTATGTCCTGATTTCCGGAAACACATCCCTGATCTGGCGTGCGGCCCTTGTCAATATCACCATTCTGGTCGGGTTAAATGCGATTGGTGCATGGTTTTTATTCCGCCCAATCAGCAAAATGATTACAGGGTTGCACAGCAACTCGTCCCAGCGCCTTAGCCCGGGTTTGCGCAGGCTACGGCAGCTTGCGCTTGCTTCATCCATATGGGCGTTTTGTGTTGGGCTGATCTATTCTGTTGCGGCGTTTGGGCTTGGCATTTTCAACACCTACCCGGAACTTTCCGCACAGGTGCCAACCATCCTGAAAATCTATGGCAGCCTTTGGTTCAGCTTTGCCTATGCTGCCCATTTTGCGATTTACGCCTTCTTTGCCGCTGCCGCATGCAGCGAAACAATCAAGCACGACATCCATAAGAATTGGGGGTTTAATTTCCGTCCCGGTCGCGCGCGAATTGGTCATCGGCTGGCGGTTGTTATCCTTGCCTTGACCTTGATTTCGTCAATGGCCATTCTTTTGGACTTGACGGTCTTTCGTGACATTCGCGCAACGCAGGGCCTAAGTGTCGAACAGGCCGTGATTTTGGATGTCATCGCCACCGAAACAGCCGCTGTTCTGTGCCTGTATTTCATCAACCGCACCCTGACATCCCCCATAAGCCGCCTGACCGAGGCGGTTCGTGACATCGGCCAGGGCAAGATAGACACCCGCATTGCCGTCACCAGCGACGACGAAGCCGGAAAACTGGCCTTTGAATTTAACCGCATGGCCGAAGGCCTATCGGAAAAGGACCGCATGCGCCGGGCTTTTGAACGCTATGTCAGTCAGGATGTTGTCAATCTGGCGATGGAACGTGAACGCAACGATGACCCACGTGCATCGGGCGAGTTGCGTTATGCGACAGTAATGTTCACCGACATCAGCGGCTTTACCCGCATGGCAGAACAACTTGAACCGGCAGAAGTTATCTCGTTACTCAATGAATATTTTGATCTGGTGAATGCCCCGATCCGCGATCATGGCGGGGCGGTACTTAACTATGTTGGTGACGCGCTGCATGCTGCCTTCAATGTTGTCCATGATGATCCTGATCACGCGGCAAATGCCGTGCGCGCGGCCATTGCCATGCAAAAACTTAGCCGTAAACATCTGTTTGCAGGTCATCAAAAAATCGAAACCAGAATTGGCATTCATACCGGCCCTGTGGTTGCCGGGCCGGTCGGCTCACGTGACCGGGTCGATTTTACCATTCAGGGGGATGCTGCCAATCTGGCATCGCGGCTTGAAAACATGAACAAGGAAACTGGCACTGAAATACTGATCAGTGAAACAACACGTGCGCTATGTCATGAGCTTGCAGACGCCGGTGTCGACTTTCGTGCGCTTGGCACCTTTGACATTCGTGGTCGCCAACAAACCATCGATTTGTTCACCATCGATATTTGACGTGCTGCTTCCCCTGATTTATCCCTTTAGAATTGAATTTTTTCCAATCTGGGCTCTCGTGCTTTGGCACAGCAAGGCCCAAATGGCACAGTGATGAGCCATTCAAATTGCCACCTAATCTCTTTTCGTTCAGTATGTTGGGCAAAGACGGTACCGGGGAGGAACAAGTGACCTACTGCAAAAAATGTGATTCCATTCCGGAAATCGCCCCGAAAGAAGGTCAGTTGTTTTTATGGCCACCGGTGTCACACATAACGGGCAAAATTCTTGCCGCGGCCAAGTCTATCGACCTTCCCGTTGAGAAGACGGCATCCGTTGCAACATTGACCATTAACTATTCCCGCCCGGGGTTGCGTGACCTGATTGATGTGATTTCAAAAGATCTTCTGCCCGAAGAAATGGCCGCAACCAAAGCATTGATCATGCCTCCCAAACAGTCACCGGAAATCGATGACATTTCCCGGATCACAAGCCTGAATGCGATCAGGGCTGCGATTGGTGCGGAATGGCTGGGAGATGTTTTGCGCGAAAGCCGCCTGAATTCAGCATTTCAGCCGATCTTCCCGATCAGCGACTTCACCGCCCCCTATGGACATGAATGCCTACTGCGGGGTGTTGCCGCAGACGGCAGCGAAATTACACCTGGGCAACTGTTTGACGCCGCACAATCCGCGACACTTTTGTTCCAGCTTGACCGCGCCGCGCGTGCGGCAAACGTGCGCAATGCTCATAAGGCAGGCGTGACTGGCAATCTGTTTATCAATTTCACGCCGAGTTCGATTTACGATCCCGATTTCTGCCTGCGATCCACCATCGAGGTGGTCGAAGAATGCCAAATTGACCGCAGCAGCATTGTCTTTGAAGTCATTGAAACCGAAAAAGTCCGCAGCACGTCGCATCTTGGCCACATCCTGCGATCATATCGGGACTCAGGTTTCAGGGTTGCACTTGATGATGTTGGGTCAGGATATTCGACGCTCAACATGTTGCCGGATCTGCGTCCGGACATCATTAAAATTGACCGCGAGCTGATCGACCACGTTGATCATGACAACTACAAACAGGCCATTGTCAGCAAACTGATCGACCTTGCCAAACAGCTCGGCATCGAGGTTATTGCCGAAGGCATCGAACGACAGGAAGAACTCGACTTCCTGACAGAGCACAAGGTCGATTATGTGCAAGGCTTCCTGCTCGGACGTCCGGGACCAAAACCATTCACGACAGGCCGCGCATAACCGTTCCTAGGACGCATCAAGCATTTCAGTGATTTCACGGCGCGTCATGCGCTTATAGCTGCCAACAATTTCGCGACCTTCGTCAATTGGAACGGAAATCGCCAATCTCATGGTAGCCTCCCCCATGCTCATAATCAAAAGACACCGGGCCGAAATGGACGGGTCGGCAGTCTGTTCATTGCGCAACCGCGCGATTGTCCGGGCAAGGAACGCACCATTTTCCCGACTGACTTCAAGCTCCATATCACGCAGCGTCTTATCGGCCTGCGTACCCGTCCAGATGTCGCATATGACCGGTTCGGCAAGGAACAGTTCGAAATAGGTGTCGATCAGCTGATCAAAAGCCGCGATCAAGTTGTGCGCAGACGTGACCGCTGACAGGGCTTCTTCGATACAGTGGCGGGATTCATCGTTGTAGCGATCGGCCAGCGCATGAATGATCGCCGCCTTATCGGGAAAATACTGATACAGCGATCCGATGGAGACTCCCGCCTTTTCTGCGAGTTCTCCCATCTTCATCCCATCACTTCCCTGCAATGCAATCAGCTCGCACGCCACCTTAAGGATGTTTTGCACCCGCTCGCGGCTTCTTTTTTGCGTGGGGGCACGGCGCATCTTTTTCGCGTTATCTGACAAATACTTACGTCCTGTTTTCATAAGCTTATCTAACTGTTTTTAGACAACAGCAACAGGCCGGTTCCCTGTCAACTCTCTTGACGAACAGAATACGAGGATTTATCACATTTAGCAAATGTGAGGATTTATCATATTTAAAACCCCAATGTCAGGAGCCCTAAAATGACAGTAAAAACCCGTTTTCTCGTACTTGGCGCAACGGCCAAAACCGGCCGACGTGTCGCTGAACAACTGCAAAACCTTGGCCACTCGGTACGTGCTGTATCGCGCAGCACCACGCCATCGTTTGACTGGACGAAGCCCAACACATGGGATGATGTCTTACGCGACATTGATGCCGTTTATGTCACGTTTCAGCCTGATCTGGCTGCTCCCGGCTCGGATCAGATCATCGCTGATTTTGCAGCCCGCGCCCTAAGCCATGGTGCGAAACGACTTGTGATGTTGTCGGGCCGTGGGGAAGATGCTGCACAGGATGCGGAACGCACATTGCGAAATTCGGGGGCTGACTGGACCGTGCTCCGGGCCAATTGGTTCTTCCAGAACTTTAGCGAAGACCTGTTCCTGCCTTATCTTCAAAACGGCGTACTTGCCCTGCCTGCCGGCGACATTCCCGAGCCGTTCGTTGATGCCGACGACATCGCCGAATGTGCGGTCACAGCCCTTCTTGACCCGGCACATATTGGCAAGACGTACGAGCTTTCAGGGCCTGATGTCCTGACCTTTGAAGAAGCAACCGCCATCATCGCCAGTTCTGCTAACCGCGACATTGCCTTTGTTCCCATCACACTTGACCAGCTTGATGCTGGCCTTGAACAGGATGGCGTACCCGACGACGTCCGAGGTTTGATCCGCTATCTGTTTTCAGAAGTTCTGGACGGTCGGAACAAAACACCGACAGGCGACATTGAACAGATCCTTGGCCGTAAACCAAAACCTCTTCGGACATATGCCCATGAGGCTGCACAAACCGGCGTTTGGGGCACCCCGGACTAATCCTGACCTTGGATGCGTGCCGCAGATGATGTGCGGCACGCGCCTGTTCATTGGGTCATCGTACAAGCGACCTGAGCCGACCGCTTAAATGTCTTTTAGCAGCCGTAGCGCATCATAAATCGCCGCGTGTGTATTGCGTGCGGATACCGCATCACCAATGCGGAACAACTGGAAATTTCCGTTCGCGTTGCGCACAACTGACTGGGGCGTTCCGGCAATCAGTTGATCATGCGACATCTCGCCATGGTTTGAGGATGCCGATTTGAGCTCAAAGTAAAGATCATCAAGCGGAATGGTCCCATGATTGATCACCACCTGATCAACCGTGCGCTGTTTGGCGACGCCACCATAGTCACTTCCGACATGGGCCGTCAGATAATTGCCGTCTTTCTCAACCGCCGCCAGACGATATGTCACCGTAAACGTCACATCGAGTTTTTGCATGGAGCGCATGTAGGGAACAAGGTTCATCGCCATGACTTCCGGTGCGAATGAACGGTCCGGGGTCATGATTTCGACCTTTGCACCAGACTGCGCAATAAGTTCGGCGGCCTGAAGTCCTGAATGATCGCCTGCGTCATCAAACACCAGAACATTGGTCCCCGGCTTGACGTCACCGGAAATAATATCCCACGAAGAAACCACCAGATCGTTGCCGCGTGACAGCACTTCGGTATCGGGCAAGCCGCCGGTTGCAATAATCACAACGTCTGGATTTTCGGCCTGAACGGTGTCAACTTCCGCCCATGTATTGAAGTGGAAGGTGACACCATGCTGCGCACACTGGTTCATGCGCCAGTCGATGATGCTGATCATTTCCTTACGGCGTTCGTTTTGCGCGGTTAACCGCACCTGCCCGCCCGGTTTGTCGGCGGCTTCAAAGACAACAACGTCATGTCCGCGTTCACCTGCAACCCGTGCCGCCTCCAACCCCGCAGGACCTGTGCCGACAATCACAACCTTTTTGCGGGTTTCCACTTTTGGGATGATATGGGGCATGTCGAGTTCACGCCCGGTCGCCGCATTGTGGATGCAATAGGCCGCTCCACCCTGATAAATACGGTCAAGGCAATAGTTCGCGCCGACACAGGGTCGAATTTCCTCTTCGCGTTTCTCGATGATTTTGCGCACAACATGCGGGTCGGTCATATGCGCACGGGTCATGCCGACCATATCGACCTTGCCCGAGGCAATCGCATGACGTGCGGTTGCGACATCGGGGATTTTTGCTCCATGGAAAGTTGGGAAGTTGGTCGCAGCCCGAATTTCACCGGCAAAGTCAAGATGCGGCGAATTTGCCATGCCCTGGATCGGAATCACATCGGTAAGACCCGCATCGGTGTCAATATGGCCCCGAACCACATTGAGAAAATCAATCATCCCGCTGTCTTTCAGGCGCTTTGAGATCGACAGACCGTCTTCTTTTGTCAGACCACCTTCAAGGCACTCATCCCCGGAATAGCGCACACCAACGATGAAATCGGGACCGACCCGTTTGCGAATTTCGGTAAGAACGTCAAAGGTAAACTGCAACCTGTTATCGATGCCCCCGCCATATGGGCCATCAAGATCATTGGTCAGCGGCGACCAGAACTGATCCATCAAGTGGCCATAGGCCTGAAGCTCAATCCCATCCATGCCGCCCGCTTTCATCCGTTCGGCTGCATCGGCATAATCTTTAATGATCCGCTCAATGTCCCAGTCTTCCATCTTTTTGGGAAAGGCACGATGGGATGCTTCGCGGTTGTGTGATGGCGACACAACCGGCAACCAGAATTCTTTATCCCACCGGGTCCGACGGCCAAGATGGGTTAACTGGATCATCACCGCCGCACCGTGTTCGTGAATGGCGTCGGTCAGATCCTTCATCCACGGCACAACTTCGTCCTTATAGACAAGCAGGTTGTTGAAAACCGGCGGGCTGTCCTTGGATACCGCAGCAGACCCCGCTGTCATGGTCATCGCCACACCACCCTTTGCGCGTTCCACGTGATAAGCGCGGTAGCGTTCCTTTGGCATGCCATCCTCTGGATAGGCAGGCTCATGAGACGTCATCATAATCCGGTTGCGCAGGGTAAGATGCTTGAGCTGATAGGGCTGAAGAATGGGATCGTTGGACATGTGCGGGAACTCCGGTTTCGAACTCTCTCTTCTCAACCATATGGATAAATGTACACTTATGTCAATTTTAAGTTCATAGATGTATATTTATAGTACATTCATGTGTAGTTTGCTTGTTGTGCGCCCTGCAGTTTGCTATGGACTGAAGCCATGGAAGAACAATCACAAAATGGTGGCTGGCGCGGTTCGCCCGAGGTCTGGCTGAATGCGGCTTATGACGCATTGCTTGAAACCGGGGTGGACGGGGTTAAAATTCAAACCCTTGCCAAGCGGCTTAACCTGTCACGAACAAGTTTCTACTGGTTCTTCAAGGATCGGAAGGAACTGCTGGATGCCTTGATTACGCAATGGCGCGCGAAAAACACCGGCAACCTCATCAAACAGACAGAGGCATTTGCCGAAACCGTGACCGAGGCGATGCTCAATGTCATTGACTGCTGGTTAAAGCCGGAACTGTTTGACGCCAAATTTGAATTTGCCATTCGGGGCTGGTCCGTCCGGTCCCCGGCATTGCTTAGGGAAATACAGTCTGCCGACGAACAACGTCTTGATGCGCTTAAACAAATGTTTATGCGCTTTGGCCAGAACGAGCGTTTGGCCGATACCCGTGCGAGAACCACATATCTGGTGCAAATCGGCTATATCTCGATGCAGACAGATGAAGACCTTGCGGTACGCCTGCAGCGTATTCCCGAATATGTAGAGGTCTTTACCGGTCAACCGCCCGCGCAACGAGAACTCGATCGCTTTCTTGCCCGAAATCAACATCCGGCCTAACGATCAACGATGAAAGACAAAGGTGGTTAGGAAAACAGATCCTTGTTTTCCTCGATAATCTGGGGCAAGCGTTCCATTGTTCCTGAGAGGTGCTGACGCATCTGCGTGGTCGCCTCATAACCATCACCTGATTGGATGGCGGCAATAACGGCCTTATGGCCTTCGAGAACCGAAAACATTTTTCCCGCACGTGGCAAATCAAGGGTCCGAACCCTTTCAAGATGCCCACTACGCGCGGTAATCTGCAAATGCAGGTTGGACTGATTGACGCCATTAAAAAGTGCCGCATGGAAGCTTTCATCGAGCTGTTTGAACAGATCAATCTGTTCAATATCGCCGACCAGTGCTTCTTGCATTTTGACAATGCCCTTGGCCTTGACAACCGCACCTGTTTCCGGTGCTTCAGCCAATTGACGAACCGCTTCACATTCTGCGGCCACCCGCAGGAAATGCTCTTCGCGAATCCGCGCAACATCAATCTTGGTCACAACTGTCCGTGATTGCGGATAGGACACAACCAATCCGTCTTGTTCAAGCCGCATGATCGCTTCACGCACGGGCGACTGGCTGACACTAAAACTGTCAGCCAGCTCCGCACGCACAAGCGTCGTTTCAGGCAGAAGCGTCAAAGAAACAATCTGTCTTCTGATTTCTTCATATACCAAGGCAGAGGCAGGTACATGAGCGTTGGTTTTAATCCCGCCCCCCTGCACGGCAATCAATCCACCAGTAGAAGTCTTCATATTCTATATATCTCCTTGGCAATTCTTCTGGTGCCTGAATTTCTCAGGTCATCGATTACATCAATGTATTGGGCAAGATCAACGTCAAGCTTGGTACTGCAGCCATCAAAATGAAGAATATTCCCATCGCGATGAAAAACGGGATGGACGCGCGGCTATAGGCGCCAGTCTTGACATCAAGAATGCCACAGACCGTAAACATGATGACCCCGACAGGCGGTGTCAGCCCGCCAAAATTGATCAATGTGACAATCAGAATGCCCATGTGCACAGGATCATAACCAGCACTGATCAGCACCGGCATGACAATCGGTGTAACCAGAAGAATATTGGCTGCCCCCTCGAGAAACATACCGCTGACCACCAGAACCGCGACCACCAGCATCAATATCATCGTCGGGTTTTCCGTCAGCGTCGTGACAAATTCGGTGATTTGTTGTGGGGCACGTTCGATGGTCATGGCATAGCCAAGAACAGCAGCCATAATGATCAGCAACATGACCATTCCCAGATCGGAAATTGAGCTTGTCACAGCTTCGCGGAACTTCTTGAAATCAAGTTCACGATAAATGAACAACCCGACGCCAAGCGCATAGAAGACAAGGAAAGCACCGGCTTCGGTCGCGGTAAAAATGCCAAAGCGGAACCCGACAATCAGAATGACCGGGAACGCCAAGGCCCAGACACTTTCAGAAAAGCTCGACACCAGTTCCTTACCACTTGGGACGGTTGGTAGGTCGGGCTTGTATCCATTTTTGCGCGCAACCAGCCAAGTTGTGATCATCAAAACGATTGTCAGGAAAATGCCGGGCACAACCCCGGCAAGGAACAGGCGGCCAATAGAGACCTCGTTGACAAAGCCAAACAGGATCAAGCCGATGCTCGGCGGAATGGTTGCGGTAATCACCGAACCAAAGGCCAAAACAGCGGCCGTCATCGCCTTGGAATACCCCTGCTTGATCATACTGGGGCCCAGAAGGCGTGCCTCCATCGAGGCATCGGCAACAGCCGAACCGGAAATACCGCCCATCATGAAGCTCAGCACAATGGAAACCTGCGCCAAACCACCCGCCATCCAGCCGGTTAGCAATCGGGCAAATTTAACCAGGCGATAGGTAATGCCCGTCACGTTCATCAGGTTGCCGGCAAAGATAAAGAAGGGCACAGCCAAAAGCGGAAAACTTTGTGTTGCCGTCACCATTTTCTGAATAACCACCGTCGGTGGCATGGCGCCGCTTACAACAAAAACCGGAATAGATGCGAGCCCAAGCGCAAACGCCACAGGCATGCCGATAATGAGGAAAACCGTGAATAGAACCGCGATCAAGATCAACATCAGTTTGCCTCCCTGCGTCGCATACGTCGGATAAGTTGTGATACCATGGTGCGGATCATCAAAAGGATGCCAACGACCATCGACGCATGAATGTAGGAAGCATTGATCTGGGCCGCACCAACAAGACGCGGATGCATCAAAACCATGTTGCCCCAAGCGTAATAAAGAAGAAACGCCAGAAAACCGATGATCACAACGATGTTAAAAACCTCGATCAGATCGGCAGTACGCGGAGAAACAACTTCTCTTACGATTTGAAGCCCGAAATGCCGGTCTTCCTGCATGGCGATATCTGCTGCCAACATGCACAGCCACGCAAAAATCAGCTGAGCCATTTCGACCGACCAGATAATCGGCGTTCCCATTGCCCTTGAAACGGATGCGACGGCAACAAGTAACACAACGGTGACAAGCAGCATTCCGCCAAAAGCAAACTCAATTCGCTTGAGCATGTATTCTATTCCATCTTGAAATTTGAAGTGCGTTGCTGCGCACGCGCGGCAACGCACTTTTGTTCGGCACGTTTTCTAAGCCCTGGAATTAGCGTCCAAGAACCTTGTTGACGATTTCTGCCTCTGCTTCGAGATCAAGCATCTGATAAACCGGAGCAACGGCCTCCTTGAACGGAGCCAGATCAACTTCACTGACCTCAACGCCACTTGCCGCAACGTCTTCAAGCGCCTTTTCACCAAGTTCGATGGTCAGCTTGGACGCATAGCGACCATTTTCGACAGCCAGATCACGGACAATTTTCTGATTTTCCTCAGAAATCTCGTCCCAGGCATCTGCGCCAACAACAAGAGCTGTAACCAGCTGGATATGTCCTGTTTTCGTGACATTCTTGATCACTTCGTAAAGTTTGGCATTCCAAATCGCCGTTGGCTGAGCTTCAGCCGCATCAATTGTGCCAAGCTGCAATGCGCTGTAAACCTCACCCCAAGCAATCGGGGTGGGCTCAGCCCCCATCGCACGGATGGTTTCAATCCACACAGGCGCTCCGATGGTCCGCATCCGAACACCGGAAAGATCATCCGGACCCGAAATAGGTTTCTGGGTCAACGCATGACGTGCGCCCTGATACCAATTCGATGCAATCATCAAGAGGCCGGATTTCTCGCGAAGCTCTTCACCCCAAGCGAGGTATTCATCGGAAAGGGCGAATTTGTCGGCCTGTTCATAATTATCAAACAGAAACGGTGCCGACATGATGGCAAGTGACGGTACAAAACTGGAAAGACGGGCAACATCGGTCACCGTGCCAACAGCAGCACCCGCACGAGCCTGATCGATCATTTCGGTGGTATCGCCCAATTGGGAATTATGGAACACCTCAATGAGGACGTCGCCATTGGTCGCTTTTTCGACGTCGGTCTTAAACTTTTCAAGCCCCTGCCCCATCGGATCATTCGGCGATAAAACCGTTCCGATACGAAGCGTGGTCTCTGCGTAAGCTGACAGAGGTGAGGCAAGTGCGCCTGCAAGAACCGCACAGAGTCCGAGTGTTTTGAACGTGGTTTTCATTTGGATATCCTCCCGTTGGATTGGCTTTTGCCATTAATTGATATTTTAGTTGTTGTGAAATCTTAGATACCAAATGCCAATCTTGTCAACGAAATTATCAACTTGTAAAAATTGATTAATACCAACAACTTAATAAAATTATGTCATTTTCTGATCGCCAACTTGTAATCAACCGCAGCACGATTAACCGTAAATGCACATGGTGCGAGACAGAAATCATCGCTGCGAATTAACGAACACACCATCACGGCGGCAATCGTTTTCGGGCCTTATGGGGGAGTATTTGCGAGCAGCCACACAAGTGTCTTATGCGTACTGATACGCGCAAAGGTGATGATGGAAATGGGCTCGAAAAAATAAGGAAAACTAGTAAAAGATCACGACAACCGATGGTCACGCGGCCAGATCGTACTTGTCATGACAAAAAGCCAGACAGCACATGCCCCTTGCACGATGTTAGCGCTAACACTCTTTTGAAATCAGTACCTTAAGATATGTCGCGGTATTTTGCCGGTGTCACACCGGTCATGGCGCGAAAACGGGTGGTCAGATGCGCCTGACTGGAAAAGCCGGTGGCATGTGCAATTTCCGCCACAGCATATTGCCCGGATCGCAACATCGTCATCGCCAGCTCGATCCGACGCCGCAAGACAAACTTATGCGGCGCTTCGCCGACCGATTTTCGAAACATGCGGGCAAAGTGATAGGGCGACAGGCCGGAAACAGCCGCCAGATCCTCAATCGTTAGGGCCGCATCCAGATTGGCATCGACATAGTCAAACACCCGGCGTTTGATCACTGGGGACAATCCACCGCGCACCTTAAAGCCCAGATCACGCCGGGTTGAATAGCTGCACAACATATGGCCCATCAACGATTGCCCGGCATGTGACATCGCCATCCGGTCAGCCGGAACATCCCAATCAAGGGGCAACATGGCATGCCGCACGGTTTGTTCGATCAGAGGATCAAGAAAGAAGGTTTTTTCGGGGACTTCAACCCCGTTGGGTTCAATGTCAAAGGCCTCAACCACCGCCCGTTCCCACGACGCATGCGGGATATAGAGGTGAAACAGTTCCACCTCACCTTGCACAACCCAGTCTGACGTCATGTGGGCTGGCATCAAACAACAACGCCCGGGCCCACCGCCCGTCAACGGATCTGCACCGATTTTACGCTGAATGCCGGTCCCGCCATTCACATACAGACTGATGGTGTGATGGTCGGGATCGGTATAGCGCGTCAGGACATCGGCCTTACGCCGCCAGTGCGCCACCGAAATGCTGTCACCAAAATCACCCGCACGCAGCAGATTTGCATCGCCAATCAACTGATTGAAGACTTCAAATTTCTGATAGCGCCCATTGGGTTCGAACTTTGCCTGCTCGGCCCCGGGGACAGATGCGAATTGCGGTTCTGGCATCGGTATTCCTGACTTTCTGAACACAGATCATCGCACCATGTATCTAAATTGCAAAGTCCCGTGCGCGCATCCCTGCCCTGTTTTGCGCAAGAATGTGAAAACAGGGCAGCACGGATGTCGTTTTCAAGACGCCTCAATCCTTTTTCTTTGGGCTGGGCCACGCCAGAACCATACCGGCAAGCACATCGTGCGCGGCAACCCCCCGCCCGGTTTGACGGCCGTTTGTGCCCTGCATCTGTTCGGACAATTCGGCCGCCGTCATGCCCGAAATATCGCGAAGTGTTTCCGGATCAAGCGACAGCGTTTTCTTCAATGATTTTTGCTTCTGACGATTTTCGCGCCATGCCGTCAAGGCATTCAGGAAACGCCTGGTAAAACTTTCGTATTTTGAGGATGACAGCGTCACACCAGCCTGAGCACACGCTTGTGATGCACTGCTTCGTTGAGTGTTTTCGTAGGATATGAAGGATGCGGTCATGAGAATCTCCAATCGCTGTTTTTTAAACAATGAACATTTCTCATTGATGAGACAAACGAGAAGATTTAACATCATGGATTAGATATTCTCATAGATATGGTTTTCTGTTGGTGGCAGCGCTCACAACGAGATGCCATTCACCAAAACAATGAGGCTGGCGATGAACACTACTCCCGCCCTGATCCATAACCTTGATCTGGACCTTGCCCGGACCTTTGTTGCCATCTGCGAAACCGGTAATTTTTCGCGCGCCGCCGAAAAGGTTCATCGCAGCGCATCGGCCATCAGCCTGCAGGTCAAAAAGCTGGAAGCCATGGTGGAACGTGAATTGTTCAAACGTGAAACCCGCCGTGTCAGCCTGACGGAAGACGGCGAAGTTCTTTTGGGCTATGCGCGGCGGTTACTCAAACTCAATGACGAAGCCATGTCACATTTTCATGCGCCGGAATTTTCCGGGATCGTGCGGCTGGGTGTTCCCAACGACACCGGCATCATCGCCATTCCCGAAATCCTCAAACGCTTTGCCGACAGCCACCCGCATGTCGATATCGACGTCCATCTTGGCCCAACCTACAATTTGCGCCATCGCGTTGCCGATGGTGAAATTGACGTGGCGGTGTTTAGCTACGACCCCGAACTTGACCCGCAACCACCAATACATTCCGAACCGCTTGTATGGCTTGGCGCGCGGCATGGCACAGCCCTTGATAAACGCCCGGTCCCGATGGCGATGGCCGAACAGGGATGTTATTGGCGGACCATGGCGCTCAAGGCGCTTGACGAAGCCGACGTCAATTACCGCATTGCCTACACCAGCGAGTTTTGTCAGGCCCAGATTGCCGCAGTGCGTGCCGATCTTGCGATTGCGCCCCTACCGATCAGCGTAATTTCCGATGATCTGGTGCATCTTGGCCCGCGCCATGGCCTGCCGGAACTGGGCGAATACCGCATGACCCTTGCCAAACGCGATGGTTTCGGTGCAGTCGAAGAAGCCCTTGCCACGCACGTCGTCGCCGGGTTCAGGAAAATATCGGAACGCGGCATGCGGCTTTTTGCCTGATCCTGCCTTCTGCGCAAAGAACATAAAAAACACCGCAAGAACGTGAAAGCCATCGCAACGGTTTTCGGGCTTAATCAGGCGGATCGGGTATGCCCCACATATCCGTTGCACACCCTTGGCCACCCCCTCGCGCGCCACCAATCGCGCCCGTCTTTGATTGAAAGCCCCGCATATGACCGCCCTTCTGTTTGTCATCGTTACCGCCTGCTGGGGATTTACTTGGTATGCTATCAAGCTCCAGATCGGGCCGATCCCGGTTGAAACATCGATCTTTTACCGTTTTGCCCTGGCGGCCATTGTGCTGTGCGGGTTCTTGCTGATCAGCCGCAAATGGCGTCCGGTGCCATGGCGCGCCCATCCGTGGTGCGTGCTTCTGGGCTGCGGGCTGTTTAGCATCAACTTTATCCTGATGTATTCCGCCACCGCCTACATCGCCAGTGGCATTGTCGCGGTGATCTTTACCACCTCGACCATTTTTAACGCGCTGGGCAATTGGGCGTTTTATGGCAACCGTCCGGGGATGCGCTTTGTGTTTGGGGCTGCCTTTGGTCTTGCCGGGATTGCCTGTCTGTTTGCCAATCAGATTTACGCGCTGTCGCATAACCCGCATGCCATCACCGGCATGTTGCTGGCCCTTTGCGGGACGGCGGTGTTTAGCTGCGGCAACATGGTGTCGGTCAAACTGCATGCCATGGGCATTCCCAACCGCGATGCGGTCGCGCGCGGCATGGTCTATGGTACGGTGCTCTTGTTTGTCTTTGCAGGTTTGCGCGGCCAAACACCGGTGATGCCGACAGAACCGCTTTATATCGGTGGCTTGCTCTATCTTGCCATTCCGGGGTCGGTCGTTGCCTTCCTTGCCTATCTGGCACTTGTCAACCGGGTTGGGGCTGGCCGGGCGGCCTATGTCACCGTGCTGTTCCCGGTCGTGGCCCTGACGGTATCTACCTTCCTTGAAGGCTATGTCTGGACACCCATTGGTGCATCGGGCCTTGCGATGATCCTGCTGGGTAACATCACCATCTTTGCCAAACTGCCAAAATTCATTAGTATGAGGAATAAAACAGTCCCTGCGGACTAAAGATTTTCACATCAGACAAAAACGGGGTGGCTCGATTTTCGGGCCGCCCCGTTTTGCGTTTAAGGAGGCCACGGCGGCAATCAAGTCCGCCAGACATCCATCATCCTCGCAACATCATATGCCTACATCCTGGCTGGCATTCACGTCCGAAAGTGGCCAGCCGTCCGATTGGTTTTGCCATAGGCTCCGTTTGTCATCACGCCCCACATAGGATGGAACAAACGATGTTGCCCCATGAAACAAAGACACGCCGCCTTGAACTTGACGAATATGCCAATAGCCGACGGATTTGCGGGCCTTCCGTCCCGCCGCAGCACAGCACATCAAAGACGCGCCCCAATGGCGCGCAAATGGATGGCAAAAGCTGGCTGATGCTGATTGTGCTGTCGATCCTGTGGGGTGGATCGTTTTTCTTTACCGAAATCGCGCTTGTCGATTTGCCACCCTTTACGCTGGTGCTGTGCCGGGTGGCGATTGCATCGCTGATCCTGTGGTGGGTGGTGTTGCTGCGCAATGTTCCGATCCCGCGTGATCCGACATTCTGGGGCGCGATTGCGGTGATGGGGGCGCTGAATAACCTTGTGCCATTTTCGCTGATTGTCTGGGGCCAAACCCATATCGCCAGTGGCTTGGCGGCGATCCTGAATGGCACCACCCCGCTTTTCACCATCATTATTGCCCATATCGCCACCGACACCGAAAAACTGAACCTGCGTAAGGCAGCAGGCGTTTTAATCGGCTTTGCCGGGGTTCTTGTCGTGATCGGTATGCCTGAGGCAAAGACATCCGCCGCGACAGACCTGCTTTCCACGCTCGCCCCCTGCGCTGTTCTGCTAGCCGCGATATCCTATGGCTGTGCCGGGGTATATGGCCGCCGGTTTAGTTCCACATCCCCAATCCTGACGGCGGCGGGCATGACCAGCGCGTCGAGCCTAATGCTGGTCCCATTGGCCGCCGTGGTTGATACCCCGTGGCACCTGCCCGTCCCCTCGCCCACCACCATTATGGCCGTGCTGGGGATCGCAGCACTTAGCACCGCCCTGGCCTATATCCTGTATTTCGCGATCCTCAAACGGGCGGGTGCAAGCAACCTTCTGCTCGTCACCTTCCTGATCCCGGTCAGTGCCATTTTGCTCGGCGTGGGGTTTCTCGGTGAAACGTTGTTGCCGCAGCACATCGCCGGGATGGGCGTGATTGGGCTTGGGTTGGCGGTGATTGATGGCCGATTGCTTTCGCGCCTTAGGAAAAACCCGGTCATCGAGTAGGGATCAAAACCCGAAACAACCGGGGCATAGAGACAACATCCCGCTCATATACTTAGCTGTTGACCTAACTTTTTAATGAAATTATAGTTAGCCACATGGATAAGCATAATGAACCACTCGACTCCCTCTTTCACGCGCTTGCCGATCCGACCCGCAGGGCGGTGGTCCAGCGTTTGGTAAAAGGTCCGGCACCGGTCAAGGAATTGGCAGCGCCGTATAATATGGCCCTGCCGTCCTTCATGAAGCATATCAGCGTGCTGGAACAGGCAGGACTGATTGCCTCACAAAAACAGGGGCGCGTGCGCACCTGCACGTTCAATCCCGACAAATTGGCGGCGGCAGAGCAATGGTTCGAGCAACAGCGCGCCATCTGGGCAAGCCGCTTTGACAATCTCGACAATCTACTGACAACCCTTCAGGGAGAAACCGATGAAACCTGATCTGCGCTTTGACTTTATCGCCGGCATGCAAAAAAGTACCCTGACCGTCCGGCGCGAATTTTCTGCAAAACGGCAACTGGTGTGGGATTGCTATACCAAGTGCGAACTTCTCGACCAATGGTACGCGCCCAAGCCGTTGACAACGAAAACCAAGTCTTTTGATTTCCGCGAAGGCGGGCATTGGCATTTTGCCATGATCGACCCGAATGGCACCCATTACTGGAGCCGCACGGATTACGAAACGATTACTCCGATTGACGGCTATACCGGTTATGACGGCTTTACCGACGAGACCGGGGTCATCAATCCCGATCTGCCGCGTTCTCACATTGCCATGACATTTACGGATCAGGGAGCGCATACGCTGACCGAGACAGTGGTTTCTTACAACTCGCCCGAAGACCTGCAAACGGTCATTGATATGGGCATGGAAGAAGGCATGGCCTCGACCCTTGAACGGCTTGACGAGTTGCTCGTGAAATTGACGGCGTAAGCTAGCGCCCCAAATGCAAAAGGACCGGAACTGCCCGGTCCTTTTTTCGTTTATGCCTCGAAGCATCCAGCGGTTTTCATATCTACAAATGGGCCAATTGTGCGCAGTGACGCATGCGCATTATGCGCATAACCCTTGACCTTATCCAAATTAATGCGCACAATGCGCATATAACTGATGAAAGGGGGCCGCGTGACAGTGCCACATCCCAAACGGGATCTCCCCGAAGGCACCGTCAAAAGCATTGAAAGGCAATCGGGTATAAAGCTGCTGTAAATGGCTTTCCGGTTCCTTACGGGAAATGGGAAACAGGATTGCAACAGAATGAAACAGACCTATTGGGGTTTGGTACATACCGACGATGATGGCGGCTTCGGGATTTCCTTTCCGGATTTCCCGGGCTGTGTGTCCGCAGCAGATACCATGACGGAATTGGTGGAAATGGGTACAGAAGCCCTTAACTTCCACATTGAAGGCATGCACGCGGACGGCGAAGAAATTCCCGCACCGTCGGCAGCCGTCGGCCTTGAAGATGGCGCGATCGGGATTGTCGCGATTACCGCGACCATTCCGGGGAAAAAGCGACGGATCAACCTGACACTTGATGCCAACCTGATTGATTTAATCGAAGCGAAATACGGCAAGCGTGCGGTTTCGAGTTTTCTTGAGGAGGCTGGGCGTAAGGCGCTTTAAGGGTAAAAAATAGAAAGGGGACTGTCCCCTTTTTTGGTCCCGATGGTCGACTGATGCCAAGGAAGAGAAGATAGCGGCCTTTCAGACCTCACCCCTCAAGCATCTGCTCATAAACCACCCAGTTCGAAGCCTTGCCGATCTGATCGTAAAGGCGCCGCGCCGTCGCATTGTCATCTGCCGTGATCCAAGTCAGCTTGAACCATCTTCGCATGCGAGCGATGTCTTCCAGCCGTTCCATCAGGGTCTGTGCGGCGCCTACGCGGCGAGCTTGGGGCGCAACAAAAAGATCGTCAAGCTGGCCGAACCAGGCACCGGTCAGGGTTTCGGGCACAGCACGATATTGCGCGAACCCCACGACCTGATTGCCATTCACCGCCAGCAGGCATTCCATCGGCCCCTTGGGTTCCATGATCCATGACCAGGTTGTCTCAAGCACCGCGTCGGACGGCTCACAGCCATAAAACGCCATATAGTCGCGAAACAGACCGGACCAGGCGTCACGGTCGGCTTTTGCGGCGGAGCGTATATCGATCATCGGCGTCATCAGTTTTCAAACTCCCAGCCGATGCGATAAAGGTTCGTTCCTTCGGCCTTGGCGGTGTACATCGCCTGATCGGCTATATGGATAAGGGTATCGAGCGTTCGGGCATGATCGGGATAGATCGCAATACCAAGGCTGGCCCCAACCCAACACGTCCCCTGGCCCAGTTCCGTTGGCGTGGAAACAGCAACAAGGATCTTCTCGGCGATATTATGGATCTCGGCGTCGGTTTCCAGATCCTCAAGGATGACTGTAAATTCATCACCGCCAATTCGCGCCACCGTATCAGACGCCCTGAGCGCATTGATCAATCGCTGTCCGGTATTGATCAGAACGCGATCCCCGGCGGCGTGGCCGAGTTCATCATTGATCTGTTTGAAACCGTCCAGATCGATAAAGATCACGGCGACCTTTTTCTTATGACGTTTGGCGCGGTCAATGGCCTTTGATAGACGATCCTCGAAAATGGTCCTGTTGGGCAAACGGGTTAAGGCATCGTGGAAGGCGAGTTCGCGAATTTGATCGGCTTCTTCGCGTTCCTCGGTAATGTCGCGAACGACCCCCATCATTTTGACAGTTTTGCCAGTTTCGTCCTTGGTGACGTTGCCGGTTTCGCGCAGCCATCGGATGGAGCCATCCGGCCAGACAACACGGTATTCTTCATCGTGATTTTCGCCGGTTTCAATGCAGCGAATTTCGCCTTCGCGAACGCGTTCCCTGTCGTCCGGATGCACGGCATCACAAAACAGCGGATAGGTCGGTGTCACCTCGCCCGGCTTATAGCCGAACATGCCATAAATCGCGTCAGACCAGTAAAGCTCGTCCGTATCCACGCGCCAGTCCCACGTCCCGATGCGTGCAAAATACTGGCTTTGTTTAAAGCGTTGCTCTTCCTCGGTCGCGTCTGGCCGAACGCGCGACAGATCATGCACGACCAGCACACTTTCGCACTGCCCTGGGAGCTGCAAAAACCGAACATCAACCGGGAAAGTGGCGCCGTTTGATCGGATTGCGTCGGTGCGATATTCGTCTGCCTGCTGTTCATCAGAACGTTCAGGGGCATCAGAAAGAAAGTCGTTAAGACGGCGCCCCGAGATCTCTTCCTCAGTCCGGTCAAACATCTCAGCTGCGGCGATGTTAATGTTTCTGACCGATCCATCGGCACCAAGCACCAGAACACCGTCGGAGACGTTTGCCAATACCGCGTCGAGAACCTCCAATCGCGCCCGTTCCCGCCTGCGCACATGAGCAGCATAAGCCAGCGCAACAACCGCAATGACGGCAAGGAACACAGAAATGGACAAAAGGAGGGCGTCAGGCATCTGTGGACGTGGGTTTCCCGAAACAAGGTTGTGGTTTTAAATGTAGCTATACGTAAGCAGGAACGAAAGATAGCAGAAAGAATAAGGCGATTAATTGATCCACATCTAGAGATTAGGACTTTTCCAGAGACCAAGGCAGGAGGGATAAGGAAACAGACAAAAAGCCCGCAAAGCAGGCCGTTTTGTCAAACAGTCTCACCCGCTGTTTGCGTTTGTTCGTTCTTGTTTTCAATATCGTCCGTGTCGTTCTGATCCATGAGGAAAAAGGGGACTGTCCCCTTTTTTTCTTACGGCCACAACCATTATCATATTAGGTCCCACCACCGCCTTCGGTCGTTCTGTTTACTTCCGGTCCTGCCAACTCCCGATCCTGCCAAGCAGCACGAACTCGACGATTTGATGTACGCCGGCCCGAACTTTTGGGAACCGGCGTACTGTTGATTTAGTCGTGTCTGCATAAATGATCAGGGCTTAGCTTTGTGTCGCCCTGATATCGCGCACGGATCGTCCCGATATGCCCCAATCATCAAGTGACACCTCGTCAATCACGACGAACGTGGTTGCTGGCGACTTATTCAGAACGTTCTGGAGCAGGTCCGTAACGCCCTTGATCAATTGCGTTTTTTCCGCTGGTGTTGGGCCGGTTCCGTCCGGCCCACCTTCGCGGGTTACCTTGATATTGACATAGGGCATCGCTCACCCCTCCTTTTCCTGATAGGCAAAAACCTTGGTGAGCACCTGCCAGCCCGCATCGGTATGAATCAGCGTAAGCAGGTCTTGATAATCCCGGCCCATCATCGTCATGCGAGCTTCTACCAAGCCCATTTGACGACTGATCAACTTGACCCGATCAACGCTTTCGCTGCGATTTTCGCAGCGTTTGGCCGGGGGTTCGCGGTTATCGATCCGCGTCATGTAGGCCTCAATATCCATGAACTCGTGATTGCCTTCGCTGGCATTGATGTAGGCAAGCTTGGGATGAAACACCGTGCGCAGAACCTCACTGTCGGAATGATAAAGGCCATCGAAATAGCGCTCCATCAAGGCTTCGACTTCCAATTTATCAGCGGATTTCATCACACAAGCCCCTCGGCCTTCATCGCAGCCAGCGTTGCCGGGCGGGCTTGAACGCGTTTGACGAACTTGGCAAGGCATGGCCAGTTATCGAGGTCGATATCTTTGACATTCGCCCAGTTCACCAGAACAAACGTATAAGCATCGGCAACGGAAAACTGGTTCGCGACAAGGTAATCACGGCCGTCCGCCAAAACGCTTTCGAGATGGTCAAACTTTGTCGCGACCTTGCCCTTTGCTGCGGATTTATCCGCCTCGCTCGACCCATCAGTAAAAAGGGGTCCCCAGGATTTATGCAGCTCTGCCGCGGCAAAGTTTAAAAACTGCTGAAGGCGCGCACGAGCTATCGAACCGGGCTTTGGCGAAAAGGCACGGTCCGGGTGGGTATCCGCAATGTATTGGAGGATTGCGACACCTTCGCTGAGGTAATCACCCGTTTCGATCTCAAGTGCCGGAACATAGCCATTCGGGCTGATGTCGCGGTATGTACGGCCGCTTTCGGTGCGCCCTTCCTGAGTATCCACGCCTTCGATATCAAAACGGGCACCCACTTCATGCAACATGATGTGGCTGGCGAGCGAGCATGCGCCGGGCATGTAATAGAGTTTCATAGGTAGCTCCTTTGGTTTGATGTATGGCCTCTGTATGCCAACCTAAACGAGCAATTGATAATATTGACTTTTCATATTAATGATCGATAAATAAGATCATGTTGAGGCACGGATGAACCTGGAACAACTCATTGCCGTTGACGCAGTTGTCAGCACCGGCACATTTCGCGGCGCTGCAGACCGGCTGAACAAGGCGCAATCGGCGATCAGCCATCAAGTTCGAAAGCTCGAAGATGAGCTGGGTTTTGCCATCTTCTCACGCGAAGACTACCGCCCTCGCCTGTCATCGGAGGGCGAGGTCTTTTTGCGCGAGGCGACCCGCGTGCTTGATCAGTTTCGCAAGCTTCAGGCGACAGCGCAGGAACTGCGCAGTACACAGGAACCGCTCGTACGTATCACGCTTACGGCAACCATATCGCTCGAACCTATCCTGAAAGTTCTGGGTCAGCTCGGTGACAAGTTCCCCAATACCCACATCGCTGTCGCAACCGAGATGATGGGCGGTCCCCTGGCTCGACTAATGAAGGGGGATGCCGATCTGATTGTCGCGGGTCTGGAGGGTGTAGAGATCGATCACGTCGAAACCACCCCTGTCGGCTCTGTCGTAATACGCCCCGTCGCGCATCGCAGCTTCGCCGTCGCCCAACGCAGTGGCATGCGATCGCGCATGGAAATGCAAAGCTATGTTCAGGTCATCGTCTCTGGCACCGGCGGGCCGGATTACGATCAGACACGCGACGTCCTTGCTGGTGGGCGGCGTTGGACCGTATCGGATTTTGCCACCAAAAAATCGATCATTATGAATGGACATGGATGGGGTGGCCTCCCCGAACACATGATCACGGATGAGCTCAAAAGCGGCGAACTCGTCGTGCTTAATATCGAAGGATTTCGCCCCCGCCACACCGAAGTCTTCGCGATACGACGACGCGATCAAACCATGGGTCGGGTAATGGGTGAAATCTGGCGGACGCTTCAGATGCAGGCTGGGGCGACTTAAGCCTGACACTCCGCGACACGTACGAAGGAGGGAATTGTAAAAATCAGCCTTTGGGCTGCTTTTTATCCTTGGGCAAAGCCCGGCGGACCGTTGCGCGTTTCGCACAACGTCTCTCGAAAGCTGCGTGCCTCGCTTTCTCGTGAACCCACGGGGGCAAGCCCGATCCAAGGCTACCAATTAAAAACCCCCTCAGGCGAAGCCATGAGGGGGTTTTTAATTGGTAGCCGAGGAGGGACTTGAACCCCCGACACGCGGATTATGATTCCGCTGCTCTAACCAGCTGAGCTACTCGGCCACAGGATATTCTGTGGTGTTCCGTGACGTTTGGAACGAGGCGGTTTTTAAGTCAGGGATGGCTCCCCGTCAAGCGCCTTTTTGACGTTTTGATCAAAAAAGATGTCCACAAAACCAATGGGCGAGGAACATCTGCCCTCGCCCCCATAATGATTGATCAATCGTTGATCCGTCGCTGATCCATTGGGGATCAGGCCGCAGTTGCCGCCCCGGCCATCAGTTCTTCGCGGGTGATCCAGCCGCCACCAAGGACGCGCTCCCCCTGATAGAACACACCCGCCTGCCCCGGCGCGATGCCAAACTGGGCATCGTGAAGCTCAATCCGGGCTTCACCGGCGGCTTCGGGGTAAACGGTGGCTGTCGTCGGCTGCATGGCCGAGCGCAGTTTGACTTCGACTTCAACGCCGTTTTCATCAATCTGATCGCCATCAAGCCAGTTGAGGTCTTTGACATAGACCAGTTTCTTGGCCAAAGCCGCCTTTGGCCCCACAACGACCTGACGTTTTTCAGGGACCAGTTTGACCACATAAAGCGGTTCTGCTGTGCCACCGATGTTCAGCCCGCGACGCTGACCAACCGTGTAATGGATAAGCCCCCGGTGATCGCCCATGACATTGCCATCAACGTCAACAATCTGGCCGGGTTCACCGGCTTCGGGACGCAGACGTTCGACCAGACGGGCATATTTGCCATCCGGGACAAAGCAGATGTCCTGACTGTCAGGCTTGTCGGCCACTTCAAGGCCGAACTTGGCGGCCAAAGCACGGGTTTCGGCCTTGCTCATCAAATGGCCGAGCGGGAAGCGCAGGAAATCAAGCTGTTCCTGTTTGGTGGTAAACAGGAAATAGCTTTGATCGCGGTTGGCATCGGCTGCGCGGTGCAGTTGCGCCTGCCCGTTGGCACCCAGTTTACGCTGCACATAATGGCCGGTCGCCATGCAATCCGCACCCAAGTCGTGCGAGGTTTCCAGCAGATCGCGGAATTTGACGGTCTGATTGCATTTCACGCAGGGGATCGGGGTTTCGCCGCGCATATAGCTGTCGGCAAAATCATCAATCACTTCTTCGCGGAAGCGTGATTCGTAATCCAGCACGTAATAGGGAATGTCGATATCCTCGGCCACCTTGCGCGCATCATAAATATCGCGCCCGGCACAACAGGATTTCGCGCGGGTCGGGGCATTGGCCCCCATATCATAAAGCTGAAGCGTAATACCGACCACGTCATAGCCTTCTGATTTCAGAAGGGCCGCAACGGCGGAACTATCGACCCCGCCCGACATGGCAACAACCACACGGGTATCTTCCGGGGCTTTATCAAAGCCAAGAGAGTTCATTTTTTCTCACCCATCCGCGGGTCAAGGCCGCAGCGACAAGAGGTTAATAAAAACGGGGTAGCCTTCAAACCACCCGTAAAATTCGGTTCTCACTCATATAAGGGATTTCACCCTATTTTGCCAGATCAAGTCCCATTTGCCAAAAATCGGCTTCAAGGCGGCTTGCCATGGCGAATGTTTCACTCAGGCTTTCGATCCGGGCATGCCCGCCGCGCTTGGCCGCGGTATGTTCCAGCAGATCAATTTCGGCCTTTGCCACATCCTGAAATTCATCGGACGCATACATTTCAATCCATGCCCGATATGGATTGCCTTCAAGTACTGTATCAGAACTTGCCATCAAGCGGTTTGCGATTTCGGCATAGCCCACCATACAGGGCATCAGAGCGACCTGAAGGTCCACCACATCGCCCTGAACGCCACGGTCGAGCACATAGCGCGTATAGGTGACACACGCCCGTGCTTCGGGCTCTGCGATGATGTCAGCCTCGGAAAGACCCCACCCTTTGCAAAATTCAAGATGCAGGCTCATTTCCATATCAAGGATCGCATGCACAGTGCCGGAAAACTGGCGCATCGCTTTTAAGTCTTCGGCCTTATAAACCGCCAGCGCATAGGCGCGCGCAAACTGGATCAGAAACAGGTAATCCTGAATGAGGTAATGCTTAAACGATGCTTCGGGCAGCGTGCCATTGCCAAGCTGCTTGATGAAATCATGACAGACATAGCTTTGCCATGCGTCGGGGGCTTGGGCGCGCAATTTGCCAAACAGGCTGTCGGCCGGGATGATGTCGGTGAAGGTTTGGTTCATGGTCGCCCTGCTCTGATCGGTTATGCATATATGCGGATATGAAAAGGCCAGCCTGCGGAATATTTCCGGGCTGGCCTTAACGATATGGAACGATGGTGCGATGGATTCCCGCCTGCGCGGGAATGACACGTGATATATGCCGTCACTCCCGCGACGGCGGGAGGCCACATACATACACGTTCTCAATCTTCGCGTTCGTCGATCCAGGCCATCTGAATGGCTTCGAGAATTTTCTCGTTCGATTTCTCGGGATCGTCGTCGAACCCTTCAAGCGCGCAGACCCATTTGTGCAGGTCGGTATAGCGCAGGTTGAGGTTATCCTTCTCAGGATGGGCATCCTCAAGCTCGATCGCGATGTCCTGAATATCTGTCCAGCGCATATCAGTCTCCTTTGGTGGCCGAATGCCACGATGTGCATCCGGTCAAAAAGAAGGTCAAACTTACTTGTCGACCATCATATTGCGGGTCGCTGACGGCAGCTTAACGCGCAGCCCATCAAGTTCGTCACTCATGATGATCTGACAGCCAAGACGCGAGGTTTCGGTCAAGCCGAAAGCAAGGTCAAGCATGTCTTCTTCATCTTCTGACGGCTCGTCAAGTTTATCAAACCAGTCTTCGTCTAGAACGACGTGACAGGTCGAGCACGCAAGCGAACCTTCGCACGCACCTTCAAGGTCGATGCCGTTTTTATGGGCGGCTTCCAGAACGGACAAACCGTCGGCGACGTCGAATTCTTTTTCGGTGCCATCCGGCTCAACAAAAACGATCTTAGGCATCTGTGCCTTTCTCCTCGGTAATACTTTTTGTTCGATCTCTGTTTAACACCCAATCAAAGATTTGGGTGCTGTGTCCGACCTGACCTTTGGCGGTTGCACGGGACAATCGCCGCAAGTGGCCGGTTTGTCAATTATTCGGGTCGTGTTTAGTTAACAGCATCCACATTCTGCCCGGTCAGGGCCTGACGGATGCGGCTATCCATCCGGCTTTCGGCAAACGGGCGCGATGCATTTTCAAGCGCCTCAGCCGCGTCATTAATCACATCACGATCATCGCCGCCCATTGCCGCTTCAAGTTTGGCAATGGCGTCATTGATGTTTTTGTCATCCTCAGCCGTTAACAATGCGCGGTCTGCGTCCATTGCGGCCTGAACGGCAAGGATGTTGCGTTTTGCCTCAACGCGCGCCTCGGTCAGAAGGCGCATCAGCATATCTTCGCGGGCATGGACCATGCTGTCGCGCAGCATGTTGGCCATATCCACCTCATTGATGCCATAGGTCGGCTTGACCGCGACTTCCTGCTCAACACCGGTGGTTTCTTCACGCGCCGACACGGTCAAAAGACCATCGGCATCAACATTGAACTGTACGCGAATGCGCGCGGCACCGGCAGCCATCGACGGAATACCGGTCAGGGCAAAACGGGCAAGCGATCGACACTGATCAACCATTTCACGTTCGCCCTGCACCACATGGATCATCATGGCGGACTGACCATCCTGATAGGTGGTGAATTCCTGTCCCTTGGCGACCGGGATCGGGGTGTTGCGGTCAATGACCTTTTCAACAATCCCACCCATGGTTTCCAGACCAAGCGACAGCGGCGTCACATCCAGAAGAAGATTATCCGAGCCACCGGTCAATGCTTCGGCCTGAAGGGCCGCACCAAGGGCAACAACTTCGTCCGGGTCAATGTTGGAAAGCGGTTCTTGCTCAAACAAATCTGCTACGGCTTTGCGCACTGCAGGCACACGGGTTGAGCCACCAACAAGCACCACGCCCTTGACGTCTTCAGGCAACACATCCGCATCATCAAGAACTTGTTCCGTGATCGCGGTTGTGCGCGAGACCAGCTTGGCAATCATCGCCTCGAAATCGGAACGGGTCACGGAATGGGTGGTCTCAGAACCATTAAGATCCACCGCAACGTCGACCGCATCGCTATCGGTCAGGCCTTCTTTAACCTTACGCGCGGTTTTAAGCAGACGTTTGGCATCGGACGCATCAAGGGAATCGGTCGCCCCGCCGTCTTTACGCAGGGCCAAAAGATGTTCGGCAATGGCGTGATCAAAATCATCACCGCCAAGGGCGGCATCCCCGCCGGTTGCCTTGACCTGAAAAACGCCTTTTTGCATTTTAAGCAACGAGATATCAAACGTCCCGCCGCCAAGGTCGTAAACGGCATAAAGCCCCTCTGCCCCGTTATCAAGGCCATAGGCAAGCGCGGCGGCGGTTGGTTCATTGACCAGACGCAGGACTTCGATGCCAGCCAGTTTGGCGGCATCCTTGGTCGCGGTGCGTGCACCATCATCAAAATAGGCTGGCACGGTGATGACCGCCTTTTCGACCGGCTGATCAAGGCTTTCTTCGGCGCGCGTACGAAGGGCACGCAAAATATCAGCCGATACTTCAACCGGGGTTAAAACGCGGTTACCGACATTAAGGCGCACCATCATCGGGCCAGCGCTATCATCATCGGATTTTTCTGGAATTTCAACGTCATAGGGCAAAGTGCCCGCAAGCGATTTGACGTCTTCAATGCCGCGCCCCATCAGGCGTTTGACCGACGAGACAACCCGACTTGCATCGGTGTTGATATGATCACGCGCGGCTTCGCCAACCACGGGGGTATCTTCGCCGTAATAGACAACAGACGGCACGATCGCATTGCCACCCGATTTGTCACGTAGGACTTCAGGGGTTTCATCGCGCGAAATTGCAACGACCGAATTGGTGGTCCCAAGATCGATACCGACCGCAATCTGGCGTTCGTCTTCGTGGGGAAGTGGCGTTTCGCCCGGTTCGTGAATCTGTAGCAAGGCCATGAATTCTATCCGTTATCTTGAAATGATCAGGCTGCCGCGAGACGCGATTTCTTCGCGCGCGCTTCCTCGGTCATTTTCATCAGGTATCTAAGACGGGTGGTCAGTTTTTTTGCCGTGTCAAAGGCATCCTTGGCAAACGCATCGGCAAGATCATTTTCGCATGCACGCGCCTGTCTGCGGGTATCCTTGATCATGGCATCAACCGTCATACGGTTGTCAGCATCATCAAGGGCTTCGCGCATTTCCATCGCTTCCATCAGAAGTTCAGGATCATTGACCGTATGCCCGCCGCCGCCTTCTGGCTCAACCCCGGCCAGACGCAACATATAATGCGCCCGTGCGACCGGATTTTTCAGCGTTTCGAAGGCTTCGTTAAGGCTGGCGGCCTGCTGCGATGACAGGGCCTGTTCACGGGGCGATTTTGATGCGAAACGATCCGGGTGCAGTTTTTGTTGCTGCTTAAGGTACGTCGCCTCAACCGCATCGATATCGACAACAAAGGATCGTTCAAGACCAAACCGCTTGAAATGATCAAGCTGACCCGGGGCCTGAATGGCGTTGCATGTATCGCAAAACAGCGCACTGGCCTCAACAGGCCCCTTACAGGACCAGCAAACCTTATGTGCGGGGTGTTTCATCGTACCCGTATCTTCGGTACCGGTGTTGCTCACGCTATGCACTTCCGAGGATTTAAAACAAATTCAAATTACATCTGACGTCGAACAGGACATATGCAGATGCAAACAGTCCCATTCAGGCGACGGCCCCGGTGAATTCCTGCGAACTCACTGGGGCCATAACCATCTTCAAAGCAGGTAAAGACCTGACAATCCGTAGGCGATCCTAGATGTGGAAGGACTCACCACAACCACAACGACCTTTTTCGTTGGGATTGCGGAAGACGAACCCTTCTTCCATCTTGGTGACCTCATAATCCATTTCTGTTCCAAGAACGAACATCATGGCTTTTGGGTCAATCAGGATTTTCACGCCATCCTCAAGCTGGACAACTTCTTCAAAGCCACTGGCTTCGTCGGCATATTCCAGCGTGTAGGACAAGCCCGAACACCCTTTGCTGCGCACACCAAGCCGGATGCCTTCGGACGGTTTGCCGCGGCTATCAAGCAACGCCTTGATATGAACAAGCGCTTCTGACGTGACAGAAATCGGTGACGGTAATGCCATGGTCTTCTCCCAAATTCCCGAAAACGGGGGAAAGGCAAAGCTGCTTATTCAGCAGCTTCGACTTCGCCCTGACCGTTTTTGGTTTTGTAGTCGCTGATAGCGGCTTTGATCGCATCTTCGGCCAGGATCGAGCAGTGAATTTTAACCGGCGGCAAGGCCAGTTCTGCTGCGATCTGCGAGTTTTTGATCGAACCAGCTTCATCAAGCGATTTGCCCTTGACCCATTCGGTGATCAGCGAGCTCGACGCAATGGCCGAACCGCAACCGAAGGTCTTGAACTTCGCGTCCTCGATGATGCCTTCCGGGGTTACTTTGATCTGCAGCTTCATAACGTCACCACAGGCCGGAGCACCAACAAGACCGGTACCGACGAACGTTTCATTTTTGTCCATCGAACCAACGTTACGCGGGTTTTCGTAATGGTCGATCAGCTTTTCACTATAAGCCATGATAGGAATCCTCCTAAAAGTTCTGTGTCTCTCTCACGAGATAAAAAACGTCGATAAGTCGTCGTCCGTCGTTCTTAGTGCTCAGCCCATTCGATCGACTTAATGTCGATGCCTTCCTGGGCCATTTCCCAAAGCGGGCTCATTTCGCGAAGACGCTCAACCGCAACACTGATTGACTCGATCGCTTCATCAAGCTCTTCCTTGGTCGTGTAACGGCCAATCCCGATACGTAGCGACGTATGGGCGAGTTCTTCGTCAACACCCAGCGCACGCAGCACATAAGACGGCTCAAGCGATGCCGACGTACATGCCGAGCCCGAAGAAACCGCAATGTTCTTGATGTCCATCTGCAGGCTTTCGCCTTCGACGTACGCAAATGAAACATTGAGGTTACCCGAAACGCGGGCTTCTTCGTCACCGTTGAGGTAAATATCAGCCAGACGATCACGGAACTTCTTGAGCGTATAATCGCGAAGCTCGGTAATGCGTGCGTTTTCTTCTGCCATTTCGTTTGACAGAATATCACACGCCTTACCAAAACCAACAAGCAACGGTGTCGGCAACGTGCCCGAACGCATGCCACGTTCCTGACCACCACCGGTGATCTGTGCGATAACGCGGACACGTGGGCGACGGCGCACGAACAATGCACCAACGCCTTTCGGGCCGTAAAGTTTGTGGGCGGAAATCGACATCAGATCAATGTTCATGTCTTCGACATCAAGATCAATCTTGCCAACAGCCTGTGCGCAATCGGTGTGGAAGAACACTTTGCGTTCACGGCAGATGGCACCGATTTCCTTAAGGGGCTGAATCACACCGATTTCGTTGTTCACACCCATGACGGACACGAGTGCGGTTTCATCGGTGATCGCCGCTTTAAGTTCTTCAAGGTCGATCAGGCCGTTATCCTTAACGCCAAGATAGGTAACCTTGTACCCTTCTTGCTCAAGGTGACGGGCACTGTCGAGCACGCATTTATGCTCGGTCACGACCGTGATCAGATGCGGCTTTTTCTTACCATAGAACTTCATCACACCTTTAAGTGCGAGGTTGTTCGATTCTGTCGCACCCGAAGTAAAGATAACTTCCTTGGCCGAGGCACCAATGACCTTGGCAACCTGCCCGCGTGCGACTTCAACCGCGTCTTCGGCTTCCCAGCCAAAGCTGTGGTTGCGCGAATGCGGGTTACCGAACTTCTCGGTGAAGTATGGCAGCATCGCATCCACCACCCGCGGATCGGTCGGCGTCGTTGCCTGGTAATCCAGATAGATCGGCTTTGCTTTAAGCTCGTTCATAATTAAGACTTCCTCACTCACTCTCTTGTCAGGCAGCGTGACGCGCCTTCTTGCGCGCTGCATTACCCCTCATCCGGCTCCAAACTCGGACAAACGTATCGATATCTTCGTCGGTCGTTTCCAATCCCAAACTGACCCGAATGGCCGACCCGGTATCGGAAATTCCCATTTCCTTAAGCACATGGCTTTCACGTACCTTGCCTGACGAGCAGGCAGATCCCGAACTGATTGCAACACCACCTAAATCCAGTGCCATCACCTGGGTCTCCCCGGGCATTCCTGGCAGGATCAGGCAACTTGTATTCACCAGCCGCTCCGTTCCTTTTCCGGCAATCACAAGCTCAGGAGCTTCTGATGCCAATTCCGTTTCAAGACGGTCGCGCTTTGCTGCGATCTCCGTCATTTTCGCCATTCCGGCCTCGGCGCGCTGGGCTGCGGCAGCAAAGCCTGCAATGCCCAAAACGTTTTCCGTGCCGCCACGGCGGTATTTTTCCTGACCGCCACCGCGAATTTGCGGCACCAGCATCACACCGGGCGCAATCGCAAGGGCACCGATTCCTTTGGGCCCGCCGATCTTGTGGGCCGAAATCGACACCATATCAACCAGCAGACGTCCCATGTCGAACGGTATACGGCCCAACGCCTGTACTGCGTCACAATGGACCTTTGCCCCGTATTCGCGCGCCAGCAAAGCAACCTTTGCGACGGGCTGAATGACACCGGTTTCATTGTTGGCCAGCATGACCGAAACCAAAACCTTTTCACCCTTCTGCGATGCGTCTTTCAGCATTGCCTCAAGGGCCGCCAGATCAATCACCCCATCGCCATCAACCGGGATGCGCTTGGCATCGGACCGGGCCTCGATCACCGATGGGTGTTCAACCGCACTGGTGAAAACCGTGACATCTTCCAGCCCATTCAGGGCAAGGTTGTTTGCCTCGGTCCCGCCGCTTGTAAAGATCACCCGTTCGGGATCACCCCCAAGCAGATCGGCAATGGTACGGCGCGCATGATCGACAATCTTGCGAGCTGCACGGCCGCTGGCGTGAACTGAGGACGGGTTCCCCGTGATATCCATCGCAGCGATCATTGCCTGTTGTGCTTCGGAGCACAGCGGCGCGCTTGCGTTGTAATCAAGGTAAACCTGATCGGTCATCAGTTTAAAATCATCCTTATTCGCATCTGCCGTCCCTATACGCACGATATAGAGGACTAATCACTGTGCCGCAACCTGTGACGGCTCTTCTATTTGCGTGGTTTTCGACGGGAAAACCCGCAAGGAACCACTGACGTTGCGTCCAACCACATCGGCCAGGCTAACGGACGCCAGATAAAGGTAAATCTGATTGCCAAGTTCTTCCCACAATTCATGGGTTTGGCAACGTCCCTGATTGGCCTTGCATCCTTTTGGCGACCCGGACTTACAGCGGGTCGCGCGGATCGGCTCATCAACAGCCAAGATCACATCGGCAACGCGGGTTTCCTGCGCTGTGCGCGCCAGAAGGTACCCGCCTCCCGGACCACGCACAGAACGGACCAAGCCGCCTTTGCGCAATTTGCCAAAAAGCTGCTCAAGATAAGACAGTGAAATTTCCTGACGGTCCGCGATATCCGCAAGTGCTACCGGTCGGTCCTTGCTGCTTTCAGCAAGATCGACCATCGCCATCACGGCATAGCGGCCTTTGGTACTCAGCTTCACGGTTCATCCTCCTGCCTTGCTGCTCCGGTTATGCTATTTTGGTTGCAAACCTGACAGCGGGCTCTGTTCGTATTCGTGGCGCGAACCTGCGCCTAACTCATTCCGATGACGCGACGATACGTGGCTTGTCGGCAATCACATCACCATCATCAGATGACTTGCTATCTGTTTTAAGCTCGGCGACCTGACCACGCAGTTCTGTTACTTCACGACCAAGTTCTTCAAGCGCACGCGCCACGGGATCAGGCAGATCACCAATCGGCGTACCATAGGCACAGAAACGATCATCGGCTTCGTGGCGTACGATCTTGGCGGGGATCCCGACCACAGTCGCACCTTCGGGCACTTCCGACAGCACCACCGCATTACCGCCAACACGTGCATTCTTGCGCACGGTAAACGGGCCGAGAATTTGCGCGCCCGAGCCAACAATCACGCCATCTTCAAGCGTAGGATGGCGTTTAAGGCCACGTTGGCCGTCGCTATTAACGCTCGGCGACGTTCCACCAAGGGTGACGCCCTGATATAGTGTTACGTCATCGCCAATCTCGGCCGTTTCACCAATCACAACGCCCATGCCGTGGTCGATAAAGAACCGTTTGCCAATTTTTGCGCCCGGGTGAATTTCGATCCCGGTCAGCCAACGGAAAATCTGCGAAATGAAGCGGGCTGTGATACGAAAACCACGCTGCCACAGCCAGTGTGTGCCGCGATATCCCATGATTGCGTGAAACGCCGGATAACAGAGCGCGATCTCCAAACGGGAGCGTGCCGCTGGATCGCGGGCAATCATCGCGTCAATTTCCTGACGAATTAGCTTGAACATGGGGCGGTCCACTGTGTAATTAGTATCTTCGATTCCCGGCAGCCACGCCAACACCCGGCCCTACGCAAGACGTAAGATCGGGTTTACATGGCACCATTGCGTTAGCCGGAATATAGGATAACCGAGTAACTTGGTCAAGTATTTGCCCAAAGCAATTTATGCGCAAACACGAAAAAACTTACAAAAACACTCGGATATTTTTGTTGCACACATTATTCCATTCGTGGACAGGAGCAGTCTGATCCATGCCTGAGGTCATTTTTAACGGCCCCGAAGGTCGCCTTGACGGTCGCTACCACCATAACAGCGCTGACGATTCGCCCATCGCACTCATTCTCCATCCGCACCCCCAGCAGGGCGGCACAATGAACAATAAATTGTGCTTTAACATGTTTAACATGTTCAAGGATCGCGGTTATTCGGTCATGCGCTTCAACTTCCGCGGCGTTGGTCGCTCGCAGGGCGTCTATGATCAAGGGATCGGTGAGCTGTCTGATGCGGCATCGGCTCTTGACTGGATGCAAACCTATAACGCCAATGCGCGCGCCACTTGGGTCGCAGGGTATTCGTTTGGGTCCTGGATCGGCATGCAGCTTTTGATGCGTCGCCCGGAAATTGACGGGTTCGTTTGCGTCGCACCGCCAGCCAGCGAATATGACTTCACCTTCCTGGCACCCTGCCCGTCATCGGGTCTGATGATCCATGGCACGCAGGACAGCAACATTCCGCTGGCGTCGGTCAATAAACTGGCTGACAAGCTTAATGCCCAGAAGGGTATTGAAGTGGATTTGCGCACGATTGACGGTGCCGATCACTATTTTGCCAAACAGCAAGACGACGTAATCAAGCACACGGCTGCTTATCTTGAGAAGCGTGGCGCGTAAAGCGACCCGCCGCGAGTAGGCAACGACAATAGACCAAAGGCCGCCTGATCAGGCGGCCTTTTTCGTTTGATACAGCCTTCCACCGCAACAGGGCTCCGCCACCCCGGTGGTGCCCGGAAAGCTCAGCGGTAAATCGCGCAGATGGCGCACGGCCAAATAGCCAAAACATTCGGCCTCAACCGCATCCCCGTCCCAATCAAGCACATCAACCGATTGCACCGAAACACCCAACCGCTCCTGAAGCTTTGCCATGACATATTGATTGTGCCGCCCACCGCCACAGACGAACCAGCCTTTGGGGGCTGCGGGCAGATGGTTCACTCCGGCAACGATGGCCGCCACCGTACAATTGGCAAGGGTCGCCGCCCCATCCGCCATGCTTAGCTTTGCCTCAGCCACCAGCCCATCAATGGTTGCGGCCATGTCTTCACGATCAAGGGATTTTGGTGGCACGCGATCAAAATACGGATCTTCAAGAAATTTCACTTCAACCATCGGATCGGCCTGCCCGGACGATGCCGTTGCACCGTTCATATCAACCGGTGTCCCGGTATGGCGCAGCATCCAGTCATCAAGGCGCGCATTGCCCGGCCCGCAGTCAAACGCCAGCAGCGCGTCATCCGGGCCGATCCATGTCACGTTAGACACACCGCCGATATTTAGAACCGCGACGGGCATTTCAACGCCTGCACTTTTCATCAGGGCCGCATGGTAAACTGGGGCAAGTGGTGCGCCCTCACCCCCGGCGGCTACATCGGCAAGACGAAAATCGGCCACAACCGGAATGCCCGTTTTTTCCGCCAGCATGTAAGGTGTCCCGATCTGACGGGTGATCCCGACAGCAGGTTCATGAAAAACCGTCTGCCCATGAAACCCGATTACATCGATTTCAGAGGCCGCAATCCCGGCTTTGTCCAGCAACATGCTAACGGCATCAACATGCGCATCGGTCAAGTCGTCCGCGATCACCTGTTCGCTGTTGGTGGCAAACCGATTGCCAAAGCATCCCCGCATGCGTTCGCGCAAATCAGCGGTATAGGCAATAAAAACAGATTGCCCGGTACGACGGACGTCGGTCCCGTTGGTTTCAATCAGTGCCGCGTCGACCCCGTCCAGTGACGTGCCGCTCATCATTCCGATTGCCTTGATCCAGCCTGTTCCCATCTATGCACTCCGCAAAAATTCCTGATCGAAGCTTATCGTCGAACCACAGATCACGACAAGCTCGAATGGAATGCATTGATGAATTTGATTGACGCGCCATCATCTACCTGCTAGTAGGTTTGCTATGGACACAAAAACAGCCCTTCTTGATTCTGCCGAAACGATTGCGCGTCAACGTGGTTTTGACGGGTTTAGCTATGCCGACCTTGCAACCGCTGTTGGCATTCGAAAGGCAAGCATCCATCATCATTTCCCGACCAAGGCAATACTTGGACAGGCGATGATGGAACGCTATCGGCTCGTTTTTGAAGATACCCTTTCAGAGCTCGCCAAAAGCAGACACGCCGCAGACGGTCAGTTGCGCGGGTATATCGATATTTATCGGGATGCCTTGCAAGGCGGAAAAACCATTTGCCTGTGTGTCGCGCTCAGTTCCGACAGAAACAGTCTTGATGACGCAACATTAAGGGAAATCTCGCACTTTCATGACGCAAGTCTGAAATGGCTGGAAACACTTTTTGAAACAGCTCAGACAGACGGCTCGATCAAAAATCTGTCGGAAAGCAAACTCGAAGCAGCAAGCTGCCTTGCCCTGATTGAAGGGGCCCAGTTAATGGCCCACGCAAGTCAGGATGTAACGACTTTCGATAATGCCGTTGCATTGCTGCTGTCACGCTTGACCAACTAGAACCAAACAACATGTAATCCTTCGAAGAACCTCCAAGTTCTGTTCTTATTTCCCCATTCAACCATCCAACTAGTAGGTAGTAATTATGTTATTCGAAAACAAAACAGCAATCATCACAGGTGCCGGCTCCGGGATCGGACTGGAAGTTGCAAAACGCATGCATCAGGCGGGGGCGAATATCGTAATGAATGGTCGCAACGCAGTTAAACTTGAAGATGCGGCCGACTCTATTTCACAGGACAGAAGTCGCATTCACCTGATTGCAGCCGATATCGCTTTGCCCGCCACGGCTGAAGCACTTGCAGAGTCCGCTGAAACTGCTTTTGGTGGTTTAGACATCCTGATCAATAATGCCGGAATATTTGAACCCAAACCGTTTCTGGAACTGAGCGAGGCCGAATATGACCGGTTCCTTGATATCATTCTGAAAGGCAAGTTCTTTGCGGCTCAGTCTGCGGCCAAAGTCATGAAGCGCCGGGGTGGCGGCACGATTGTCCAGACCGGTTCGATGTGGGCATTGCAAGCCATCGGCGCGACACCGTCGGCGGCCTATTCTGCTGCCAATGCCGGTGTCCATCAACTGGTCAAGAATCTTGCCATCGAACTGTCAGAACATAACATCCGCATTAATGCCGTTGCACCGGCGGTCGTTGAAACGCCGGTTTATAACACCTTTATGAGTGACGAGCAGGTCAAGGAAGTCTTGCCCGGCTTTAACAGCTTCCATCCCCTTGGCCGGAATGGCCAGCCTGCGGACATCGCCGAAGCTATCCTTTTCCTTGCATCGGAAAAGGCATCCTGGATCACCGGCACGGTTCTTTCGGTCGATGGTGGGGTCATGGCGGGCCGCCAGTAAACAACGGTCCGGCTTTCCAGTACCGACTTGAACAAGCTGATCGGACAAAAGTCCCTTGTCCGGTCAGTTCATACCAAGATGCAGAATTAAACAGGAGCTTTGCGATGCGGCTAAATGCAGATTTCACCGAACGGGTCGTCATTCGACCGGAAGATTATCATTGGCAACAATCCCCCGCGAGCAGCGTCGAGCGCATGATGCTCGACCGGATTGGCAGCGAAGTTGCACGGGCGACAACAATTGTCAGATTTGCCGCCAATGCATCCTTTGACGCTCACACCCATGATGGCGGTGAGGAGTTTCTGGTTCTTGATGGTACTTTCTCGGATGAAACCGGCGATTACGGCCCGGGCACCTATATCCGCAACCCCATCGGCACACGTCACAAACCCTTTAGCAAGCAGGGTTGCACCATGCTGGTCAAACTTCATCAATTTGCCGCCGACGACACGCAGCAAGTGACGCTTGATACCGGGGCTGCGCGTTTTGTATCCGGCCTCGTCGCAGGTCTTACCGTTCTACCCCTGCATCAACATGGAACTGAAAACGTTGCGCTTGTGTGCTGGAAACCGGGGACCCAATTTAACGCGCACCGGCATTGGGGAGGCGAAGAAATATTTGTCATCGAAGGCATCTTTGCCGACGAGCATGGCATCTATCCCGCTGGAAGCTGGTTACGTAACCCGCACCTGAGCACCCATTCACCTTTCACCGATGAAGGATGCCTTATCTATGTCAAGACCGGGCATCTTGGCAGTGTTGGTTAACCCGGAGGCCAATTGGTTCCGACAGCGGGCGATGTCGGTCTTTCTGGTTACGACATTGCCCATCTTGCGATGAATGTGCTAGATCATCGCGTCCGTCGATTTCGGACGCCGTTTTTATCCATAACAACCAACATAGCGCAAAAAAACATGACTGAACTTAAGTCTGATTTTCTCCGCGTCATGAATGACCGCGGTTATATCCACCAATGTACGGACCTCGAAGGTCTTGATACCTATGCGACGGAAAATACGGTGGTGTGCTATGTGGGCTATGATTGCACCGCAGACAGCCTGCATGTCGGATCGCTTGTATCGATCATGATGCTGCGCTGGTTACAAAAAACTGGCCACAAGCCGATTGTCCTGATGGGCGGCGGTACCACGCGTGTTGGTGATCCAACCGGCCGTGACGACGCCCGCCCGGTTCTGACTGATGAAATCATTGCCGCCAACATGGCTGGCATCAAAAAGGTCTTTCAGCAGTTCCTGACATTTGGTGATGGCCCGACCGATGCGATCATGGTCAATAACGCCGACTGGCTTGATAAACTGAACTACATCGAATTCCTGCGTGATTTTGGGCGGCATTTTTCGGTCAACCGGATGCTGAGCTTTGACTCGGTTAAAATTCGTCTGGAACGTGAACAGTCGCTGAGCTTCCTTGAATTCAACTACATGATCCTGCAGGCCTATGACTTTGTAGAACTGAACCGTAACTATGCCTGCACGCTGCAGATGGGCGGATCGGATCAGTGGGGCAATATTGTCAATGGTGTCGAGCTTGGCCGTCGTGTTGATGAAAAGTCACTGTTTGGCCTGACCACGCCGCTGATGACCACCGCGTCAGGGACCAAAATGGGCAAGACGGCGTCTGGTGCTGTATGGCTCAACGAAGAACGACTGTCGTCCTATAATTACTACCAGTTCTGGCGCAACACCGAAGATGCTGACGTCATCAAATTCATGCGTCTGTTTACCGAAATGTCGCTCGAACAGATTGCGGAATACGAAAAGCTCGAAGGATCGCAGATTAACGAAGCCAAAAAGGTTCTCGCCCTTGAAGCGGTCAAGCTGTGCCGCGGCGAAGAAGCCGCCCTTGCCGCTGCTGAAACCGCGCGCAAGACCTTTGAAGAAGGCGTTTTTGCCGACGACCTGCCAACCGTCGAAGTTGCCAAGGCTGAACTTGATGCGGGCATTCCGGCATTTGATCTGTTCCGCCGGGCGGACCTTGCCAAAACCGGCGGTGAAGCACGCCGCCTGATCAAGGGTGGTGGGGCCAAAATCAATGACGAAAAAGTCAGCGACGAAAACGCCACGATTAATGCCGATGCCATCAATAAAGACGGTGTGATCAAGGTTTCTGCGGGCAAAAAACGTCACGTGCTGATCAAGCCGGTCTGATCAAGGCATCTCATCAAAAGACAAAAACCCCGCAGCCTGTGCTGCGGGGTTTTTGTTTAAATACGATACCATTGGTCCGACGATATTAACCTGAGGACGTTACCCCGGTTCCGCCCCGGTAATGAGGTTGCGAAACACTCCCGGCACAAAGGTCGATAGCGGGTTCACATCGACATCCGGCTCATTCAGATCGCCTTCGATGGTGTATGTCGGGGCAAAGATGCCACCGCCCTCTTCCCCAACCAGGAGGTCGCCAAGGATCGGAATAACACCAAGGGCAGAGTTCAACGCATAGATTGGCACAATTGATCCCGCCAAGCGGATTTCAGATTTCGCAAGATCAATCGATCCATTGGCCGTCACACCAACAGCTGTGCCGTTTGCCGCCACCTTGCCAAGGGTCAGCACATCGTTGACATAGGTGAAGTCACCGTTCAGTTCGTCAAAGGCAATGCCATTGCCCGCCAAAACATCACCTAAGCCTGTGAGCGAGGCCGCGCCGAGTACCCGTGCGGCAATCGGTGCATTCACCACCCGGAATTCATCAATGTTGATCTTGCCGGTGAACGGTTGGGCTTCATCGCCCTCATCGACCGTTCCTTCGACAACCATGCGTCCGCCCAGAAGATTGTCGTACATGTCCAGCGCGCGCAAAAATCGCCCGGCATTTTCAGATGTCAGCCTGACTGTACGGGTTTTGAAATCCGTGCGTTCAACCTGAGCGAAAATGTTGGCACGATCCCCAAAGGTCCCGTTCAGAACGAGGCTGTCCCATTCGTCGCCGATCATATGGATCGCGCCTTCAACCTCATTGATCAGTTCGCCATTGGCCATGACCATCTGATCAACATTCACGAAAACATCTGTTTTGCCACCAACCCGTGATGCCCTCTCTCCGATCCCACCACTGTTGGGGTTATTGCCCGCAGGCAGATCATTCTGATCGCTGTCATCACTGACAATCCAGGGGGTTAAAATCGCCTGTTGGGCATTGATTTCGATTTCCTGATTTTCACCCATCTTGTTAAGGATGATTTTGCCCCCCGTCAATGTGGGTTCACCCCCCTTGATCAGGAAACGATCCCCCGCAAGGGTGACCATTGCATCCTGCCCAATCGGATTTTCTGACGTTGTGGTCGCAGCATCGTTCGTGTGGTCCTCAACAAAGGACCGCAAATCAAATTGCTGTCCGCTCAGATCAACAAACAATTTCTGATCCTGAGACAACCGAACCGATCCCGAAAGACCAAGGTTATCGCGGAAATTCGAGCTATCAAGGTTAAGCGCCCAAACATCGGAAATCTTGCTGTCACCACTCCATTTCGCTTTGCCATTGGCGTTAAGCAGTGGTGCAGAAACACTAAACGCATTCAGACTGCCGCTGTTATCACCAAGAACGACAAGATCAAATGTCGCCGTTGCAGGAACATTCGCCGCCTTTTGGTACTCAACCGCGTCAATGTTAACCGCCACCTGTTTAAGGCCAACATCACCGGTCACACCAACGGTGTTTCCCCCCACCTTGATGTCGACAGTTCCATCTGCAACGCCAGTTAAATAGGGGGAAACATCAAGATCGACTTTTGCCAAAGCCGACAAATCAAGGTCCCCCGACAGGGTGTAATGGCTGCGCACTGCGGCTTTATCGGCAAAACTTTCAATCCACTTGATGTTGGTTCGCCCCTGCCCGATGGCGGCATCACCGCTAAGATCAAGCCCCTTGGTATTGACCTGCAATTCAAATGCGCCGTCTGCGATATCAAGATCGCGAAATGCTTTCGTCACCTTGGCATTTTCAATCCGGGTGGCAGCGGCCACCTCGACATCATCAAATGTGACCGCACGCAACAGTGGGAAATAAAGCCTTACGCGGGTTGCCTGATCGCCTGTGATCTGCTTGGGGTCAATCCCCAGACGCTTTGCAAAACCAAGCGGTTCGGCATCAATCAGCTCAAGGGCTTTTTGCACACTTCCGTGGGCGACGACTTCGATATCTGCCGATGGGACAGGTTCATCAAGCTTGGTGAATTCGATGGATGCATTTTCAACAGTCAGGCCATCCGCATTGCCCTGATCGGCATAGATTTTAAAGCTGGTTGCATCAAACTCAGCCCGCCCGGCCGCATCAAGAACCACAGGCATCTCGCCAAGATAATGTACCGTGACCCCCGACATGGTCATCTGCCCGCCCAGAGCATCGAGAATGACTTCACCGGCTTCATCCTGATGCAGCTCAGTATGCATGGTTGCCTGATGAACAATGCCCTCAGACAGGTTCTCAATCACCCATTCGCGCGCATCATACCCGACGTTTTCCGGCCATAACCGGTTCAAATCATTGGTCGCAACGTCTTTTGCCGACACATCCAGATTGATTCTCCAGTCTGAAAACGGATCAAGGACAACCCCCTTAAGGCTTGCCACCGAAGCACCGACATTCAGGGTCACATCATCAAAGCTGATCCGACCGGGCACATAGCTTGTGGCAATACGCCCACCCGTCACACGATAGGTTGCGCGCATTTCTTCGGGCAAGGAAACAACGCCACTTCCGACAGACAAATCCGCACTGGCCGAAATCAACTCGCCATTCGCGTCATACTTTGCCTTAAGCCCCCCGGAAACCGGTACAAAAGCATCGCGCAGGCCATCAAATACATTTGAAATGGTCGCAAGTTCCGCAAGCTCGATCTCGCCAAGCTTGGCGGTAAGGTCAATCTCGCCGGTTCGGGTGCTGTAGTCACCGGTGACATCGATACGGGTTGCAACAGAACCAGCTGAAACCTGCATGGATGCTTCGGCCGAAACGCCAAACTTCCCGCGTGACAAAAGAATGTCTGCCTGTGGAGCGGCCCAGATAACACCAAGCTTTTCGTCACGCACCTGCAGGTCAGCATTTACAACGCCGAAACTTTCAAAGTAATCCGCTGCGGGGAAGTCTGTCCGTGCGCCAGACAGAATATCAACAATATCGCGCAGCGCCTGACTGCCGGAATGCACACTCGATCCAGGATCGGTGCCATTTGCACCATCCTCCGGCAACGCATCAGTCCCCTGATCGTCCCCCGGAACTGGCGGCAGATCAATCACAAGGGATGGCGCGCGCTCTGACTGATTTAAAACGTCCGGTGATGCGCTGTCTTCTGTCGAAAGGTTGCTGCCATCCGCTGATCGATTTGCGTCATCCAACACATCTCCTTCGGCGGCATATCCAACATTCACCGCGCCATCGCGTCCCCGTTCAAGCCGTATCCGCGGCCCGATCAGGTTTAATTCGCGCAGGGCAAGGACACCTTCAAAAAGTGCCTTGGTTGAAAACACAACGTCTGCCTCGGGGACTTGCAGAAGTTCGCTATTGTCTGGCCCACGCACCGAAACATCACGCAGGCGCACATCAAACTTTTCGTCCCAACCGCGCCAATACAAAACAAGATCGTCAACAGACAGGCGGTTTTCGCCCATCGACTGATTAAGACGATCCACGATGTAAGGCGTAATACGATGCAGCGAGACAGGTCCCTGTGCGACGCGCCAGACGGTAACCGCGCCAAACACACCGACAAACAGGACGAGGGCCCCAAAAATCAGCCCCAACCATCCAGAAAAGGTTTTTAACAGGCGCACCCTATTTACCTTGAATTCTCGGTGTCATACACAGATTTACCAATAGCCAAAAACAGTCCAATACAGTTTATCGCACGCAACACCGTGCTAAAACCGGTAAAAGAAACAAACTGTTATTGATCTTATCCCTTTTTACCGATCCACAGAAAAGATAAGGTCGGCGTCGTAACTAGAAACATGTTTCCCCGACCCTCGGGATCACGATACCATCATAGGTCTTATGCTATCAGCCGTAAATCTGTGCATAGCCCGGTTCGTCACCCTTTCGCAATACAAGGAAAGCAATAAAGTGTCTCTTTCCTGGATATCACATGATCTTCCCAAACCATTTGATCGTGAACGCACTGCTACCGCATTTGAGCGTTGGCGGGCATTGGCAGAACGTCCTGCCTTTGAAAGTATTTCTGATCAAATTGTCGAGATTGCGACAAACGCGCAAACATCGTCTGTTTTGGCTGCTCTTTTTGGCAACAGCCCGTATCTGACGAACCTGTGTTTGCGCGATCCGGGGACGGTCTGTGATGTCTTTGCCAATGGCCTTGATGATGCTTTTAAAACGGCTCTTGATCCGGTCCGTGAAAGTGCCAAGGCCGCCCCGCTTGATCAACCAACCACCATGGCGACCGTTCGCATTGCAAAACGCCATGCCGCATTGGTGATCGCCATTGCCGATATCACAAACGCATGGTCGCTTGAAAAAATCACCTCTGCTATCAGCGACACCGCTGAGCTTACCCTTGGCTTTACCATAGCCCATTGTTTGTCCGCCTTGGCGCGTCTTCGCAAATATGATCTACCAAATCCGGAAAACCCACTGAAAGACAGCGGCATTTTTGCCATTGGCATGGGCAAGCTTGGTGCAGGTGAGTTGAATTATTCATCCGATATCGACCTGATCTTCCTGTATGATCAGGATGTTGTGACCTATGTCGATCCGGACCGTATCCATCAGGATCTGGTGCGTATGGTCCGCGATATTGCCCGCATCATGGAAGAACGTACCGGCGACGGATATGTGTTTCGTACTGATTTACGATTACGCCCCGACCCATCATCAACCCCACCGATTTTATCGATGCTGGCGGCTGAAACCTATTATGAAACAGTGGGGCAGAACTGGGAACGTGCGGCCATGATCAAGGCCCGCATTGTTGGCGGCGATCACAATGCTGGGAATGCGTTTCTTGAAATATTGCGCCCCTTTGTCTGGCGCAAGCACCTTGATTTTCTGGCGATCCAGGACATTCATTCGATCAAACGCCAGATCAACGCCCATAAAGGCGGCAGCAAGATCAACATACCGGGCCACAACATCAAGCTTGGCCGCGGCGGCATTCGCGAGATCGAATTTTTTGCCCAGACCCAGCAACTGATTTGGGGCGGACGGGAGGTTTCCCTACGCTGCAAGGCAACCTGCGAAACATTGCGCGAATTGACCGAATTCGGTCAAGTATCAGAAAATGTCCGCGATGAAATGCTCAGCGCCTATGCGTTCCTGCGCACCGTCGAACATCGGTTGCAAATGATCGATGATCAACAAACCCAGACCCTGCCGGAAAGTGATGAAGGCCTGCATGCATTGGCAACCTTCCTTGGCTATCCCAACCGGGCCGCGTTTATTGCTGACTTGTTGCTGCATTTGCGCAACGTTGAAAACAATTATGCGGAACTGTTCGAAGATGACGTTCCTTTGGCCGGTGCGACCGGCAACCTTGTCTTCACCGGCACAGAAGACGACCCCGAAACATTGGCAAATTTGCGCCAAATGGGGTTTGAGAATGCCGAAAATGTATCGGTTACGGTGCGCGGCTGGCACCATGGCCGATATCGTGCCACCCGGTCGCGTCGTGCGCGCGAAATCCTGACTGAACTGATGCCAACCTTGCTTGGTGCCTTGGCCAAAACCACCAATCCGGGCATGGCATTTCGCGCCTTTGATGATTTCCTCAAAGGACTTCCGGCAGGTGTTCAGGTTTTCTCACTGTTTACCGCCCACCCGGAACTTCTTGAACTGCTGGCCCAGATTGCCGGGACCGCACCCCGCATGGCCAAATACATTGGCCGGAACGCAGCGGTCCTTGACTATGTGCTGATGTCGGGCTTTCACGAAGAACTGCCCGATGCGCAGGATATGATCATGGAACTTGACGCGCGCCTGTCGCGCGAAGACATGGTCGAAGACTGGCTTGATTGCGCCCGGCGCTGGGCCAATGACCAGAAATTCCAGATTGACGTGCAAACCATCCAGAACCGTCATACCCCGCATGCTGCGGGACGCGCCCTTGCCGATGTTGCCGATGTTGCCATTCGGTCCCTTTTCCCACGCATTGCCGATGATTTTGCCACCAAACATGGACAATTCGAAGATGGCGGCTTGGCGGTCTTTGCACTTGGCAAGCATGGCGGTCAGGAACTGTCGCCGGGCTCGGACCTTGATATGGTCTTTATCTATGATGTGCCCGAAGACGCCGAAGAGTCAGATGGCGATAAGCCGTTGTCACCGGGGCATTATTACATCCGTCTCAGTCAGCGATACATCAATGCCCTGTCGGCCCCGACCGCCGAGGGTATCTTGTTTGAAACCGACTTGCGCCTACGTCCCAGTGGATCAAAAGGCCCGCTTGCGACCCATTTCAAAAGTTTCGATACCTATCAAAACAACGACGCATGGACATGGGAACATATGGCGCTGACCCGCCTGCGTCCGGTCTATGGTCCGGAAAACCTGTGTAAAAAGGTCGTTGCGACGACCAATGCGGTGCTGTGCAAAAAGCGGGACCCTGATCGGTTGGTGCGCGAAGTCTTTGACATGCGAAACCGCATGGATGCTGGCAAGGGCGACAATCACCCTTGGGCAATCAAAATGCGGCGTGGTGGTCTCGTTGATCTTGAATTCATTGCGCAGTATCTGCAATTGCGCCACGCCCATGATCATCCTGAAATATTGTCGCCAACCACCCGCGATGTGTTTAAAAATCTTGATGCAGCGGGAATTCTGGATGGGGAACAGGCAAAGTTTCTTGCCAATTCCGGATCGTTCTGGCTGGCGATACAGGCCATGTTGCGGCTCACCACCGAGGGCCCGTTTGATCCGCAAACGGCCAGCACCGATTTGCGCAAAATGCTGGCCACAGCCGGGAAATGCGACGATTTCGAACAATTGCAGGCCAAGGTCGACGAAACAGCCACCAAAACCAAGGCCATCTATGACCTGATCATTAGCGATCCGGCCGAAAAAGCGGGCCCGATCCCTGAAAGCTGATGAAAGCCTACGATAACGGTGAAAATATCAATGATCCGGATGCCCTTGCCATCCCTATAATGGATTATATTTTTATGCCCGCGCCTTCAATCACGGCGAACGATGGATGCGCGACACTGCGGATCACACATGCGCACGAACAGACAAAGGATAGAACATGACACTTGATACAGGCGCGACAGCCCCGGATTTTGAACTGCCGACCGACGGTGGCGGCAGTGTGAAACTGTCTGATCTACGCGGCAAGCCGGTGGTGATCTATTTCTATCCCAAGGACATGACACCGGGCTGCACGACAGAATCCTGCGAATTCCGTGATGCAGAACCAGATTTTAGTGCCGTTGACGCACAGATCATTGGCATTTCCAAAGACAGTGCGGATCGCCATGACAAGTTCAAAGCCAAACATGATCTGAACTTCATTCTCGCCTCTGACGAGAATGGCACCACCTGCGAAGATTACGGTGTGTGGAAGGAAAAAAGCATGTATGGCAGGAAATTCATGGGCATTGAACGAACCACCTTTGTTATTGATGCCCAAGGCACAATCCGTAATGCGTGGCACAAGGTCAAAGTCAAAGGCCATGTCGCAGAGGTTCTTGAAGCCGTCCGCGCCCTTTAAAATCTGCGCCATGATACGTAAAGGCCCGACAATCATCCTGTCGGGCCTTTTTTTATTCGATCTTAAAATGCTTTAAGTTCAATGTCGTGACCGATGAGGCCCATATTGATTTGGTTGCCTTACCTTGTTTCTCAGGCTAAGAATTTGAATATGGGAATATAGGTGAGCATAAATTTCACCTATCAGGAGAAAACAAACCGGTTCACCGGCAAGGCGGGTAATTCAATGAACAAGAATGTTGTCGATCTTGACGATCAGATGCTTGCAGACTTTCGTGATGAAGCCCACGACATCATCAATTCGATTGATGTCCATTTGCAGAATGCGCGTGGCAAGGCCGACCCCATCCACCTGACAGCCATTCAGCGCGAAGTTTTCAATTTGCGGTACAAAGGCAAATCGGTCGCTGCCCCGCTGATCAATCTGACCAGCCATCGTCTTGCAGATTATGTCACGACCTGTAAGGAACTCAATGAAGGTGCTGTCGAAGACATTCAGGCCTTTGTCGATAAAATCCAGACCCTTCTTGACGGTGACATGACCGCAGGCGGCACAGATACTGCCGAGTTTGTCCGCGAACTGCCATCAAAACGAACACCAGACATTGACCCCAACTGGCTCAAACAAACCAATGTCGAGGCCCTTTTGGTCATTCCGCAACGTTCAATGGCGGTGATTGTTGAGCGTGAACTGGCTGCTTGCGGATATCGCAGCTCCGTGACCCAGACCTCGTTTGAGGCCATCGAACTTGCTGTGCGCACCCGCCCAGATTTCATCATTGTCGCCAAGACCATCGATGAACTCAGCGGCGTTGATCTTGCCAATGCGCTGCAAGCCATGCCCAAAACGCGCAACATCCCAACCGCGGTTCTGACATCGGATGCCCCGAACCATCCGTCTTTGCAGGACCTGCCCTGCCGAACTGCGATCATCCGCAAGGGGAACTCGTTTGGCGAAGATCTGGCAGAAGCCCTTGCGCGCTTTAACATCACCTGATCAAACGATCAGGTGACCATCCATCTTTGCGGGCGTTCGGGCATTATCATGCTGGACGCCCTTTTTCTTTGTTCATTGACCAGACGTCTGGCAGATGTCAGACACAGCGTGGCCTTAACTCCTGCACCAGTTCCGGATGATCATGACCAAACTGACCCTCGCCGAAGCCGCCAAGCGTGCCCTGCTCACCGTAGATGCCATCGAGAAGGCCAATGTAACCGCTGAAATGGCTGCACTGTGGCGTAGTGGCGAGATCACGGAAGTTGGGTCAACCGATCTTCCTGATCGTCCGGGACGCCCGGCAAAGCCGGAACTGCTGCCACCCAACAAAATGCCCAAACGCAAAAAAGGCAGTGTTCAGGGACGTATCAGCCTTTTGCATGCGCTGGCCCATATTGAACTCAATGCCATCGATCTGGCATGGGACTTATGCGTGCGCTTTCCCGATGCAGAGATGCCAAAACACTTCCATGATGCGTGGGTTCAGGTCGCAGATGACGAAGCCCGTCATTTTAAAATGATCGTTACACGACTGGGCGAAATGGGGGCGGCCTATGGCGACCTTCCGGCTCATGACGGGTTGTGGGAAACATCGATGGATACGGCCTATGACATTTTGCCGCGTCTGGCCGTGGTACCGATGGTGTTTGAGGCACGCGGGCTTGATGCCGCCCCGCCGACCATTGAACGGCTAATTGCCCACGGGGACACCGAAAGTGCCCGTATTCTCGAAATCATCGCCCATGATGAAATCGCCCACGTCGCAGCAGGCCGGAAATACTACGAATATGTCTGCGATCAGCGCGGTCTTCCATACTACACAACCTGGCACGACATGCTGCGCAAGCATTTCCGTGGATCGTTAAAGCCCCCCTTTAACGACGAAGCCCGTTACGAAGCCGGCATGCCGCCTGATTATTATCAGGACTATGTGCTTGAACTGCCTGATATCGGTTATGACGCCTGATTGATCTTTTCCGGCAAGATTGATTCAAAGCAAGGCTTTCAAACATCCATCGCCCTATTCTTTTGACGTGAATTAAACAGACCCAAGCAAACGGGTCTTTTCCTTCCGTCAGGAGGTCCGAACATGCCTGCCACGATGAAAGCTGCCTTAGTCCGCGAATTTGGCAAACCCTTGTCGATCGAAGAAGTCACAGTGCCCAAAGTCACACCGGGCAAGATCCTTGTGAAAATCGAAGCGTCGGGCGTGTGTCACACCGACCTGCACGCCGCCGAAGGCGACTGGCCGGTAAAACCCAATCCGCCGTTTATCCCCGGCCACGAAGGTGTCGGGATTGTTTTCGAAGTTGGCGAAGGTGTCACATCCGTCAAGGAAGGAGACCGTGTAGGCGTGCCGTGGCTGCATTCGGCCTGTGGTCATTGTCATCACTGCGTTACCGGCTGGGAAACCCTTTGCGGTGAACAAATCAATACCGGCTATTCGGTCAATGGCGGTTTTGCTGAATATGTTCTGGCCGATCCGAACTATGTCGGGCATCTGCCGGACCGGCTTGAATTTGGCAATGCAGCGCCTGTGTTATGTGCCGGTGTCACGGTCTATAAGGGGCTTAAGGAAACCGAATGCAAACCGGGTGAAACGGTGGTTATTTCGGGTATCGGCGGTTTGGGCCATATGGCTGTTCAATACGCCAAGGCCATGGGCATGAAGGTCATTGCGGTTGATATCAGTGACGACAAGCTGACCTTGGCCAAGGATCTTGGCGCAGACTGGACCCTGAACGCCAAGGAAACCGATGTGGTTGCCGAAGTCCAAAAACAAATGGGCGGTGCCAACGGGGTACTGGTCACAGCCGTTTCCAAATCCGCCTTTTCCCAAGGGGTTGGCATGCTGGGCCGTCATGGCACCATGGCGCTATGTGGATTGCCGCCCGGAAAATTCGAACTTGATATTTTCGATACAGTTCTATCGCGCAAAACCATCCGTGGGTCGATTGTCGGCACCCGCGCGGACCTTCAGGAAGCGCTTGATTTTGCGGGCGACGGAAAGGTGCATTCGCATTACACCACCGAACCGATGGAAAACATCAATTCGATCTTTGACCGCATGCGCAAAGGCAAAATCGATGGCCGTATCGTGATGTCGATCTCATAACATCATCCCGGAAAAAACGGGCAGCCAGACGGCTGCCCGTTTTGGCGTTAGGCTGCTTTTGCCAAAATGCTGGCTTCGTGCTCCAACAACCACTTCTTGCGCTCCAGCCCACCGGCATAGCCGGTCAGGGTGCCGTTTGAGCCAATCACCCGATGACACGGCACAATGATCGACACCGGATTCAACGCATTGGCGCGCGCAACTGCCCGCACGGCCTTTGGGTTGCCCAGCTGATCGGCCAGCCCGGCATAGGATACGCTTGTGGCAAACGGGATCGTGATCAGTGCATCCCACACGGATTTCTGAAAATCTGTACCGATCATATTGATATCGGCCATCGGCAAAGCTGAGCATTCACCATCAAAATACCCCTCCAGCCATCTGATGACGGATGCTGGAACGTTACCGTTTTCAGCCCATTCAAGATTTTTGAAACGGCGGTTCTGAATGGTTTTAAGTCGATCATCATTGCCGTCAAAATCCAGATGCACCAGTTTGCCCTCAACACTTGCAAGGCTCAGCATCCCAATCGGGCTATCATGGCGTACGACATTGATTTTGGTGGTCATGGTTGTTGTCATCATCCTTCTCCTTCAAGGGCAGACCAAAGATATTGCGCCGCATAGGCACGCCATGGCCGCCAGCTTTCCGAAAGTGTTTCGAGTGCCTTGGCTTTATCTGGCCCCCCGCCCATGACAGATGCCTTTAATATCCCAAGGTCGGCGGCCGGGAAGGCATCGGGATCGCCTAAACCCCGCAGGCCAAAATAATTCAGGGTCCATGGTCCGATCCCCTTGATCGCGGTCATTTCCGTGATCAAGGCATCGCCACTTTTCTGATCGCAATCGGGGGCGGCAAACATATCAATCACATCCGACACGGTTTGGGCGCGCCGTCGTGTTAATCCAATGCCAATCAGATCCAAACCCATTAGTGTTTCAGGCTGTGGAAACACGTGAGTGATGCCGGTATCCTCGGTCAAATCATCCGGCAACGCGTCGCCATATCCCTGTACCAATCGCCCGGCCAGCGTTCGGGCCGCAGCCACCGAAACCTGCTGCCCCAAGACAGCACGGATCGCCAATTCAAATTGATCCCAGCATCCGGGCACACGCAGCCCCGGACGTTTATCGATCAACGGGGCAAGCAACGGGTCATTGGCGAATTGTGCGGTGATCGACGGGACATCGGCATCAAGATCAAACAGACGTCGTACCCGGGACCCAATTTCAAGAACCGCCCCACGGGCAGGCCCGCGCAAGATCACCTCTACCCCGCTGTTATCATTTGGGAAACGACAAATCATCAGACCAATCAAATCGCCAATCCGAAAGCCCCGCACATACGTACGATCGCCAACCGATTCCAGACCGGGAATGGCGCGCGCACGGAAAAATGCCAAAAGGTAATTGGCATCAAATGGCTGTCGGGCGCGCAGGCGCAAAACCAAATCATCATCGCGACGCGCACATGGGTCATCTTTTTTCATGCCCGCGAGTGGTGGCGATTTCAGGCCACGACGAAACGCCGTTGGCGCCTGCCCATAGGCCTTTTTCATCGCATCATTAAACCGGCGCAAACTGCCAAACCCGGCAATGTCAGCGATATCTGTCATGGAAAGGTTGCTATCGACAATCAACTGACGGGCGCGGAGCAATCGGCGCGCCTTGGCGTGATCTTGCGGGGTAACGCCGGTATGTTCTTTGAAAATCCGGCGCAGATGCCGGTCCCCTACCCCCAACCGATCTGCCAAATCGGCAATAGAACCGGTTTCCAGCATGCCCTGATCAATCAGACGCACCGCGCGCGCGACCGTGGCATGCACACCGGCACTGGCGGGGCTGCCGGGAGCGGCTTCGGGGCGGCACCGCAAACACGGACGGAACCCATGGGCGATTGCTGATTCTGCACTGGGATAAAATTCGACATTCACCCGTTTGGGCGTCACGGCTGGGCAAATCGGACGACAGAAAATCCCGGTGGTCAGAACGGCGGTATAAAACCGCCCATCAAACCGACGGTCCCGGGTTTTGAGTGCTTGATAGCATATGTCATTATTGAGCTGTTCCATGCCGCACAGTGTAGCAGAATGCGACAATAAAACTCGCCAGTTTCGGACTCAAACGTCAAACCGCTAACCTGCTTTAGTTCAGCGGAATGTCGTTGTCCGATTTTGTATCCTGATACTGTGTGGAAAGCTGATCATACTGATCGGAAATGGCCTGCGCACGCGCGATATATGCGTCCTGCTGGTCTTTGGGCAATTCGGCGATCATGCCCATCATCGAATGACTGTCCCAGAACGCGTTTGATTTATTGTATTCACCGTCTTTCAGGGTGAAGACTTCCTGCATGATTTTCAGATCATGGGGAATGGCGAACGCATCGCGGGAATCCTCATACGAAAAGAAATAATAGAAATTATCAAATCCGGCCCAAGTGATCGCCGACAGACACATCGAACAAGGTTCGTGGGTCGATAGGAAGATAAGGTCTGAGGTTACCGGTCGCCGATCGGCCGGCATTTCATAGAACCGCTTCAAACAATGGACTTCGCCATGCCACAGCGGGTTTTCCATTTCATTATTGGTTTCGGCAATCACCAGCGCATGGTCGGATTTACGCAAAATAGCGGCGCCAAAGACCTTATTCCCCGCCGCAACGCCTGATCGTGTTTTAGGTAAAACATCGTTTTCCAGAACGGAAAACAGGGTATCAAGCAGTTCCGTTTGCAACGTTCCGTGTGACATGTTGGCGGCCCCTGATGGCATGGATTAAAATTTGATCCATTTCACCGCGTGTGGGCCGCCATGCCAACTTCTTTCTTGCGAACATTCTCGTGAAACAGCCTGTTGCCCGATTTTATAATCACACGGTAAGCCTGTCAGGAACCGCGCAATATGCCGTCGTTATCAGGAGTTTGGCGGTTTTCAGGCGCAACCGGAATATAGAAATCACGGTTCAACAATGTGGTAACGGCAATAAGGGTTGGCGATTTGGTATCGCGGACTTTTGTGATCTGGGCATGATCAACGGGCTTCATTTCACGGATTTTAACCACCACGAAGACCGGACCGTTGGGAGTAGCAAGTTTGAACTGGTCGCCGACTGCGACCGGGCCAAGGGACTGTTGGGCCATTTTGGACTTCACCTGAATGATAGACGTTTGCTCAGAGCTGTTCCTGCCAGGAACCAGTCATGATCTGGTCATTTGTTATTGCTTGGCAGGTGTCGCTTAGCCACACCGTGGCAGGCATATCCGGCAATTGTGTGACAGAAATGGAATTTTTACGGGCAAAGCGCAGAATTATGCAGGTTAGCGCCCGGTAAACACGCCAAGCCTTTGAAATAGAACACCCCGCCAAAACCGGCGGGGTGTTCTCATTTCGATCACTTTGGTGCGATCAATCGATATCTTCGATTTCGCCTGCTGATCCGGTGACTTTTGCCGCCAGGGCAGCCGCCATAAAGGCATCAAGATCACCGTTCAAAACACCCTGAGTATCGGATGTTTCGGTTCCTGTGCGCAGGTCCTTGATCATCTGATAAGGCTGCAAGACGTAGGACCGGATTTGATGGCCCCAACCGATATCGGTTTTGTTGTCTTCGACAGCCTGTGCTTCGGCTTCGCGTTTTTTAAGTTCCGCCTCATACAGACGGGCTTTAAGCATCTTCATCGCCGTATCGCGGTTTTTATGCTGCGATCGGTCGTTCTGGCACTGGGCAACAATCCCGGTCGGAATATGGGTCATGCGCACCGCAGAATCGGTACGGTTAACGTGCTGACCACCCGCCCCGGATGCCCGGTAAGTATCAACGCGAAGATCCTTATCAAGGATCTCGATATTGATATCGTCATCAATCACCGGATAGACCCAAACGGACGAGAAGCTGGTATGGCGACGCGCCGAACTGTCATAGGGCGAAATCCGCACCAGACGATGCACCCCAACTTCATTCTTCAGCCAGCCATAAGCATTGTGACCGGAAACCTTATAGGTCACCGACTTGATACCGGCTTCCTCGCCATCACTTTCCTCAAGCATCTCAAGCTTGTATTTCTTGGACTCTGCCCAACGATAATACATGCGCGCCATCATGCTTGCCCAATCCTGTGCCTCAGTACCACCGGCACCGGCATGGATTTCAAGATAAGCATCATTGCTGTCGGCTTCACCTGAAAGCAGACTTTCAAGTTCACGCTGTGCGGCAATCTTGTGGATAGACCGCAGGCCGTCTTCGGCCTCCGCAACAGTATCGTCGTCGCCCTCGGCTTCGCCAAGTTCGATCAGTTCGACATTGTCATCAAGCTCTTGCGCGAGCTTTTTATAGCCGTTAATCGCATCGTCAAGTTGGGTACGTTCGCGCATGATTTTCTGCGCATTGGCCGCATCGTCCCAAAGGGTTGGGTCTTCGGCCAGTGCATTCAGTTCGTCCAGGCGCCTAAGTGCGTTATCCCAGTCAAAGATGCCTCCTCAGCAGTGCCATCGACTGCTTGATTTCATCGACCAATGCCTGTGCTTCAGCGCGCATTGATGTCTCCGTTATTCATATGAAATTCTGTTCGGCCATACATGACATATGGCTATGTAGGCGGCGGTTATAACAGTTTTTGTCTCAGTTGAAACCCCTGCAACCATGCAAAAACCCGGCACAGTGAATGTGCCGGGTTTCATCAACAGGACAAGGCCCGAAAACTAAGCGTCAGCTATAAACCGGATCGAGTGTCACGGTGTAAAGCTCTTCGTCGGCAACATCGCGCAACGACACCCGGAACTGTTCAGTGTCGGCATCAATGTCGACGAGACCAAAGAACTGCATTCCAAATGATGGCGGCAGGTTGATGCCTTGTTCTTTGCTGGGGTGCTTGGTGAATTTCACCTGTGGGCCGAATGTATTGTCCATGTCCTGGGGGCCGAATGTCCCGGCATGGAGCGGACCTGAAACAAATTCCCAGAACGGTTCGAAATCCTGGAACTGGGCTTTGTTCGGATCATAATAATGGGCTGCGGTGTAATGCACGTCAGCTGTCAGCCAGACCGTGTTATTGATTTTGGCCGATTTGATAAACCGCAGAAGTTCGACGATTTCCAACTCACGTCCCTTTGGTGCACCATCCCCATTTGCCAAATTTTCGAATGTGCTTTTGGTCTTCCAGTCGTCATACACAATCATGCCAATCGGCATATCTGCTGCGATGACCTTCCAAGTTGCCTTTGAATTTAGCAGGCTGCGTTTAAGCCATTCAATCTGTGTGCGGCCAAGGAAATCCGTATCATTGGTTGGAACCGGGCTATCATTAGCATCGTTCGGCCCGCGATAGGTCCGCATATCAAGGAAGAAAATTTCAAGAGACGGTCCATAGGACACCTTGCGATAAACACGGCCAGGTTCGGTATCAAACTCGGTAATCGGCAGCATTTCCCGGAAGGCCCGATTGGCCCGCGATGCCAAAAGCGAAACCGACTTTTCGCTATAACGGTCATCACCGGTCAATATTTCACCCGGATACCAGTTATTGAGAACTTCGTGATCATCCCATTGATAATAAACCGGCATCATACGGTTGAATTCCAGAACGTTCTTATCAAGCATGTTGTATTTGTAGTTACCCCGAAACTCGTCAATCGTTTCTGCAACCTTGCCGGTGTGTTCGGTGGTGACATTTTTCCAAACGTCACCATCTGGCATTTTCGCCTGTTTTTCGAACGGCCCATCAGCATAAATCGTATCACCCGAATGGATAAAGAAATCGGGATTGTGCTTGGTTACGGTGGCATATGTTTTCATACCGCCGCGGTCCTCATCAATGCCCCAGCCCTGCCCGGCGGTATCTCCAGACCAGCCGAACCGGATATTGCGTTTGGCTGCCGGGGCAGTTCTGAAATGACCGATAAGCGGTTCGGATGACGCGCGGCCATCGTCAAGGTTTTCAAAATGAATCTTGTAAAAGATGTCCTGTCCGGCAGGTAAATCCTGCAATGTCAATTTGCCCGCGAAATCACGCTGGGGCACGACATTCATATGCGGAATACGCACCGAGTTCTTGAACCCTTCGGTCGTTGCAATTTCGGTCACCATCTTTGATGCACGGTCAGCACGCCCCCAGATGCAGGCCGTGTTCGCGGTAACATCACCACTTTGTACGCCATGGGTAATCACAGGGCGATTCGCAGCACGCGAAATCGACGGCATGAAAAAACCACCCATCGTCGATGCGGCACCAGCTGTTGCCGTGGTGGTGAGGAACTTGCGGCGGGAAAGACGAAAAGTCATTTTTAAACCTCTTCAAGGCGTGAACTGAAATCTTGAAGATCATGACAAAACTGCGTGACATGCCAGTGTCACACGGTTGATGATTTTATCAATGTTTGATGACGGTTGACGGGGGATTTTCGGCCCAAACGAACGTAAATTCTTTCAGACGAACACTCGCAAACACAGAAAAAGCCGGATGCTGCTCACATCCGGCTTTGTTCATATATTGAGTGTCATAAACATCAAATTTACGATTATCGCATTTCTGCGTGATCAGTAAATTCCGCCTGGTCCCGAAACGGCACCACTGCCGCCGTCTGATCCGCTGTTTCCGTCATAACCGCCATCAATGACATTATCATTTGAGGCCGGAATGGTGCCGGGCTTGAAGGCTTCCCAGATCACATCCTGGGCCCCCGGACCGGCAGGAAGCCCGGTACGGGAATCCACCCGGACCATACGGATACCCGGCGGTGTTCGAAATGGAATGGCTTTGGTGCCTTCGAGTGCGCCGCGCATGAACTCTTTCCAGATCGGCGCTGCGGCACTTGCACCTTGTTCGCGATCACCAAGGGATCGGTTATCGTCAAAGCCGACATACACCCCAACCGCAAGGTCAGGCGCAAAACCGACAAACCATGCATCGCGGGAATCATTGGTTGTTCCGGTTTTACCGGCCAAAGGGTACCCGAGTTCAGCAATCGTCCGGCCTGTACCGCTTTGAATCACGCCTTCCATGATGTGGACCATCTGGAACGCACTGGCCGGGTCGGTCAGCTGTTCACGGGTATCTGGCAAATCTGGCGGCATTTGATTGCGGAACGCAACATCCTGGCACTGCGCACAGTCACGTTCATCACGGCGATAAATCACACTGCCGCGACGGTCCTGAATACGATCAATCAGGGTCGGGGTGATTTTTTTGCCCCCATTGACCAGTTCGGCATAGGCCGCGGTCAAACGCATCACTGTCGTTTCCGCCGCACCAAGCGCCATGGAAAGAACTTCTGGCAGTTTATCGACAATCCCGAAACGTTCGGCGTAATCGGCAACCACCGGCATGCCAATGGTCTGAGCCAAACGAACGGTCATCAGGTTTCGCGATTTTTCAATCCCAAGGCGCATGGTCGAGGGACCATAGAACTTGCCGCTGTAGTTGCCCGGCTTCCACTTTCCAAGCCCCGGCCCTTGATCAATCACGAACGGTGCATCAAGAACCAGTGTAGACGGGGTAAAGCCCTGATCAAGGGCCGCCAGATAAACGAACGGCTTAAACGCCGAACCCGGCTGACGACGCGCCTGTGTTGCGCGGTTAAATTTTGACAGGTCGTGCGAAAAGCCACCCGACATTGCCAAGACACGTCCGGTGTGCGGATCCATCGCCACAAGCGCCCCATTCACATTGGGAATCTGACGCAGACCATACGTGTTGGGGGGCAGCTGTTCGCCATCCAGTTCGGCAAAATGCTTCACATAGATCACATCGCCAGCATTGATCACGTCGGACGGTTTATTTACCACCGGTCCCAATGTTTGACCTTTTTGCCACGGACGCGCCCATGTCAGGAATCGCTTCGGAATACGGCCCTGCTCACCGGTCATAAGGCCAAGAATTGCCTCATCAGCATCCGTCGACAAGACAACAGCCCGGTCCCACGGGATATCGGCAGGGACTTCAACTTCACGCAGTTTTTGTTGCCAGTCATCGGCAAGCTCAATTGTCGTGATCGGACCGCGCCAGCCATGGCGGCGGTCATAATCCACCAATCCTTCAAGCAGGGCTTTGTCGGCAATCGTCTGCATGCGCGGATCAACGGTTGATCGAACCGAAAGTCCGCCGTCATAAAGCATCCCCTCACCGTAGCGATCCACCAGTTGGCGGCGTACTTCCTCGGCAAAGAAATCAGCCTGATAGGTATCGACCGACTCACGTGTTTTGCCAATCAGCGGGGCCGCCCATGCAGCCTGTGCTTCGGCTTCGGTGATGTATTTTTCTTCAAGCATCCGGCCAATGACCCAATTACGACGCGCTTTGGCTTCGTCGTGGTTGCGGACCGGATGATAATTTGAGGGGGCCTTTGGCAGTGCCGCCAGATAGGCAGCTTCTTCGACGTTCACCTCATCAAGCGATTTATCGAAATAGCGAAGGGCCGCTGCGGCAACGCCGTAACTGCCACTGCCAAGGTAAATCTCGTTGAGATACAGCTCAAGAATATGCTGCTTGGAAAAGGCGCGTTCGATACGGAATGACAGGATGGCTTCCTTGATTTTCCGTTCGTAGGAAACTTCGTTGGTCAAAAGGAAGTTTTTTGCGACCTGCTGGGTGATTGTCGACGCCCCAACCGGACGACGCCCGGTGCCAAGGTTGACGACATTGGTCACAGCAGCGCGCAGTACCGATGCAAAATCAATTCCCGGATGCGACCAGAAATTCTTATCTTCGGCGGCAACAAAGGCGTCCGTGACTTTGTGCGGAATGGCGGTGATTGGCACAAACACGCGTTTTTCGCGGGCATATTCCGCAATCAAGGCACCATCTGCCGCATGGACACGCGTCATGACCTGGGGCTCATAGTCTTCAAGCTGTGTGTAGTCAGGCAAATCCTGACCAAAATGCCAAAAGATCGCCATAACACCGGCGCCACCCGCGACAGCCATCAAAAACAGAAAGCCGAAGATAATCATTAATATTCGCATTTATGCAGGTCTTTTTCGTTTTGTTGGCCGGATCGGAAAGATCGCGCATCATCATGCACAATCCCCCCAAATGCAATCATCCCAAAGGAACACGCCGCTGTTGAGGCATATCCCCCTCACTTAAGATGACTATAGCGGTTTAAAAGTGACGAGGTTGTGACAGCTCGCACTGTCATTGTTTTTTCCATCGACATTGCTTTTTCAACCGGCCCGATCCCATCATTACGATATTGGGCTTTTGCGTGTGTGAAAAAGCCCCGTCCAGGCATAATTTCGAATTTTCACACGGACCGGAAAGGCCGCTGTCTTAGAATTTGTGGGTATCGAAATAAATATCGATGGCCCGCATGACAGCCTCGGCAACTTTTTTACGGTGGGCGGGACTTTGCAGAAGCTTGGCATCCTGCGCGTTTGAAAGATACCCCATCTCAAACAGTGCCGAGGGAATATCAGGTGCCTTAAGCACCGCAAACCCGGCAAAACGGTGCGTTCTGCGCTGCAATTCGATGCTTTTCGCCAATTGGCTGACCATATTGGCCGCAAGGGTTGCCGACAGGTTCATGGTTTCGCGCTGGGCAAGATCAATCAGGATACTTTGTACCAACGTATTTTCGTCTGACAAATCAAGACCGGCAATCACGTCGGCCTTGTTTTCCTTGGATGCCAGTGCGGCGGCTTCTTTATCCGACGCGTTTTCAGACAAGGTATAAACAGACGCGCCGCGGTGTTTCGGATTGGCGATAGAATCGGCATGCAACGAGATGAAAAGGTCTGCACCGTTTTTACGCGCAATTTCGACACGCTGACGCAATTTAAGGAAAACGTCCTTATCGCGGGTCAAAAGAACGCGATACCGGCCCGATGCGGTCAGGGTATCGGCCAATTGCCGGGCCGCCGCAAGGGTCAGGTTTTTCTCGTAAACACCATCAACCCCGATGGCACCGGGATCAACACCGCCATGACCGGCATCGATTGCAATCAACGGCTTATTATCCCCCGGACGTCCCGATTTGACAGCCACATCAGCACTTTGTTCGGTTGCACTGGTGTCATTCCGGCTGCGTGCGGAATAGGCGACCATGCTTTCACGCGACGCCTCCATAAAGGCTTCGCGCTTGGCCGGGGTTAAATCGACGACAAGCCGGTTCGGTTTATCCGCCGATGCCGGAAGCGAGAAAATCTTTGATACCAGCGATGGCTCGGCAACATCCAAAACAACCCGGAACGTACCGGGCTTAAACAAGCCATAGCGCAAGCCGGAAATCAGTCCACCGCCCGACGTTACATTACCCGGAGGCGCGCTCCAGTCGATTTCGGGCATATCGATAATGATGCGATACGGATCGGGCAGAAGGAAATATGTGAAATCAACATTCCGATCCAGATCAATAACAAAACGGGTGTAATCCGGATACACGCCAAGGCGCGCACCAAGGACTTTGGCACTGTCGGCCAGTGCTGTTCCCATGGCAAAGTTAAGGGAAAACAGGAACAAAAACAGCAACGTAACCGCCTGCCCGGTTTTGCGAGCAGCGTTACCGACACGACCGGACCATTTTCCATTTTGTGCATTGCAATGCACGTTTGCCGCTGGTGATGCCATTTACCCTGCTGTGCCCATTTTCACGATTGGAGCCATTGATAAGCGCTTATAGCAACGCGTTGGTTAACGGGCAATTGACCAAAGGCTGACTTTAGGGTCTGAACCCAATTGAATGCTTGAAATGGGTTCAGACCCTAATCACAAGGATGATCACCCTTTCGAGAACAAAGGCATTTTAATGCCCCGGTTAAAAACATTGCGTTTTCATAGATTTGCCCGACATTGGCCGTGCGCGGCGAAATAGAGCGGAAAACTTCCTGATTTTTGAACAAGAGACCAAAAACACGACAAAAGATGTAACAAAACTGTTTGTCGCAGACGCATAAACCAGATATGTTGCAAACGAGATTCCTAATGCTTTGTGGTAAGACACTAAAAATCCACCAAGTTGAGGACGCGACTAGAGCAGTTCTTACGGTCGGTGTCTCGGTGACGCGGCAATTCCCGCTCCCGATAGAGCCCTCCTAAAAAAGGCTGTCTTGGCGCGCTCGAAAATACGCAACCAAGTTTTTTTTTCAACACCAAGACCAGGTCCAAACCGGAAGAGCAGCCGACACGCGATGAACCAGAGACATACAGGACATATCGCGGACTCAATGTACGGCGCCTCCGGTCACGCCGGTTTGTTTGCATATCAGCACAACTACGCTTTAGGCATTGAACTGGCGGGGCCTCCAGGAACAGGTTCCGAATGGTTAAACGCATGCTCATCGATGCAACGCACGCGGAAGAAAGCCGCGTCGTTGTTATTAACGGAAATCGCTTAGAAGAATACGACGTCGAAACTTCGACGAAGAAACAAATCAAGGGAAACATCTATCTCGCGAAAGTGACGCGAGTAGAACCGTCATTGCAGGCGGCATTTGTCGACTATGGCGGAAACCGCCATGGTTTCCTTGCTTTTAGCGAAATCCATTCCGATTATTATCAAATCCCGGTTGCTGACCGCGAAGCCTTGACGCAAAGCCATACGCGCAACGTCAAGGATGCTGAAATTGTCGAAGACAATGTCAGCGACGGTGAAGACAGCCCGAAAAAAGAAAAGAAACCGACGCGTTCGCGTTCGCGCCGCAAACCGCGTGCGAAGGACAAGGACGAGACGGTTGAAGCCGCAGATGGGGATGCTTCGCCAGTCGAAGCAACCGCAACTGCGGACGCAACAACATCCCCTGACAGCAAAAACGATGCGACCACGGGCTCGGACGAAGAAGACGCCAAACCGCGTCGTCGCCGGACGCGCAACCGTCGCAAGAAATCCGATGAAGTAGATGCTTCAACGGCCGATGCAGATGCAAAAGACGCCTCACCTTCTGAGGATAACACGTCAGATGCAAACACCGGTTCTGATGGTGATGACACTCCGACAGGTGGCAATGCCGCGATGTCAGCAGAAGTCGCTGAACTGACTGTCGACATTGATGCCGATGGCAGTGATGGCGACACGGTTTCTGAAATCAACGCGAAATCAGACGAAGAAGACATCGAAGACCTTGGCGGTGACGATGCCGACGAATTTGTCGAATCGCACAGCCGTCAGCTTCAGAAACGTTACAAGATTCAAGAAGTTATCAAACGCCGCCAGATCCTTCTGGTACAGGTTGTTAAGGAAGAACGCGGCAACAAGGGTGCTGCACTTTCGACCTTCCTGTCGCTTGCAGGTCGCTATTGCGTTCTTATGCCCAACACCCCGCGTGGTGGTGGCATTTCACGCAAGATCACCAATGCGCAAGATCGCAAGCGTCTGAAATCCATTCTTGCCGAGCTGGAAATTCCGGACGGCATGGCTGTAATCGTTCGTACCGCGGGTGCGGAACGGACCAAAGCCGAGATCAAACGCGATTTTGATTATCTGATGCGTCTGTGGGATCGTATCCGCGAAACCACCCTTCAAAGTCAGGCACCTTGCCTAATTTACGAAGAAGCCGATCTGATCAAACGCTCCATCCGTGACCTTTATGCACGTGATGTTGATGAAGTTCTGGTTGAAGGTGACGAAGGTTACCGGATCGCTAAAGACTTCATGAAAATGTTGATGCCGTCACATGCCAAGCGTGTGCAGCCTTATAAAGATCAGGGCGTTCCGCTGTTCCACCGTTTCCAGGTAGAAAGCCAGCTTGATGCGATGCTAAACCCGGTCGTTCAGCTTAAATCGGGTGGTTATATCGTTATCAACCCGACCGAGGCCTTGGTCGCGATTGACGTTAACTCCGGCCGCTCGACCCGTGAACGCAACATTGAAGAAACTGCTTACAAGACCAACCTTGAAGCTGCAGAAGAACTGGCACGCCAGCTGCGTCTGCGCGATCTGGCCGGTTTGATCGTTGTCGATTTCATCGACATGGAAGATCACCGCAATCAGGGTGCGGTTGAACGCAAGATCAAAGAAGCCATGCGCAATGACCGTGCACGTCTTCAGATCGGTCGTATCAGCCCGTTTGGTCTGCTTGAAATGTCGCGTCAGCGTCTGCGTCCTTCGCTGGTTGAAAGTGCATTTGAAGTTTGCACCCATTGCCGTGGTGTCGGCCTTGTCCGTTCAATCGAAAGTGCGGCCCTTCATTTGCTGCGCGTGCTCGAAGAAGAAGGCATGCGTCGCCGGTCCGGCTCCCTGACCGTTCATGTTGCAAGTGAAGTCGCCCTTTATATCCTTAACCGCAAACGCGAAACGCTCGCCGAGATCGAACAGCGTTACGGTTTCACGGTGATGATCTTTGGCGATGACAGCCTGATTTCTCCGGATCACCGGATCGAACGTTCGCGCGCGAAAAAAGGCGATGAGCTCGAAGACGTTCCTGCCGTCCTCAATACCGACAGTGTTTCACTCACCGCGATTGAAAACCCGGTCGATACTGACGATGACGACGAGGAAGAAGAAGAAGCTCCGTCGGCCAAAAACACCGCGCAGGATGACGAAGAACAGGGCGGAAAACGTCGCCGTCGCCGTCGTCGCCGTCGTGGTCGCAACGATGACCGTGATGATCGCAATGATCAGCAGCAGGAAGCGTCAGACGCCGAAGCAGGCAATGATGACAATGCCGATCAGAACAGCGACAACGAAGATGACGACGACGAAGAAAGCCAGCGCAAACGTCGCCGTCGCGGCAAACGTGGTGGTCGTCGCCGTTCGCGTCGTCAGGACTTTGAAGCCAAAAGCACACGGTCGCCAAATGATGATCCGGCCCTGACAGCAGCACGCCGTAACCGTGATCACGAAGCACCGGACGGTGCCGAAGCAAGCACCGTGATTGACGCCGAAAGCGAAGGTCAGGATGCTGACAGCTTTGATCAGGAAGGTGTTCGCGAAGGACGTTCACGCAGTACAACTGCACCGGCCCCTGCGCGCCCGCGTCGTGATCGCAATGACAACCGTCGTAACCGCCGTGATCGCAATGATCGTCCTCGTGGCAAAGACGGCAACAACGACGGCGGCAATGATCGCGGTGATGTGAAAAACATCCCGATCCAGAGCGGCCCGGCCCCTGAAGCAGATGCAAACAGCAAACCTGACGCCACCGCAGCAGCCCCTGCTGCTGCACCGGCGGAAGTAGCTGCACCTAAGGCAGCCACACCGGCACCAAAGCCAGAAGAAAAGGTCGCACCGAAAGCCGAGAAACCGGCAGAAAAGGCACCTGAACCTAAGGCCGAGGCAAAACCGGAACCGGTTGCTGCTGAAAAACCGACACCGGCATCAGAACCAGCTCCGGCTGCTGAACCGGCAAAAGATAAAAAATCCGAGCCGAAGAAACGCGGTTGGTGGAGCCTTGGTCGCTAAGACTTTTGCTCCGAACATAAAAAAATGGGCTGCCTTCAGGCAGCCCATTTTTGTTTCAGGTTCGTAAATCGAGATCGGTTTAACGTTTCCAGCTCTGCAATGCCTTGACCGCCCCGATCATGGTTGCTTCGCTGTGCGCGAAGGAAAACCGCACATAGCCCTTGCCGCGCATGCGATCAAAATCAGTACCCGGCGTGGTGGCAACGCCGGTTTCATTAAGCATCCGTTTGCAGAATGCTTCGCTGTCGTTAGTCAGTTCTCGCACATCGGCATAGAGATAAAATGCACCGTCCGCCGGGGCGAATTTGGTGAACCCGGCCTTCGGCAGACCATCAAGCAGGATTTCACGGTTGCGCGCATAGGCCGCGATATTGGCCTGAAGTTCGTCTTCGCAATCAAAAGCGGCAACGGCAGCAATCTGCGACAATGCAGGCGCTGAAATAAACAGGTTCTGCTGCAAGCATTCCACCGCGCGCATCAAATCAGGCGGGATAACTGCCCAACCCAAGCGCCAACCGGTCATCGAGAAATATTTGGAAAAACTGTTGATGATGATCGCATCATCGCCGAACTCAAGTGCAGTGCAATCCTTGACGTCACCAAAGGAAATCCCCTGATAGATCTCGTCACTGATCAGGCGAATGCCATTTTCCCGGCAATAGGTTGCCAGTTCCCGGTATGTTTCAACATCAATCATACTGCCCGCGGGGTTTGACGGGCTGGCAACGATCAAACCGTCAATCGGGTCCTCAAGGTCGCGCAACATTGAAACCGTCGGCTGATAATGGGTTTCTGGTCCGGCAGGAAGATTGACCGTCTCAATCCCAAGCGCACTTAGAATGTTGTGATAGGCCGGATACCCCGGTGCGGCCATCGCCACTCGATCACCCGCATCAAAGGCCGCTAGAAACGCCAACACAAAGATCGAGGACGAACCACTGGCAACACAGACCCGTGTCGGATCAACCGATACATCAAACTTGGATTTGTAATGCCCCGCAATGGCTTCGCGTAGGGGATCAATGCCCATGGCATTGGTATAGCCAATCAAATCGGCTTCAAGCGCCTTGGCCGCGGCTTCGCGCACTTTGCGAGGTGCAGGCGTCCCCGGCTGACCGACTTCAAGATGAAAGACAGCCTTACCGTCATTTTCGCGCGCATTGGCCGCGCGCATCACGTCCATAACGATAAAGGGTGAAATTGCACCGCGAAGCGACTGTTTCAATGCCATGAGTGGGGTCCTGCATTATCGTGAAAAGCAACAGGGCAAGACCGACGCCCTGCCCTGTGATCTCAAACCTGTATGTATCGGTTTATCGGGTTCCGGCCATGCCGCCGCCTGCCGGATCGGCAATGAAGCGGCAACTTTCCGGATGAGGTGGCGTTCCTTCAAGGCAGCGAATGACATTGACCGACGCTTTCCCGTCTGTACTCATCGCAATCCCTGACGCAGCCCCTGAACCAATCAAATCTTCGGCCATGGTTGCAATCTGTTTGGTCGCACCTGCCGGTGTGCCGGTGCCTGCAATACCGTAGTAATATTCCCAAACATACGGGTTCACCATCAAAGCTGGCCCGATCAAGGGGGTCGCAGCATGGGCAACATCCCCGGCGGCAAGGCCAAGGCCGAAGGCCTCAGCCCCCAGTCCGGCACCAAACGGTTTGTTCATCGTGGTGACACAGGCGACCGCATTGGCCGCACGGTCCACAACAACAAAGCCACTGCGCCCTGACGCGGCCTGTGCGCTATTGTCACCTGCGGTAATATCGGCAAGGTAACGGTTTAAGATGTCCCCAAGTTCTTCGCCCTGACTGATCACCGACGGACCACTATCGGATCGCGGCGGATAGGCAAGATAAAGGGTTTCATTGCCAACCTTGACCTCGGTCGCGGTTTTCCATTCCGGGCGGTAATTGCGCAGATCATCCGCCGTCAGCGTCCCACCGGCTTCCTGAACAGCATCGGCAACACGCGCACCAAGGGCACTGTTATAAAACTCGCCCGGCCCCTGAACCCGCAAGGATGTCAGAAGGGCTGCAAGGTTAACCGACCGAATGCGGTCGCCGACCTGCACCACCTTGCCATTGGGCATAAAGCTGTTGCGCAGCATCGGGCTTGCGTAAACTTGGTCCTGGTTGGCTTCAATATCATTAACCAACGAACGCGACACCGGCACGCCAAGACGGGCATATTGTTCCGCAGAACTAAGCAACGAGCGCCATTCAAGACGACCATAACGCGCACTTAGGGCATAAAGCCCGCGCGGCACAGCTGGAATGGTCGTTGCAATCTGATCAGATGACGTCCGGGTGCCCGGGCGCGGCCAAAAATCAAGAACTTCGACTTTTTTCGATACGCGATCATGGACAACACACACACCGCCACCACCGATCCCCGCAACCGACGGCTTGGTGACTGTCATGGTCGCATAAAGAGCGACAGCAGCATCCGCAGCCGTTCCGCCGGCAGAAAGAACATCGCGTGCATTGCGTACAGCGCGCGGTTCATCAGCAACCACGCCCCCGAGATAACCGCTTACTGCCCCTATTTGACCAATATTTTCAGGTTCATTAGAACTGCAAGCCGCCATACCAGCAGTCATTGCGATTGCGACCGCGATCCGCCATGATGGCTTGCGCGTCGGACGCGACCCGACATCAGATGAACGAAAATATGGAACGCACATTTTGCTCAGACGCATTGTAACTCTCACTGCCATTTTCCTTGTTGCCCTGCCTAGCATGGTTTTCGCACAGGGTCGTTCTTTTATCCGCGATACCGAGATCGAGGAAACCTTACGTATGTATGCCACGCCGATTTTTCAGGCGGCGGGGCTCGATGCGAATGGTGTGTCTGTTTACATCGTTTCCGACAACAGCCTGAACGCATTTGTTGCAGGCGGCCAAAAGCTTTTTATCAATACTGGGCTGTTGTTAAAAGCAGATACTCCAGAACAGGTTATGGGCGTCATGGCCCACGAAACTGGGCACATTGCCGGTGGGCACCTTTCGCGCATTCATGATCAGCTGCGTAATGCGTCTGCAATCTCCATTCTTTCGACCTTGGCTGGTGTCGCAGCCGGTGTTGCAGCCGGGCGTTCCGATGTTGGTACCGCGGCAATTCTGGGCGGTCAAAATGTTGCTCAACGTAACTTTCTGGCCTATTCGCGGACACAGGAAAGCAGCGCAGATCAGGCGGGGGTTAAATTCCTGACAGATGTTGGCATTTCATCGCGCGGAATGCTGGACTTCATGAAAAAGCTTGAAGGTCAGGAACTTCTCAGCACCGCCAGTCAGGACCCGTATCTGCGCAGTCACCCTTTGACCACAGAACGTGTTGATTTTTTGGCAAACTTTGTGGCCAACTCCGACCTTAAGGACAAAAAAGTCAGCCCGGAGCTGTATGAACGCCATGCCCGCATGCGCGCCAAACTTTATGCCTTTACCAATCACATCCAGAATACGTTACGTACCTATCCCGAAACCGATACCAGCATCGCAGCACGCTATGCGCGCGCCATTGCCTATTATCGCGATTCGCAGCTTGATCCCGCCCTTGAAATCATCAAAGGTCTGATCGCTGATGAACCTGAAAACCCCTACTTCGAAGAACTTGAAGGTCAGGTTCTGCTTGAATTCGGACGCGCTGCAGATGCCGTGCCGCCCTTGCAAAAATCAGTAGATCTTTCTGGTGGCGCGCCGCTTATTCGTTTGCTTTTGGCCCATGCGATGATTGAAACCGGCGACCCGGCAATGCTCGAACCGGCAAAAGCCAATCTGATCGGGGTTCTGTCACGTGAACGTGGCAATTCATCTGCGTGGCGTTTCCGTGCCATCGTCGAAAGCCGCCTTGGCAATGAAGGCGAAGCATCGCTTTCACAGGCTGAATACAGCCTTCTTTCCGGCGACCGGCAGGCCGCGAGCTATCACGCGGTTCAGGCAGAACGGAAATTGGAAAAAGGGACTGCTACTTGGTTGCGGTCGCAGGATATTCTTCAGGCCACCGATCCAGACGGGCAAGACAAAAAGAACGCAGAGAAAGACGCACCGAAGTGACCGGTTGCCTTGGCAACCACCCACAATTTGATGCATGGACGTCAGCACTGATTACAGGTCACCGTCGTTTTTGCCTGTTTGGCCTTCTTGTGGCAGCGGGTTTGCATTTATCTGCGTGCACATTGCCCGGGTCCGGGGTCGATGTCGGCGGCGATTTAAAATTGCTTTATGCGCCTTTTTCGCTCTCGAACCCGCCAAAATACTGGCAATACAATCATCAGACCAATGCTTCTACGACAGGTGCGCCATCCTCGGTGGCCCTTGAATGGCAGGACAAGGACGGCAAAATTGCACTGGCTGCACGCCCGGCGGCAGGCCCGTTTGAGTTGGGGCGTCGCACCAACATTCTTGTGCTCGCATCCCCTTATTTGTCGTTTGACTGGCAACAAAACAGCACCGCACAGGTCGGTGACGTTGAGCTTGTTCTGGGATTTCGCCTGCAAGATCAAGGCGACTGGGCCGAGAATGACCTTGGCACGGGCAAACCACCAACCGATCACACCGTCCGCATCCCGGTTGGGAACAGTCAGGTGACCTATGGCCAATGGCAACGCGAATATTTCGACCTTGCGGGCGTCTATCGCCGGTATTGGCCAGATGCACCGGGTGAGGAGGTTCGGTTGGTCTGGATCGGTATCGCGTCAGGCAAGGATAAGTATGCTGCTGTGACCAGCGTAACATACCTAACGCAGATTTTACTTTCCCGTTAGCCACTCGATCCCGTATCACAGAGCAATGATATTTTCCGTCGGGTAAAATACTGCCCAATGACAATAAGGACGTCCTATGAATTCTCAGATCGTTAAACGCCTTCTTGGTGGTGCTAGTATTGCCGCAGTCATGCTGTTTGCTGTTCCGGCTGCACAGGCAGATGACCAATTCAGCCCGGCGCAGAAAACCGAAATCGACGCGATGATCGAGGAATATCTGATTAAGAATCCGGATGTTCTTTTGCGTGCGATCCAGAATGTTCAGAGCTGGCAGGCTGCTGAACAGTCCCGTCAGCAATCCGAAGCCATCATCCCGGTCTGGGATGCACTGGTCGCGGATGCCTCGGTTCCATCCATTGGCCCCGCCGATGCGCCCGTCACCGTGATTGAGTTTTTTGATTACCATTGCGGCTATTGCAAACGTGCGCTTGATGGCGTGATGGAGATTGTCGAAAATTCTGATGGCAAGGTCCGGACCATTTTCGTCGAACTTCCCATCCTGCGCGAAGAAAGTGCAACGGCAGCACGTGCCGCCTTGGCTGCGGCCAAGCAAGGCAAATACATTGAAGTCCATCAGGCCTTCATGACAAATCGCGGTTTGCTTGACGAAGACCGCATCAATGATCTGGCGGCTGCTGCCGGTGTTGATGTTGATCAGATGCGCGCAGATATGCAATCGCCGGAAATCAATGGCATGCTGGCGCAATATTCCGCCATGGCACAGACTGTCGGGATCAGTGGCACCCCGGCCTTTATCATCAATGGCACCATGGTCTCGGGTGCGGATATGGAACGGGTCGACGCGCTGGTACAGGCGGGTCTTGAAAAGGCATCTTGATCGCGGATCAGACGCTGACTGACTACATTTGCAGTCAAGCCGTTTCGTATACCCAATAAACAACAAAAGGCCGTTTCGTTCATGAAACGGCCTTTTGTTTGCACGGATTACCGTTGAGCAAGCGTAATCAGATGATCCCGGCCAATGGCGATGACGGATCGGCATATTGTTTCTTTGGCATCCGTCCAGCCAGGAACGATTCACGTCCGGCAATGATCGCATGCTTCATCGCACGCGCCATACGAATTGGGTCCTTGGCACCGGCAATGGCGGTATTCATCAAAACCCCGTCACAGCCAAGCTCCATCGCAAAGGCCGCATCCGACGCCGTCCCGACCCCGGCATCAACCAAAACCGGAACACTGGCGTTTTGCTTGATCAGGGCGATGTTCACCGGATTAAGAATGCCCATACCCGACCCGATCAAAGAGCCAAGCGGCATAATCGCACAGCATCCCATGTCTTCGAGCATCTTGGCCTGAATAGGATCGTCGCTGCAATATACCATGACATCGAAGCCATCCTTGACCAGCGCTTCGGCCGCCTTGAGTGTTTCGGGCATGTTCGGATAAAGCGTTGCCTGATCGCCCAAAACCTCAAGCTTCACCAGATTCCACCCGCCTGCTTCGCGCGCGAGACGCAAGGTCCGCACGGCGTCATCGGCGGTAAAGCAGCCTGCAGTATTGGGCAGGTAGGTGTATTTCTTGGGATCAACGTAGTCGACCAGCATCGGCTGGTTCGGGTCGGTCAGATTGACGCGACGCACGGCAACCGTGACAATTTCAGCACCCGATTGCTCAATCGCGACACGGGTTTCATCGAAATCCTTGTATTTCCCGGTGCCAACCAACAAACGCGACGAGAATTTTTTACCCGCGACAACAAACCCGGCGTCATCGGCTGCTGCCAAATCAGCTTCCTGCGAGCCGCCGCCAATGAAATGAACGATTTCGAATTTATCGCCATCAATCAGCGGGGTCTCGCCATAAGCTGTCTTTGGTACGATTTCCAGATTGCGTTCGACAGCAACCTTGGTCGAGGGGATCCCTAACGATTCAAGTAAGGTCAAGACATTGGAAACATTGGCTTCCGGGACGAAAGTCTCACCGTTTAATTCGATATTCATTCTTGTCCAACGCTTTAAAATTCTACGATTGGTGCATTCGGGTATATGTAGTTGAAATAGTCATAGACGTCCATGACCTCATCCCCCCTAATACGATGAATTGTGAAGGTCTTCTCAATATCGAATTTGCTTCGACTCAAAAGGAAAACGTCACGGTCTCGGTAATATACACCTTTGTAAAAATCGTTTTTCCCTACAGTCGTCTTGAGCACGCGATCTGTCAGGCATCCACTTTCGTCACAAGTTCTAAAATCGCTGGGAACCGTCGACTTCATCAGATCACTAAGAGACGCCGTCGCACCGTCTGATCGTAGATATTTCACATTGAAGTCTACATCATGAACCTCAAGGCGTCCCGTCTCTGGGTTGGATGCTTCAATCACAACATGACTATTTTGATTGGGATCCGCTCCTGTATCATTATAAAGATAAACGGTGTCTGCCGAAATACCGTCAGCGGCGAGAAGACTTTTCATTGCCTTTACACGCCATCCACACGCAAGATCAGGTCGTTCAGCATCTGATGCAGATATGGCCGTCTTATAAAGATGTTCCAATACATACGGCAGATCTTCCGCGTGGGCTTTGTACCAGTCACTTTCCATGTCGTGATCGGTATTGCGGAAAACAAAGACACGTGCTGCATCTACATAAGGAACATCCAGCTCTTTGGCTAACGCCTGCACCAGTGGACGTGAGAGCTCTGCAAACTTTTCCGCCTCATCCGCATCGTACCAATCCTTTACGGTCAAAGCTCCATAGGTAACAAACCCAATTGCCACAAACGTGCATGCTGCCAACGTGATTTTTCGCTTTGATGGTAATAAACGCCTCATAACCCTGTCTCACGTTAATAAGTTATATTCACAACAATAATATACTATCTGAAGAAAGGTTGCATTTAGTTCTAGCGTTGCCTGTCAACGTGAAAGTGTTATAAACGCAACACTAAATGTTGGGCATGTGGGAACGAATGACGAAACCCGTCTACATTCTAAATGAGCCGAATTTGAACCTGTCAGGGTACATCCGTAAGGATTCCTTGGGCGCAAGAACACACAATAGATCGGGGAGACTGTCACAATGACAGCACATCCCGTGGTATTTGTGTTGTTGGTCGTTCAGGGATACCTAAAGGCGGTTCGGTTGACCGGAATGAGCACGCCCGACAAGAAGATTCTGGTATTCTTATCGATGCTGGGGCATATACGCACATATCGGTTGCGATCTTTGAGGTCCATCTGTCCAATTTTTAAAAGCGGGATGCCTTCAGACATCATTCTTACGTCTCGAAAGCTGCAAACGGCATGATCTACGGGTTTGGCTCCCAGAGCTATATACACGTTATATCCACGCCCTGGATGCCATGCGCGGATTGATCCACTCACCATCATAAAAGATATCGAAATGAGCAAGTTCAACATCGACAATGACGCCATTCGCCAGCTCGCCGAGCTGCTTGACGACACCAAGCTGACCGAAATTGAAGTTGCCGCTGGTGACAACCGCATTCGCGTTGCCCGTCAGGGCACCATGGTTGCAGCCGCACCGGCAGCAGCCCCGATTGCTGCAAGCGTACCTGCAGCCGCCGCTGCACCGGCCGATGCAGGCGCCCATCCGGGCGCCGTCAAATCACCGATGGTCGGCGTGGTCTACTTTGCACCGGAACCGGGTGCCGCACCTTTCATTTCGGTCGGTTCGTCCGTTACCGAAGGTCAGACTCTTATGCTGATCGAAGCAATGAAAACGTTCAACCCGATCCGTGCGCCGAAATCCGGCAAGGTGTCCCAGATTCTGGCCACCGACGGCCATCCGGTCGAATATGACGAACCGCTGATCATTATTGAATAAGCCGGGGTAAGAACTGCATGTTCGACAAAATCCTGATTGCCAACCGTGGTGAAATCGCGCTGCGTATTCAGCGCGCCTGCCGCGAAATGGGCATCAAAACTGTCGCGGTGCATTCGACCGCCGATGCGGACGCAATGCATGTCCGTTTGGCCGACGAATCGGTCTGTATCGGACCGCCTGCATCCAAAGACAGCTATCTTAACGTTCCTGCCATCCTGTCGGCCGCCGAAATCACCGGGGCAAACGCCATCCATCCGGGATATGGTTTCCTGTCGGAAAGTGCAGACTTTGCATCCATGGTCGAAGAACACGGCTTTACCTTTATCGGTCCGACGCCAGAACACATCCGCACGATGGGTGACAAGATCACCGCAAAACAGACTGTGGAAAAGCTTGGTATTCCGGTTGTTCCGGGGTCCGACGGCGAAATCACGACGGTCGAAGAGGCGCGTAAATGTGCCAATGAAATCGGCTATCCGGTGCTGATCAAGGCATCTGGTGGTGGTGGTGGCCGCGGCATGAAAGTCGTAGAGCGCGACGAAGACCTTGTTGATGCCTTTTCCATGACCCGTAAGGAAGCATTGCAGAACTTTGGCAATGCGGCCGTTTACATCGAAAAGTATCTCGGCAAGCCGCGCCACATCGAACTGCAGGTGATTGGCGACACGCATGGTAATGCCGTGCATCTGTTCGAACGTGACTGTTCGTTGCAGCGTCGCCATCAGAAGGTTCTGGAAGAAGCACCTTCACCGACCTTAACGCCCGAAGAACGCCAGCGTATCGGCACCACGGTCGCCAATGCCATGATCGGCATGGGCTATCGCAATGCTGGCACGATTGAGTTCCTGTATGAAAATGGCGAGTTCTATTTCATTGAAATGAACACCCGCCTTCAGGTCGAACACCCGGTCACAGAAATGATTTCCGGCGTTGACCTTGTACGTGAACAGATCCGTGTCGCAGCGGGTCTTGAACTGTCGTTCAAGCAGGAAGACCTTGAAATTCACGGCCATGCGATTGAATGCCGCATCAATGCCGAGGACCCGGAAACTTTCGTTCCATCACCGGGCAAGATCAAGGAATACCATGCGCCAGGTGGTCTGGGCGTGCGTGTCGATAGCGGAATTTACACCGGCTATTCGATCCCGCCCTATTATGACAGCATGATTGCAAAACTGATTGTGCATGGTCGTGACCGCGAAGAATGCATGATGCGCCTGCGCCGTGCGCTGGCGGAATATGCGATTGGCGGGATTAAGACCACCATTCCACTGCATCAAAAGCTTCTTGCCAACCCGGATATCCAAAAAGGGGATTACGACATCCACTGGCTGGAAAAGTTCATGGGCATGAAATAAGCAATCAATTGATTGCCAACAAAAAACGGGGACCTTTCAGGTTCCCGTTTTTTTTATGATCTGCCGTCATCCCCCAGACAGATCATGCAACTTTCATTTGTCTTGCCAACGATTGGCATCAAATATTTAATCAAACGCGCCTATGATGGAAAAACATCGTGATCAAACGCCTTGAACAGTCTTGTCAGGGCAAACGACCACCACATATGTACAGTGTCGTCAGATAGACAGGACGGAAACCATTATCACTGCCATCATGTCAAACCAACTGACACCTGATCTGTTGATCCGGGCATATTCTGTCGGACTTTTCCCGATGGCCGAAAGCCATGATGATCCAACCCTTTATTGGATTGATCCGGAATGGCGCGGTATATTGCCCCTTGATGGATTTCACGTACCGCGCTCCTTGCGAAAGGCCGTGCGCAAGGGTGATTTCAAAATCCATGTCAACCGGGCTTTCCCGGATGTCATTCGCGCCTGTGCGGAACCAACCGATGACCGTGATGACACATGGATCAATGACAATATTCTGGATGCCTATTGTGCGCTTCACAAAATGGGCTGTGCACATTCGATCGAAGCCTGGAAAGACGGACAACTTGTCGGGGGCCTTTACGGGGTCAGTCTTGGCAAGGCCTTCTTTGGCGAAAGCATGTTTTCACGTGCGACCAACGCATCGAAAATCGCCTTGGTCCATCTTGTCGCGTTAATGCGCCAAGGCGGCTACAGCCTGCTGGATACTCAGTTCGTCAATGATCACTTAAAACAGTTTGGCGTTCTCGAAATACCACGTGAACGCTATCGCAATGAACTCGCACAGGCGCTTGCCGGGCGGGCGAACCTTCCGTTTGAGGTCGAACCGGAATTTCTTGAACTCACACTGTCGGGCGGCGATAAATAGAAACACATTATCGTGTCTCACAGTTTAGAAGTTTGCCATTCTATGCACATCCGAGAAGCCGCCCCACGTGACAAGGATGCCATCCTTGCCATTGTCGAACCGATCCTGCGCGCGGGTGATACCTATGCGATTGATCCCAACCTGACACGCGACCAGATCGCCGATTACTGGCTGGGCGCTGACAAGACCACACTGGTCGCAGAGCAAGACGGTCAAATTCTTGGTACCTATTACATCCGGACCAATCAGCCCGGTGGTGGCGCACATGTGTGTAATTGCGGCTATATGGTCGCCCCAAACGCCAGCGGGCAAGGCCTTGCACGCAAGATGTGTGAAGACTCGCTTGTTCGGGCCAAGAACCTTGGCTATCGCGCGATGCAGTTCAATTTCGTCATCGCTAGCAACGCCGCCGCCATTCACCTGTGGCCAAAACTCGGCTTTGAGGTTGTCGGCCGCCTCCCCGGTGCCTTCATGCACCCAATACTGGGCGAAACAGACGCGCTGGTGATGTATCGCAAGCTATAAATACGTCGTGTTAAACAGAAAAAGGGGCGGGCACCAATGTGGTCCCCGCCCCTTTTTAATTTATGTGTATCAGGCTGTTGTGATCAGAACAGGAACCGAACACGCAATGTACCTTCAATATTGGCAAGTTCTTTGCGAACGCCAAGACCCGGTTTGATTTCCTCGTCGACTTCGACGACGACATACCCAACACCACCTTCGGACCGCAAGTACTGGCCACTGATGTTCATGCCGCGCGTTGAAAACACGTCGTTGATTTTCGACAGAACACCCGGAACGTTGCGGTGAATATGCATGAAACGGGTATGAGTGCGGTCCTTGACCGGAAGAGAGACTTCCGGGAAGTTTACAGCACCCAATGTCGAACCATTGTCGGAATATGTGATCAGCTTGTCCGCAACTTCAAAACCGATATTTTCCTGTGCTTCCTGAGTAGACCCGCCGATATGCGGGGTCAGGATGACGTTACTCATGCCCCGAAGCGGGCTTTCGAACTGCTCATCCTTGCCTGCCGGCTCAACCGGGAACACGTCAAGCGCCGCACCGGCCAAGTGACCACTTTCAAGCGCAGCAGCCAAGTCTTCGATCACAATGACATTGCCGCGTGCCGCATTGATCAGATGTGCGCCAGGCTTCATTTTGCCGATCTCAACTGCCGTGATCATGTTTTTGGTCTGATCGTTGGCTGGAACATGCAATGACACCACATCCGATTGCCCCAGCAATTCATCCATCGATGTGCACGTGGTTGCATTGCCCATGGCAAGCTTGTTGATCACGTCATAGTAAATGACATTCATACCAAGCGATTCGGCCAGAACCGACAGCTGCGAACCAATATGACCGTAGCCAATAATGCCAAGCGTCTTGCCGCGTGCCTCATAGGACCCTTTGGCATTCTTCAGCCAGTCGCCAACATGGGCAGCAGCATTACGCTGCGGAATACCGCGCATCAACATGATGATCTGGCCCAGAACCAATTCAGCCACCGAACGGGTGTTTGAATAAGGCGCGTTAAAGACCGGAATACCGCGCATGGCAGCAGCCTTCAGATCGACCTGATTGGTGCCAATACAGAAACAACCGATTGAGGTCAGCTTGCCTGCTGCGTCGATTACTTCTTCGGTCAGTTTGGTGCGAGAACGGATGCCCAGAAAATGCGCTTCGGAGACAACGGATTTCAATTCATCCGCGTCGAGCGCAGCAGGGTAATGGTCGACATTAGAGTAGCCGGCCTGTTTGAACATCTTTACAGCGTTTTCATGGATACCTTCGAGCAGGACGATCTTGATCTTGTCCTTCTCCAACGAAAGTTTGCTGTTCACGGCGCACCATCCTTTTCTTAAGCGAGGGCGACACGGGAGAATCCCGAGCCGTCAGTGATCGTCACAGGACAATCATGGCCCAATGGAATAGGACTTTGAGACATCTGCGTCAAAGGCTTTCCCTTGCGTAAATACGCAATGCGCCTATCTTCTGAACGCATATACCGGCTACTGCGTATAAAAATGGCCACCCGTTGCAATCAGAATACAAGTCAGGGGACTGCAACTTGCCCGCCGAAATCAAGACCGTCACCGATATCCATGAAATCGGGCAAGCCCAATGGGACAAATGTGCTGGCTCTGACAATCCCTTTGTCAGCTTTGCATTTTTATCGGCCATGGAAGACAGCGCCTCAACCTGCGCTGAAAATGGCTGGCAACCTTTTCACCTTGTACTTAAAAGCGAAGATGGTCTGGTGATCGGAATCGTTCCGCTCTATGTCAAGGCACACTCCTATGGGGAGTATGTTTTTGATTGGGCGTGGGCCGAGGCCTATGAACGTGCCGGCGGTCAATATTACCCAAAACTGCAATCAGCCGTCCCCTTCTCACCGGTTCCCGGCCCCAGATTGCTGGTGACAAACGATCATCCCGATCCCGACAGTGTGCGGCGCATGCTGATTGAAGGCCTTTCGATGCTGCCCGAAAAGCTGGGCATGGCGACGTTGCACGTCACCTTTTGCAGTGGTGACGAAAGCAAACAGATGCGCGACGCCGGGTTTCTGACACGCACCGGTTTGCAATATCACTGGCATAATCGGGGGTATCAGACCTTTGATGATTTCTTAGGCGCACTAAATTCGCGCAAACGCAAAAACCTGCGCAAGGAACGCAAACAGGTTCTTGAAGCCGGATATACGTTCAAGGCCCTGCGTGGTGATGACCTAAAGCCCGAACATTGGGACAGGTTTTACCATTTTTATCGCGATACATCGGACCGCAAATGGGGTCAGGCTTACCTGACCCGGCAGTTCTTTGAATTGCTGCATGAACGGTTGCGCGACAGAACGGTTTTGGTGGCGGCGTTCCATGATGACGAAATGGTCGCCGGCGCGCTGAACCTGATCGGCTCCGAAACCCTTTATGGGCGCAACTGGGGCACAATGGACCGTGCCCCGCTTTTACATTTTGAAACCTGTTATTATCAGGCAATTGATATCGCGATTGAACATGGCCTGAAAACGGTCGAAGCTGGCGCACAGGGCGAACATAAAATTCAGCGTGGCTATGAACCGGTCATCACCCATTCCGCCCACCTGATCGCCGACCCCGGCCTACGTCGTGCGGTCGCCCAATTCCTGGCTCAGGAAAAAGATCACATCGCACAGGACCAAGAATTCATTAAATCCGAACACAGCCCGTACCGGCAGGATCAAGGGTAATTCAGCGGACCAAGAAAAACTGGTTTGTTTAAAAAGTTCCCGCTAGGGTCGAAAACCCTGTGGCTAACGGCTTCTCCATGCGCCACTAACCTTTGATCAACCTGCCGGAGCCACCATGCTGCGTGATATTTCGCCCCAGAGTATTTTCATGGGCCTACTGACCGGGTTTGTTGGATCGGCCAGTTCGTTTGCCGTTGTACTACAGGGGTTAACGGCAGTTGGTGCTACGCCCGATCAAGCCGCATCGGGGTTGATGGCACTGTCCCTTTCCATGGGGTTATGTGCGATTGTTTTATCGCTTAAGACAAAGCTTCCAATCAGCATTGCCTGGTCAACTCCGGGGGCGGCACTTCTGGCAACGTCCGGGGCGATTGACGGCGGCTTTGCCGTGGCGGTTGGGGCCTTTATCATCTGTGCCATCCTGATCATCATCAGCGGTGTTTGGAAACCCTTGGGCCGTGCGGTTGCGGGCATCCCTGCCCCGCTTGCCAATGCTATGCTGGCCGGGGTGTTGCTTGGCCTTTGCCTTGCTCCGGTCAAGGCGGTTGCCTTTGATCCGCTGTTGGGCCTCCCCATCGTGATTGCGTGGCTGGTGGTCGGGCGGATTAACCGTCTGCTTGCAGTGCCTGCGGCCCTTTTGGCGTTTATTGGCGTGATGATTTTCGGGATCGATTTTCCGCCAAATGCCTTGGCGAACCTTGGCAACTCCATCGCCCCACCAGTGGAATTCATCATGCCGGACTTTACCCTTGCCGGGCTGGTTGGCATTGCCTTGCCACTTTTCATCGTCACCATGGCATCGCAAAACATTCCGGGCACGGCGGTTCTGCGCGCCAATGATTATGACACGCCGCCGGGTCCTCTTTTTACCGTGACCGGCATCTTTTCATTGCTTTCGGCCCCGTTTGGCGGACATGCGGTCAACCTTGCCGCCATTACGGCTGCATTGTGCGCAGGCAAGGATGCCCACCCCGATCCAGCCAAGCGCTACTGGGCTGCTGTGTTTGGCGGGGTGTTTTATATCGCGTTCGGATTGCTCGCCGGACTTGTCACCGCCTTCATCAGCCTTGCACCAAGCATCCTGATCGAAGCCGTCGCGGGTCTTGCCTTGATCGGCGCGTTTGCCGGATCGGCTGTCACGGCCTTCAGGCAAGAAGATGCCCGTGAAGCCGCCGCAGTAACATTCATCGTTACCGCGGCGGGTCTCACATTTTATGGGGTTTCGGGCGCGTTCTGGGGATTGCTGACAGGCGGGCTAATTTACCTAGTGACGCATATTAAAAACCGCTAGGCGGCAATCAAGTAAATAGTTGATGTCCACGCTGTTGATCAGATAACGCATGTCAACTGGCCTTGGCTGTTTTGCCCGGGTTAGGTTTTGCATCCACGACCTTGGACTTGGACATAGGTGGCTCTGTGCCGAGATCAGTGATCGCCTCATATTGCGACATGAAAACCTTGCCCGTAAGCTCATCAAGGAAAGAACCGCACTTCAAACGGTCCATCACCGGACCTTTGACTTCTGAGAGATGTAACGTGATACCCATCTCATCAAGGCGGTGATTGATCGCCTCAAGCGATTCAACCGCGCTGAGATCAATCTCGTTAATCGCCGAGCACATCAAGATCACGTGCTTGAGCGTGTCTTCACCGACCACCCGATCAAGAAGATAATCCTCAAGATAGCGGGCATTGGCAAAATACAGGCTTTCATCAATCCGGATGGTCAGGACGTGCGGGTCCGTGATCACCTGATGACGGTTGATATTGCGAAAATGCTGCGTATCCGGCACAAGGCCAACCTCGGCGATGTGCGGGCGCGACGTTTTGTATAAAAACAACCCGATTGAGAGTACAACGCCCGACGTCACCCCGACCTCAACCCCAAAGCCAAGTGTTAAAAGTACTGTCGCCAACACCGCGACAAAGTCCGATTTTGAGTAGCGCCAACTGGTTTTTAAAATGCTGAAATCCACCAGCGACAGCACCGCGACAATGATCGTGGCCGCAAGTGTGGCCTTGGGCAGAAAATAAACCAAGGGCGTTAAGGCAACCGCCGCAATCGCCAGCCCCACCGCCGTAAAGGCCCCTGCGGCGGGTGTTTGCGCCCCGGCATCAAAATTGACAACCGACCTGGCAAACCCACCGGTCACCGGATATCCGCCGGTAAAAGCCGCGCCGATATTGGCCGCACCAAGCCCAATCAATTCCTGATTTGGATTGATACGCTGACGGCGTTTGGCGGCCAACGTCTGGGCGACCGAAATTGATTCAACAAACCCGATCAGCGAAATCAGCACCGCAGGTACCAGCAAATCCGCCATTAGCCCAACCGAGAAATCCGGCATGGTCAGCGGCGGCAAGCTTTGCGGCACATCGCCGACAACTTTGACCCCGGCGTCAACAAGATGGAAATACCACACCACCAAGGTTGTCGCGAAAACAGCCATCACGGGGCCGGCCTTGGTGATGACATCGGCCATCCTTGATCCAAGCCCCAGTTTGATCAAGGCGGGTTTGAGCCCCCGACGCACCCAAAACAAAAATACCGTCGTCGGAATGCCGATCAACACCGTTGTCATATTCGTTTCAGGCATTTTCACAAAAAGGGCTGAAACAATTTCCCAAAGGTTGTGCCCGCCCGCATCAACACCAAGGATGTGTTTAAGCTGACTTGCGGCAATCAATATCCCCGATGCCGTGATGAAACCGGCAATCACCGGATGCGACAGGAAGTTTGCCAGAAATCCGAGCTTAAACACCCCCATCATCAAAAGGATCGTACCGGAAAGGGCTGCCAGTGTCAGGGCTGCCACCGCGTAACCAATCGTGCCGACCGCTGCGACATTGCCAATCGCTGCCGCCGTCATCAATGAAACAACCGCAACCGGACCGACCGCCAAGGTGCTGCTTGTCCCGAAAATCGCATACAGGATAATCGGTGCAATCGAGGCATAAAGCCCAGCTTCGGGCGGCAACCCGGCCAAAAGCGCATAGGCCAGTGATTGGGGGATCAACATGATCGTCACGATGATGGCGGCAACCATGTCATTGCCAAATGCCGTGCAATCATAGCGACGGCCCCAATCAAGAACCGGGATGTATTTTGAAATCGACTTCAACTGCATCAATTGATCTCTTTGATCAGAATTGGCCCAAGGCAGACACATGCCCACCCCGCAAGCGGTGATTATTTAACCGAAACCTTTTCGGGTTTTGCCAGCCATTCCTTGCCGCGCAGCATGGCTTTCCAGTAAATCGGCGGCAGCAGTTTTTCCTTAAGAAACCAAGCCAATCGCGACGGTTTTGTACCATCAATCAGCCATTTCGGGAACGATGGCAAAAGCGTGCCGCCATAACCGAACTCGGCCAAAACAATACGGCCGCGCTCCACCGTCAGGGGGCAGGACCCGTATCCGTCATATTGGGCAACGGCTGATTTTCCGTCGATGTCCGCAATGACGTTTTCGGCAACAACCGGCGCCTGTTTGCGTGCCGCCGCCGCGGTTTTTGCATTTGGCGCATTCATCACATCGCCAAGCGACCAGATGTTGGCATAGGTCTTGTGGCGCAACGTTGCCTGATCAACATCGACCCAGCCTGCCGCATCGGCCAATGGCGATACCCGGATAAAGTCCGGGGCCACCTGCGGCGGACAAACATGGATCATGTCAAAGGACTTTTCGATCCGCTGTACGTCCTCGCCCGGTTTGATGACATCAAACCACGCCTTTTTGGCCGTACCATCAATCGCAACAAGGTTATGGAAAAAGTTCAACCCCACGCCATAACGGTCGATATATTTCTCAAGGGCCGGAACATAGTCCTTCACCCCGAACAGAACACCGCCAGCGTTACAGAACTCGATAGTGATACGGTTAAGAACGTCGCTTCGCTGCCAATGATCTGCTGACAGATACATTGCCTTTTGCGGTGCGCCAGCACATTTGATTGGCATGGGTGGTTGGGTAAACAAGGCCGTACCCTCACGCAAGGAGGACACCAGTTCCCACGTATAAGGGGCAAGGTCATAGCGATAGTTCGACGTCACACCATTTCGGCCCAGCGTATCAACAAGCCCGTCAACAGCGTTCCAGTCCAGTTTAAGCCCCGGACACACAATCAGGCGACCGTATTTCACAACCCGGCAGCCATCAAGAACGATGGCGTCATCTTTTGGCTCGAACGCCGCCACAGCAGACTTGATCCAATGCACCCCCTTGGGGATCAGCGAGCCCATTGTTTTGGCGGTCGTGCTGGCATCAAAGATACCGCCTCCCACCATGGTCCAGCCAGGCTGATAATAATGGATATCTGCCGGATCAATGACGGCAATCTGAAGTCCGGCACTTCTGGCCTGAAGGCTCGACGCAATCGAAATACCCGCCGCCCCGCCGCCGACAATGACAACATCATATTTTGCGTCCGCCTGATCGGTCGGCGTTTTACCGCCATTCACGATCCGGCGCACAACCCCGCCCATGTCATAACCTGCCGCCTTGGTCGCACGCAGGATTTCGCTTGTGGCAAGACGCGACGCCTGACTAAGCGACCATAAAGTTGCCGAACGCGTTCCGGTCCGGCAATAGGCAAAAACCGGTCCGGGCAATGCGCCAAGCAAGCTACCAAATTCGTCGGCGTTCTGATCCGTTACCTTGCCAGATACGATTGGCAGATAACGCGTTTCCAGCCCCGCATCAGATGCCGCCTTGGTGATCTCGTCAAAGGTCGGTTGATCTGACCCTTCGCCGTCCGGACGGTTACAAATGATCGAACGGAACCCCAGACGGGCGATCTCCTTGATGTCATCAGCAGAAATTTGCGGACTGACCGACAGGCCATCGCTGATTTTCTTCGCTTCCATAGACGCTCCTCCTGATGATTAAAGGCCGTTAACCGGCACTTTGAGCATTTGCTTGCCGCTATCATCCGTCGGCAGACGTCCGGCGCGCATGTTGACCTGCAAAGATGGAAGAATCAGACGTGGCATGCCCAGTGTCGCGTCACGCTCTGTGCGAAAGGCGATAAATTCCGCTCGGGTTTTGTTGCCGCCGACATGGATGTTGTGCTTTTTCTCATCGCCAACCGTGGTTTCCCACCGAATATCGCGCCCGTCAGGGCCGTAATCGTGGCACATGAACAAACGCATCTCATCGGGAAGGGCGAGAAGTTTCTGGATGCTGTCATACAGCGTTCCGGCATCACCGCCCGGGAAGTCGGCACGCGCCGAACCGCCATCTGGCATAAACAACGTATCACCAACAAAGGCCGCATCACCCATCACATGCACCATGCAGGCGGGCGTATGACCGGGGGTATAGATGGCAAAACACGTCATGCACCAACCTGATAGGTGTCACCATCCTCAAACAGCTTGTCGAACTGGCTGCCATCGCGCTGGAAATCAGTCCCTTCGTTAAACACCTTGCCAAAGGTTTCCTGAACCACCTTGATCTTCGCACCAATGCCAAGCTTGCCGCCCAGCTTTTCCTGAATGTAGGGGGCGGCTGATAAATGGTCGGCATGAACATGGGTTTCGATGATCCATTCCAGTTTCAGGTCATGTTCCTGAATGAAGGCAATCATCCGGTCCGCATGGCCAAAGCTGATGCGTCCTGCCGCGTAATCAATATCCATGACGGAATCGACAACAGCACACGCAGCGCTTTCGGGGTCCTTGACCACATAGCTGATCGTGTTGGTATCGGGATCAAAAAAGGCCGTGACTTCTGGTTTTATGGTCATATTCACCGGGTAGTCAGACATATGTTCCTCCTCAGGGTCCATGCCATTCACTTGATCCATTAGAACCTTTGGATGGCATGCTACGGACGGGGTTGGTTATATGCCGCGCTTTGGCACGCAGCCTGTATTTCAATCTGGAATTATAAGAGTTCGGGAACCGGTTTTCGGTGACCTTGTCACCAAACATTAAAACATATTGATTTTTTAATGTTTGAGGTCTGTATTCAGGGGCAGGTCGGCATTCGGCATCAATGTTTATGGGCGGAATCAATCAGCTTTGTGCCAACCCCGAAAGTCGATCCCGATCTATCAGACGAATGGTGCCGCGTGATTGTTCAATCCAGCCGCGACGCTGGAATTCCTGCAATTGCCGCGAAATGACTTCGCGCGCCGAGCCAAGCTCCACCGCCAGTTTCTGGTGTGTTGACGAAACAGTATCACCGTCCCCGGCAAGCTCGATTAACTTGTGTGCCAGTCTGATGTCCAATCGGCGAAACGCGATTTCTTCGATCACAAGAAACAGGTCCGTGATCCGTTTCGAATAGGCGGTAAAGACAAACTGCCGAAACGCGACAGAGTCCGAGACCAGCTTGTCAAATGCAGCCCGCGGGATCGCGACCGCACGGGTTTGGGTTTCTGCAATGCCCTCGGCGGAATAATCCTCATAGGCCAGAAGACAGGCGGTCGTCAGAACGCAGCTTTCCCCGGCATGAACCCGGTACAGCACGATTTCCCGCCCGGTATCGGACGTTTGCTGCACTCTAACCGTCCCCTCAAGCAACAGCAAAAGGTTCTCTGGCGATTTTCCCGGACCAAAAATGACAGTATTTGCTGGAACGGTGACAATATTGCTTTCGCTTAGAAGATAGTTTCGAATTTCTTCTGGTAATCGTGACAGGCCCGGAAACTGGTCAATCCAACTCACGGTCAAAACCTTCCTGTTTCATCTTCTGCAAATCGCCGAAGACATTTCGGCAGATAAAAGCCCACCGTTTGAAATGTTAAAACATTCAGGTGACGTTTCAATAAATTAAAATCGGTCCGTCACGATGACGCCATTGGCGGAATATGCAGGTTTCCGGCGTCATCAAGTTCCCAGAATGGGTTGAACGCCACTTCCCACGCATGGCCATCAGGATCGCGAAAATAACCGGAATAGCCGCCCCAGAATACTTTCTCCGCCGGTTTCTGGATTTTGGCCCCGGCTTTTTGGGCCTCAAGCATCACCGTGTCAACCTCGGCCTCGCTGCGCGTATTAAACGCCAATGTCAGTCCGCCAAATGTCGCCCCGGTATCATCGTCAAATTTCCCATCCTTGATCAGATCCGTCCGGCCAAACAGACCAAGTGCGAGCCCATTGGACAGTTGATAGAACACAACCTGTCCTTCGACCATTTCAGTCATTTTCCAGCCAAGGCCGTTTTCGTAGAAACGCCGCGATCTATCCAGATCAGCCACGCCAAGTGTGATCAGTGAAACACGTTGGTCCATCTATATGATCCTTTCCTGACCCTCTGCACAAATACCAAACAAACGATACCATGCGTTTTTTGCTGTTCCGAGCAGAGACTCCGCCCCATGTGAAATATCGCACCGCAGCAGCAACGCAATTATATTGCGCGTAAATCGGTACCGGAATAAGTAAATATTAAGTTGACGTAACGTCAATCCATACAATCGGGCGTTTTGGGCTGTGCACTGCGAGTTCGCTTTGAAAAAAGGTCAGCATTCATTACCATTACGACATCTCGCATTGGTCCCGCAAACCGTGTGAGATGGATTTACACACGGGCCATACCGAAACACTGCACCAACGCCCATATCCCTATAAGCAGTGTGTAAAAGGTCCGGCACATCAGAGAGATTCCGAGGGAGACTGGTCATGGCACAATTGGCGGCAATTAGCCTTGATGATAAATATACGCTTGAAGAAGGCCGGGTTTATCTGACAGGCATTCAGGCACTTGTTCGATTGCCTCTGATGCAGCGCCAGCTCGATGCGCGCGCAGGCCTTAATACTGCGGGCTGTATTTCCGGCTATCGCGGGTCGCCGCTTGGTGGTCTGGATCAACAACTGTGGCGGGCCCAAAAGTTTCTGTCCAAGCAACAGATCGAATTTCAGGCCGGGGTCAACGAAGACCTTGCTGCAACGGTCGTTTGGGGTAGTCAACAGGTCAATATGTACCCGGATGCCAAATATGACGGCGTCTTTGGCATGTGGTACGGCAAGGGACCGGGCGTTGACCGGTCCGGCGATGTTTTCAAACACGCCAACTATGCTGGCACATCCAAAAATGGCGGTGTCCTTGTCCTTGCCGGGGATGACCATTCTTGTAAATCATCCACCCTGCCCCATCAGACCGAATATGCCTTTATTGATGCGCAAATCCCGGTTTTAAACCCATCCGGTGTTCAGGATATCCTTGATTTCGGTCTGCATGGCTGGGCCATGAGCCGTTATTCCGGTTGCTGGGTGGCGATGAAAACCATTGCCGAAACGGTCGAAAGCTCGGCTGCAGCCGATGTCGCACCGGACCGTATTACCCCGATCATCCCCGCTGATTTCGCCATGCCCGAGGGCGGCCTGCATATCCGCTGGCCCGATACCCCCAAGGAGCAAGAACATCGACTGATGAAATACAAGCTCTATGCCGCATTGGCATATGCGCGGGTCAATAAACTCAATAAAACCGTGATCGACAGCCCGAATGCGCGGCTTGGTATCATCACGACGGGTAAGGCATACCTTGACGTCATGCAGGCGTTTGATGACCTTGGCATTTCCGAGCAAGACGCTGCACAGATCGGCATTCGGGTTCTGAAAGTCGGGATGAGCTGGCCGCTCAACCGTGACGATGTGCGCGAATTTGCTATGGGCTTAGAGGAAATCATCGTCGTCGAAGAAAAACGCGCGGTGATGGAAAATCAGGTCAAGGAACAGCTTTATAACTGGCGCGAAGATGTCCGCCCGCAGGTTATTGGCAAGTTCGATGAAAAGGGCGAGTGGATCCTGCCATCGATGGATGAGCTGACCCCGGCCCGCATCGCGGTTGTCTTGGCCGAGCGGATCAAACGGTTCTATGACAGCCCGGCCATTCATGAACGCATCGACTGGCTGGCTGAAAAGGAAAAGGAAATCGCCGAACCGCGCCCGGATGTGGCGCGCATTCCGTGGTTCTGTCCGGGCTGCCCGCACAACAGTTCAACCAAGGTCCCCGACGGCAGCCGTGCCATGGCCGGGATCGGGTGCCATTACATGGTTAACTGGATGGACCGTTCGACCGAAACCTTTACCCATATGGGCGGCGAAGGTGCGACCTGGATCGGTCAGGCGCCCTTTACCAACGAAAAGCACGTTTTCCAAAACCTTGGCGATGGGACCTATTACCATTCCGGGTCTTTGGCCGTGCGCGCTGCCGTCGCGTCGGGTGTCAACATCACCTATAAAATCCTGTTTAATGATGCGGTTGCCATGACCGGTGGCCAGCCGGTTGATGGTCCCCTGACCGTGCCACAGGTCACCCGTCAAATGTTTGACGAAGGTGCCAAGCGCATCATCGTTCTGTCTGACGAGCCCGATAAATATCCGATGGGGTCTGATTTTGCCCCCGGTGTTGATATCCGCCATCGTGATGAACTGGATGCCACGCAAAAAGAACTGCGCGAGATCGAAGGTGTTACCATCCTTGTGTTTGATCAGACCTGTGCAGCCGAAAAACGCCGTCGTCGCAAACGCAAACTGATGGTCGATCCGCCCAAGCGCGTTTTCATTAATGATCTTGTCTGTGAAGGCTGTGGCGATTGCGGTGAAAAATCCAACTGCCTCGCAGTTGTTCCGGTTGAAACCGAATTTGGCCGTAAACGTGCCATTGACCAATCGGCCTGTAACAAGGATTTCTCATGCCTGAATGGCTTCTGCCCAAGCTTTGTAACGATTGAAGGTGGATCGCTGCGTAAGCCTGATGCCGCCGCCAAGGGCGACAATCACGGCGATGCTATCTTTGCCAGCCTGCCGCGCCCGACCCTACCTGATATCAACGAACCATGGTCCGTTCTGATCACGGGTGTTGGCGGAACCGGTGTGGTTACGATCGGCGCATTGCTGGGCATGGCCGCCCATATCGAGGGCAAAGGCATCGTCGGACTTGATATGGCGGGCCTTGCACAAAAAGGCGGGGCTGTGGTCAGCCACATCCGCTTTGCCAATGAACAAAGTAAACTGCATGCTGCGCGCATTCCTGCGGGCGAAGCCAATGTCGTGCTGGGCTGTGACCTTTTAGTCGCGGCAAGTTACGAAGGCTTGGCCAAGATGCGGCGCAACTTTACCCAAGCCGTCATCAACACCCATGAAACCGTGACCGGTGCCTTTACCAGCAACCCGGACTTTGAGCTTAAAACCAACGAGCATATGAAAGTCATCTCCGACACCTGTGGTGCGGACGCGGTCAATTTTGTCGAAGGCAGTGACATTGCCACCCGCTTAATGGGCAATTCGATTGCGACCAACCTGTTTATGCTGGGCGTTGCATGGCAGCGCGGCCTGATCCCGATCACCGAAGAAGCCCTGATGCAAGCGATTGAGCTTAATGGTGTGGCTGTTGATATGAACAAACAATCGTTCTACTGGGGCCGGTTATATGCCCATGAACCCAAACGCGTTCTTGAGGTTGTCGGCCCCAACGAAACCGAAGCTCACCCGGTTGCCACCGAACTTTCCGACATCATTGCCAAACGTGTCGATTTCCTGACCGGTTATCAGAATGCCGCCTACGCCAAACGCTTCACGGCACTTGTTGATCAGGTCGCAGCGGCCGAAAAACGCCTTGATGGTGGGGATGAATTGACCCGGACGGTGGCGAAATACTACTTCAAACTGCTGGCCTATAAGGACGAGTACGAAGTCGCACGGCTTTATACCGATCCAGCGTTCCTTAAGAAGTTGGCCAAGAACTTCACGGGTGATTACAAAATCAAGTTCCACCTTGCCCCACCGGCAATTGCCGATAAGAACCCGGAAAATGGTCAGCTGACAAAATCGACCTATGGTCCATGGATGATGAATGCCTTCCGCGTTCTGGCGAAATTCAAATTCCTGCGCGGGACCGCCCTTGATCCGTTTGGCCGCACCCATGAACGCAAAGCCGAACGCCAGTTGATTACCGATTACGAAATGCTGGTTGCCGAAATCATTGGCGGGTTGACCCATGACAATGTGCGCATTGCCAACGCGCTTCTGGCCTTGCCCGAACAAATTCGCGGATATGGTCACGTCAAAGATGGCAATATTGAAAAGGTCAAAACGCGTGAGGCCGAGCTGATCGACCAGTTCCGCAACCCGCCAGAACACCTTAAGGCCGCGGAATAATCCCACAGATTCCCCAAAGCAAAGGCCCCGACAAATGTGCGGGGCCTTTGTATTTCAGGGCATAAACACGTTGTCGCCAATCGTGTTACCCAATCGTCCTGCCGCCGTTTGCCCAAATGAAATCAACAGCTTCTTGCGCCGTGCTGCTGAAAGTTTCTGTTCTTCGGGCATGCGAAGGATCGCTGCTTCAAACCGGTCGGCGACAATTAGTCCCACACTCTCGGGGATCAGTTCCTTGGGAAAATCCATCGGCACGGCAAAAAACAACCTGTCGCAATACTCGACATAGCTTTCCCATTTCTGATCGGTTTTAAAATCCGCGACCGATGATTTGACTTCAACCGCCCAAAGTTCCCCCTTGGCCCCAAGCGCCAACACATCCAGCCGCCGCCCATTGCCCAACCGAAGCTCGGTCAGGCACGACATCTGATGGTGATACAAAAGCCGACAGACACCATCTGTGACTTCGGCTGTAATTTTGGGACGGGTTTGCGTGTTCATTGGATCAGGATACAAAAACAAAAGCCCGCTCGAAAGCGGGCTTTGAATTCAGGTTGCAGTCTGCTGACACAAGGTGTCAGCTCATGCCAAGCGCGCGCTTGTACACTTCAAGAATCTGTTCCTGCTCGCTGCGCTCATGATCTTCGATTTTACGCAGGCGAATAATCTGACGCAGGATTTTCACGTCATAGCCAAGTGCTTTGGCTTCGCCGTAAACTTCCTTGATATCAGCCATAAGGTTGGCTTTTTCTTCTTCAAGACGTTCAATACGCTCAACATAACTCGCAAGCTGATCAGCTGCGATACCACCGACTTCGGTCATTCATTCTTCTCCGATGATGGGCTGCACAGCGGATACCCGGTGCGCGAAAACTTTTAATGCGGCGCGACGATACTCAATGCGTTGCGCGCTGACAAGGGGCGTTAGACGACCGATTGCGATCCCGGCACTGTCTGTTCAATCAAGTGATCCGCCACCGCGACAAGCGCATCACGCGGGCTGATCCCCTTTTCAATCGCAGCGTCAAAGACCTCGCGCTGGCGACGCGCACTTGTGCCACGTTGCACGATCACGCGCGCATGTTCGATTTCCGCAACACAGCCAAAAAATTCCGCATCCGGGCGGATCAGTTCAAGGATTTCCTCGACCAGATCGACATACGGCACAATTTCAGCCCGGCCAAAATCAATCAATCCGGTTTTCTCGCCGGGATCACTGCCATAACGGCATGCCCGCCAACGGTTTTCACGCACCAGCATGTGCGAATAAATCCGCCACCGCTGATTATTACGCCGCAATCGATACAGCATCCGCATCAGGCATCGCGTAATTGACGCAACACACACCGCATCTTCAAGATCGGTACAAACATCGGCAATCCGCATCTCAAGTGTCGGCCACCGGTCCGATGGGCGCAAGTCCCACCAAAGCTTGGTACCGTCCTCAATCACACCGGCCTGGATCAGCATATCAACATGGCGGCGATATTCCGCCCACGACCCAAACACTTCGGGCAGTCCCGTACGTGGCAGGTTATCAAACACCGAAAGCCGGAAGGTCTGAAGCCCGGTATCACGGCCCCGCCAGAACGGTGAACTGGTGGTCAGCGCCAGAAGATGCGGCAAAAAGTAACTGGCCTGCGCCATCAATTCGATCCGAAGGTCATCATCCTCAATTCCGACATGCACATGCATGCCACAGATCAGCAATCGGTCAACAACCGTGCGCAAATCACGCGCGATGGTGCTGTAGCGTTCGCCTTCGGTGTGTTTCTGGCTGTCCCATTGGGCAAATGGGTGGGTCGATGCCGCCAGCAATGCCATATCATATTTGCTGGCAATTTCGGCCAGAGTTGACCGCATATGGATCAGTTGTTCGCGCGCGTCCTTTGCACTGTTGCAAACCTTGGTACCGGTTTCGACCTGGCAGCGCATAAACTCGCTGGAAACCTGATCACCCAGCTTTGCCTTGGCATCCTTTAAAAAGTCCGCTGGCGGATCATTTGCAAGATCGCGGCTTTGGCGATCAACAAGCCAGAATTCCTCTTCGATACCAATCGAAAACCCCGGTTCTTGCGTCTGGAACGCCGCCAAATCAGTCTCTCCTGATCTTATAAAGGTTCGGATCGGCAAGAATATCGACAAACGCGTCGCCAAGAATTTTTGCCCATTTGTCGCATCCTTCATCAGTATCAATCAGATCCTGACGGATTTCAATCGACACACAGGGCAAACCACCGGCTTCACCATGATGATCAATGGTATAATCGGCCATTTGCTGCCCGGAATAGGGTTCATTGTCACCGATGGTCAGACCCGGATTCTGTTCGCGCAGCTTGGCCAGTAGCGGAACTGGAATACGATCATCCTGATCCCAAAGAATGCCAAGCTCCCAAGGGCGTTCAAACTCTTGAAACACCGGTGTGAAACTGTGGATTGCGATCAAAGCTGGAACAATTTTATGGGCGTGGAAATTGGCAATCTGTTCTTCAATCGCCCAATGATACGGCAGGAAAATCTCGCGGATCCGTTTCATATGTTCTGTGGGTGACACGTTTTTGTTGCCCGGCACCACGGTCTGATCAGCAATTTCAGGCATCCCGGTCGGATCCCAAAGTTGGCGATTACAATCAATCACCAACCGCGAATATCCCCCCAGAACAGCCGGGCAATCAAACCGGCCGATCAGAATTTCGGTTACTTTTCGTGCCCCGATGTCCCATCCGATATGACGTTTGCGTTCCTCTTCCGGCAAGCCAAGCGTACCAAGACTTTGTGGAATTTCACGCGATGCATGGTCGCAGACAAAAAGCGAATGTCCTTTTCCGTTTGCGTTCAAAATTTCAAACGGGGCTGGATCATCTTGGCCCAAAAGAGGCCCTGCATGGTGACGCACGCGTATTCTCCTGAAAGTCAGTAACGGAACAGCAAACCGGGACATCGTCAAACATGCCTGTCATGGGGCAGGCATGTTGTGTCGGTTTGCACCTGTTGAAGTATCAATTTATCGACGCTCAGACAAGCTCATGCAAGCCGATCTGTCATGACGACCAAGGGTCATTATCAATGAGCCTTGGCACAACAATGCGTCTTGAGCGTATCGTGCTTTGCGTCCGCCCTAAACATCCCCTAAAGTGGTATGACCATTTATAAAAATACGATAAGATTTCGTGACAGCATCGGCTGATAAATCGCGACTGGAGAAACCTCAAAATGCCGTCTGCCAAAATGCCCCCGGCCCCGGACGATCAGGAAACGAAACGCCCCAAACGGATTGCCGATCAGGTCGCAGACCAGCTGCTTGAAAAGATTTCAGACGGTATTTTCCTGCCCGGTGACCGGCTTCCGGGTGAACGCCAACTGGCTGAAACCATGAAAGTCAGTCGCGTTTCGGTGCGTGCGGCCCTGCAAAAGCTGAAAACCCGTGGCTATCTGCGCGCGGTTCAAGGCGGCGGCACGGAAATCCTGTCATCGACCGGGATCGACATGGATACCGCCATGACCGATCTTGTGCGCGATTCCATCAGCAACCTGCGTGATCTGCAAGAAATACGCTGCACGCTGGAAACATGGGCGGCTAGGCGGGCTGCGGTCAATGCCAGTGACGAAGACATCAAGTTGCTGCGTATAGCCTACCGCCAGGCCCATGATCCGCGCCGTGCGCCCAAATACCGTGCCGATGACGATCATCGTTTGCATATGATGATCGGTCGGGCCACAGGGTCGATCATTTATTATCACGTGATGAAAATGCTGCACGATGTGTTGCAGGCTGCCTTGATGGAAATCCGGTTTAACAATCTGACAGGTCCCTCGTTTGACCGGATGGTGCAGGAACATCATCATGACATCATCGAAGCCATTGCCGCACGCGATCCTGATGCAGCGGAAAAGGCGATGTCAAATCATCTGCAAGCGGTCCTTGATTTCTTTAAAACAGCATCAGACAAACAATCGACCTGACAATATTCAAACCGCCGCCCAAAGACGGTCAGACCAAAACTCCACTCAGGGAACCAAACCATGACAACCGCGCGCGAAAAACTTTTGGCCATGATGGACGCTGCGTTAAAGGCAGCCGATCCAGCCGTTCAAATCCCATTGAACATGCCTGCAAAGCCAAAAGGCAAAACCATTGTCATTGGGGCCGGCAAGGCATCGGCCAATATGGCCCGCGCGTTTGAAAAGGCGTGGGAGGGCCCGCTTGAGGGATTGGTTGTCACCCGCTATGGACACGCGGTTGCCTGCGAGAAAATCGAAATTGTTGAGGCATCCCACCCGGTCCCCGATGCGGCGGGTCAAAAGGCCGCCGAACGCATACTTGAGATTGTCAAAAAAGCTGGCCCAGATGATCTGGTGGTCTGCATGATTTCAGGTGGCGGGTCGGCCCTGCTGGCCCTGCCCGGTCCGGGCTTGACACTCGAAGACAAACAATCGATCAGCAAGGCACTTTTGCGCAGTGGTGCGACCATTTCAGAAATGAACTGCGTGCGCAAACATCTGTCCGCGATCAAGGGCGGCAGACTAGCACAGGCATCCGCCCCGGCGCGCATGGTGACATATCTTGTGTCTGATGTTCCCGGTGATGATCCGGCGATCATTGCATCGGGCCCAACGGTTGCCGACCCGACAACGGGTAAGGATGCGCTTGATATCCTGCGCCATTATCAGATCGATATTCCAACGGCTGCCAAGGATCTTCTGACTAATAGCACCCATGAAACTGTCAAGCCCGGTGATGCCTGCTTTGACGGGCATGAAACCGTGATGCTGGCCCGCCCGCAAGACAGTCTTGAGGCCGCCGCCAAGATCGCCCGCGAATTGGGCCTCAACCCGGTCATCCTTGGGGACGCCATCGAAGGCGAAGCCCGTGAAGTCGCCATCATGCATGCGGGCATTGCCCATCAGGTCGCCAACCACGGCCAACCAGCCGCCAAGCCCTGTGTTCTGCTTTCGGGTGGGGAGACCACGGTCACCGTGCGCGGCAAAGGTGGACGCGGCGGACGCAACAGTGAGTTTTTGCTATCCCTGCTTATTCAGTTTCGCGATCAAGCTGGCCTTAGCGCGCTTGCGATTGATACCGATGGTATTGACGGCAGCGAAGACAACGCCGGTGCGATCATTGATCCGACAAGCTGGCAGAAGGGCCAAGATGCCGGAATTGATCTACGCGAATATCTGGCCAACAACGACGCCTATAGCGCCTTTGCCAAGATTGACGACCTGCTGGTCACCGGCCCGACCCTGACCAATGTGAATGATTTCCGCGCTATTTTGATTGAGTAACCACCGCGACCAATAGAACGATCAAATCCCCGGCTTTGGCATCCATGGCCGAAGCCAACCCAGCCCGTCTTCGGTCTTGCCATGTGGCTTGTATTCGCAGCCGATCCAGCCGTCATACCCGATCCGATCCAATAGATACAACAGGAACGGGTAATTCAGTTCCCCACTGTCGGGTTCATGACGGCCCGGCGCGCCAGCCACCTGCACATGACGGGTGATTTCAAAATACTGGTCAAGACGGGCGGCGATGTTCCCGCCGACAATTTGTGCGTGATAGATATCAAACTGCAATGCCAGACGTGGATGGTCGAGCTGTTTGAGAATAACTGCCGCCTGCTCCACCGAATTAAGCAAATAGCCCGGCATATCCATCGGATTGATCGGTTCGATCAGGATGTCAACACCGGCCTGATCGGCCAGATCGGCGGCATAGAGCAGGTTGTCGCAATAAAGCCGGGCAATTTCACCGGCATCTTCGTCCTTGCCCATGACACCGGCCATGCAATGAAGCATCTTGCAATTGGTCGCAGCCGCATAATCAAGCCCCTTGACCACAGAGTCACGAAATTCATCTTCACGGCCCGGTCGGCACGCCAGCCCACGATCCCCGGCATCCCAGTCGCCAAGTGGCATATTAAATAAAACCTGTTCAAGGCCATTATCGGTCAGAAGCGATTTTGCCGTTGCCATCGGCACATCATAAGCCCCGATATATTCCACGCCGACAAATCCCGCCGCCGCCGCCGCCGCAAATCGCTTCTCAAACGGCAGATCAGCAAACAAGAACGACAGATTGGCAGCGAAACGTGGCATAGCGCACCTTTAATGGCTTTATATATCAAGACTGTATCGTTTCGCATGCGACCCTTTAGGTCAATCATCAATCGCCTGCGGGGTTTGAATGTTCTCGTGATCTGGCAATTTCGCCCGCAATCCAGGTTCCAAACACCTCGACTTCGGCCCGATGATCGCCACGTCCGGTATGCACCAGATTGTAAGTATGACCTTCGATCACCGGCCCAAACGGCTGCACGAGCAGCCCGCTGTCTAGTTCGGCGCGTGCCAGTTCACGGCTGGCCAGAACCACGCCCTGACCGGCGATGGCGGCCTGAATGGCATGGGCATCATCGGAAAATGTAAATCCCCCCGAAAGCTTCAAGCCACCGATCCCTGCTGCCAAGGCCCAGCGTTCCCATGTCGGAGTCTGATCATCGGGTCTTAGCCAATCGAGATGCAAAAGCGCACAGTCCTTCAGGTCTTCGGGATGTTTCAGACCCAGCATCGGACTGCAAAGTGGCACGAAACGTTCTTGAAACATGGTTTGCGCCACAAGTCCGCGGTACGGCCCGGCACCATAACGGATTGCAGCATCGACAACCCCGCTTGCCAGATCAGCCACCTCGGGCGAGGTATGCAAGCGCAAATGAATATCAGGATGTTCGGCCTGAAAGCGCGGAAGTCGCGGCAACAGCCATTTGGCAGCAAAAGACGGCAAAACCGACACCGTCAGACTACTGGTCGTCGTGCGCTGCCCAACACGATCAATCGCCAAGGCAAAGGATGCAAACCCATCACGCAGAACAGGAAAAAGCTCATGCCCCGCCGGGGTCAAAACAACCTGCCTTGGCTTGCGATCAAACAGACGAATGCCAAGCGTTTCCTCAAGCAGACGTATCTGATGACTGATTGCTGTTGGCGTTACGGCAATTTCAGCAGCAGCCTTTTTAAAACTCTGATGACGGGCGGCAGCCTCAAAGGCGCGCAGTGCTGCAAGCGGTGGCAACGACATATAGGTGAACCTAATTCATCCATGAACTGAGGAATTCGATTTTGCCGAAACATCCAAAACAAGGCAAGTCTTGGTCATCGAACAAAAAAACGGATGAACAAGTATCATCCTTAGGAGGATATCATGACCACAATCTTGCACATCGACAGCAGCGCCCGCCCCGGCCGGTCCGACCAAAAGCAACACGGTTCCCACAGCCGCCGCCTGAGTGCCAAATTCATCGAACTGTGGCGCACCCAACGCCCCGATGATGAAATTATTTACCGCGATGTTGGCGCATCCCCGCCCAAACCCGTCACCGGTGATTGGGTCCATGCGGCATTCACCAAACCCGAACAACGCGAAGACTGGATGCATGATGCCTTGGCCCAAAGCGACACACTGGTCGATGAACTGCTGCGTGCCGACGTTATTGTTGCCGGTGTTCCAATGTATAATTTCGGCATGCCCGCCCAGATGAAGGCCTGGCTTGATAACATCGTCCGGGTGGGTCGTACCTTTGGGTTTGACCGGACGCGCGACGGTGTTCCTTATTGGCCAATGGTAACGGGCAATAAATCCATCGTTGCCCTGTCATCGCGCGGTGATTACGGCTATGGCCCGGATGGCCGGATTGCGCACCTGAACTTTGTCGAAGGTGCTCTTTTCACCCCGCTTGAATATATCGGGATCACCGATCAATACGGCACGGCCATCGAGTATGACGAGTTTGCCGATGACCGGACCCGTCAATCCATCGCCGATGCCGAGGGCGAGGTTGCCAACATCGTTGATCGTTTGATCGCAAAACACAGAACAGAGAACGCCGCCTGATGTTTGCGACCAAACACAATCATTCAGGTTTCCTTTTGCGGCGGCGGCACAACCGCCGTCGCATTTTCCCTGTCCTGCCCGGTAATCAGGCGCGCACCTTTTTTACGAAACAGGTAACTCCACATCCATTGCACCATGACAAGTGCCGGGGCGCGCAACCCGATCAGAAAATAAATATGCGCCAGCCCCCAGAACCACCAGGCCAGCCATCCTCTTAGCTTGATGCCATTAAGGTCCATAACAGCGCGATGTCGGCCAATCGTCGCAAGGTTGCCTGCGTGACTGTATTTAAACGGCGATGTTTGCCGCCCGTTCATCAGATCAAGAATACGCTGCCCGACGTATTTTCCCTGTTGCTTGGCCGCCGGTGCAATGCCCGGCACGGTTAAACCATCGCGCCACGCAACATGGGCAGCATCCCCGATGACAAAAACATGTGAATGGCCCGGAACCGAAAGGTCCCCCTCAACCATGATCCGCCCGCCACGATCTGCAGGTTTTTGCGTCCAGTCTTGCAAATCAGGAACCTGGACCCCGGCCCCCCAGATGACATTGGCACTGGGAATAAATTCATCGCCGATTTTCGCACCTTGCGAGGTAATCTCGGTGACAGCCTGCCCAACGCGCACTTCAACCCCAATGCTTTCAAGCGACTTTTGCGTATAGTCAGACAAATCTTCGGGGAATGCAGCCAGCAACCTTGGCCCACCTTCGGCAAGAATGATGCGCGCGTCACGCGGATCAATTCGGCGAAAATCATCAGACAGTGTCTTTTTGGCAAGTTCGGCAATTGCCCCGGCCATTTCGACACCGGTCGGACCACCACCGACAACGATAAAATTCAAAAGTCGGCGTTTTTGATCCTCATCCTGACTGTTTTCCGCCCGCTCAAACGCCATCAAAAGGCTTTTGCGGATGTTGGTCGCCTCGGTAATATTCTTCAAACCCGGTGCCACCGACGCCCAGTCATCATTGCCGAAATAGGACGTTACCGCCCCGGTCGCCAAGACAAGGCAATCATATTCCAGAACATGTTCTCCGGAAAGAACACGCTGGTTTGGCAAATCAATCCCGGTAACTTCACCCATGAAAACGGAAACATTTGGCGATTTACTGAACATGCTGCGGATCGGCCAGGCAATTTCAGCCGGCGACAAATCCGCCGTTGCCACCTGATACAGCAACGGTTGAAACAGGTGATGATTGCGTTTGTCGATCAGAATGACGTCGACATCTTTACCAGCAAGTTTTTTGGCCGCACTCATGCCACCAAATCCGGCCCCAACGATAACGACGCGCTTTCGATCCGACATACTGAGGTTTCCTTTTGCTGCGTAAGGCATGAAAGCCAACCCAGTGGTTAGCTAGGAGCAAACCAATCAAATCGCAAGCAAACCAGTGTGATCAGCACCACAAGCCACTGCCGCAAAAGGATAAGGCCGCCTGAACTTCGCATGAAACCATATGCGTCACCTGTCAGTCGTACGAGGATCCAACAGGCGGCACTGAAAGACCTTTTAAGCCACCGCGCACATAAGATTTCATTCCCCTAACCAGGGCATCGAACACCATCCGGCAGCGCAATGTATCGCGCAGGCCTTCATGCATGGTTATCCAAGTGTCCAGTCCGACCGAAAACTCTGGAATCAAACGTACACAATCGCCACTTCGTGCAGCCAGATGCGACTGGCAAAGAGCAACACCGAAACCCGCCCGCATCATCGCCAACTGCGCGGTATTGCTATCAACACGCATGTCAAATTCCACATTACCAAGGTGCTGATTTCTTTCAATAATTGATCGAATATCAGCTGTCTTGGTGTCAAAACCGATCAGATCAAGTTTGATAAGCTCCGACCAGTCAATTTTATCATGACAATCCGCCCAGCCAGATTGCGCAAGATATCCCCTCGTCGCATAAAACCCGATCTCAACGGTCCCGGTCTTCTGCGCGATGAGGGCATCCTGATTTGGTGCAACCATACGCACCGCAATATCGGCATCGCGTCGCAGCAAATTTTCCACCCGGTTTGACAACACAAGCTCAAATTCAAGATCAGGAAATGAATTGCGAATACCCGTCAGGATGGGCGGCAAGACCTCTATGCCGACCACCTCAGCTGCGGTGATGCGCACAGTACCTTGAACGGCACCTCTCTCGGCACTTGCGGCACGTTGAAGTGCCTTTGCCGTTGATCTTAGTGCTTCTGCGTGTGGACGTAACCCAATGGCGGTATCTGTTGGCACCAAACCAGATTGCGACCGGGTGAAAAGCACAATCCCCAACTGCTCTTGCAATTCATCAATGTGTCGTCCAACCGTCGGCTGTGTTAAGCCGAGCGCGCGTGCCGCCGCCGAAAGAGACCCATGCTCTAACACCGCAAGAAACGTCCGATAAAGGTCCCAGTTGGGTTCATGCATTACCATACATTTATGTATATCATAAATGCCAGTTTATAGAATACCGTTTTACCGACATGACCAGTACCCTTTGTCCATCCCACTTAACGGAGGACAAAATCATGACCCGAACTTCAAACCGTATCGCCCTTGTCATTGGTGCCAATGGTGGCATCGGATCGGCCATTACCACCGCACTTCATGACCATGGATGGAAGGTCCGTGCACTGGTGCGAACGCCCCCCAAGGCTGATCAATCCAATGCAGATGATATTGACTGGCGCGTCGGCAATGCCATGTGCCGCGATGACGTGTTAAATGCAAGCCGAGGTGTTGATGTCATCATTCATGCCGTTAATCCGCCGGGCTACCGCAATTGGTCCAAGTTGGTTTTGCCCATGCTTGACAACACGATTGCGGCCGCCATCGTAAACAAGGCACGCATTGTCCTGCCCGGAACGGTTTACAATTTCAATGAAGACCAACTTTCCAATCTGACCGAAACCAGCCCGCAGCTCCCGAACACCCGCAAAGGCGCTATTCGGGTCGAAATGGAACGGCGGATGCGCCGAGCTGTTCATTCAGGCGCAACAGGATTGATTGTTCGCGCAGGTGATTTTTTTGGACCGGGCGCAAACAACAACTGGTTTTCCCAATGTCTGGTCAAGGCCGGTCAACCTGTTCGTGAAATCACCTATCCGGGCAACGCGGGCGTGGGCCATCAATGGGCGTATTTGCCCGACGTCGCCGAAACGATTGTCCGGCTTCTTGATCAATCCGATGTCTTAGGATCCTTCGTGCAATTTCACCTGCAAGGACATTGGGACAACGACGGGACACAAATGATCGCTGCGATCAAACGCGCGGTTGGAAATCCCGATATTCCAGTCAAATCCCTTCCATGGACGATGATTGGCCTGCTGCGCCCATTTGTTCCGTTCTTCCGCGAAGCCTGGGAAATTCGTTACCTTTGGCGCAACCCGGCCCGCATGCACAATGATCGTTTGCGTGCACTGTTTGGTAACGAACCCCATACGTCGCTTGATGTCGCCGTTCATCGGACACTTGATGCCTTGGGCTGTCTGGCACTGCAAGACCATCAAGAGCACAATACGCGACCCGATCAGACGGTCGCGACATCACCCCATCTTCGAATGGTCGGATGAAAGTGACCTGATGCCGGTCACTTTCCAAATATCACCACGCAAGAGAAGACACTTCCGGCCGAGCAGGTTATAACAACACATCCTTTTGACTTAAGATTGAGGTCCCCACATGAACAACGCCTTTTCGCTTCATCCCCAACTTGCTGCTGATACGACCTTGGTCACAGATGGCCCGCTATCACATGTTTTGTTGATGAATGATGCGCGTTATCCTTGGCTCATTCTTGTTCCTAAACGTCCTGATCTTGTTGATTATGATGATCTCAGCCCGGAAGATCGCAAAACGCTGGGCGACGAAGCCGCCACCGTTTCAGCCGCTCTAAAAAGCCGGTTTGATGCCCATAAAACCAATGTCGCTATGCTGGGTAATATGGTGCCACAACTCCACTGCCATGTGGTTGCCCGCTTTAAGGATGATGCCGCCTGGCCTGGCCCGATCTGGGGTGTTGGACAATCAAAACCCTATGAAGAAGACGAAGGCCGCGAACGATTGGCCACCCTTAGGGCCGATCTGATTTCGGCGTTCAAGCACCTCTGATAAAGTGCTGCGATATCCACGCGGCGAAGCACCATCTCGCCCTATCAAAAGGCGCTGCCCCATGCCTGTTATCGAGCGTGATACGATTTTTGTCCTGAAACCCGATTTTGAAGACCCGGCATGGCCCGGACAGCGATTTTATTGCTGGCACTGCACGCTGATCGAGGGTGTTCTGGCGTCTTTTCCCGATCTGTGCGGCGACCTTGATGTTCATCGCATTGCGTGGCCGCGTCCGCGCGCGGAAATTGTCGACCTTCTGGGGGAAGACCACCAATCTCTTCCGGTGATGATCCTGAAGTCGGGTGATGCGTCTGATCTGCAAACCGGCGTTGCCAATGGCCATGCTTTTATTGATGACAAAGACACCATCTTGCAGGCCTTGAGCGAACGGCACGGTTTTCCAGTTCCCCATCCTTGACGCACATCAAGGCGCGCGTCATTGGAATGATGCAAAAGACGGACAGAACGCACCAACCGGGATGTCCGTTATGCAGCTTGCCCTTTATGAAAAATACGACCTGCGCCTGCCGCGCTACACCAGCTATCCAACGGCACCGCATTTTCATGACGCCATAAACGGTAAAGTGTTTGCAAACTGGCTTGGCGAGTTAAATCCGCTTCAGCCGCTGTCGCTATATCTGCATGTCCCCTATTGTGAGGAAATGTGCTGGTTCTGCGGCTGCAACACCAAAATCACCAAGCATTACAAACCCGTTGGCACCTACGTCGCGGCCCTTCTGACCGAGATCAAAAACACGCTGGGCAAGCTTGATCCGACACACAGGTTCACGGTCTCGCACATTCATTTTGGCGGCGGCAGCCCGACCATCCTTAAGGCCGATGATCTTCGGACCATCATGGGTGCTATCCGCAAAAAGGTTGATATCCTACCCACGGCCGAAGTCGCTATTGAAATGGACCCGCGCACGGCAAATGATGATTTAATGGATGCCATGATCGAATGCGGTTTTAACCGCGCAAGCATTGGCATTCAGGATTTCAACGCCGACGTCCAGCGTGCGGTTAACCGCGTCCAAAGTTATGATCTGGTCCGTGACGTCATTTCCGGATTGCGCCATCGCGGCCTTCGCGGCATCAACGTCGATCTGATGTATGGCCTGCCCAATCAAACCGTTCAATCCATCCGCCAGACCGTCGATCAGACCGCCACACTCTGCCCGGATCGTCTGTCGGTATTTGGCTATGCCCACGTACCATGGATGAAAAAGCACCAAAACCTGATCCCGACCGAAACCCTACCAGATACGCAGGAACGCTGGGCACAGTATGAAGAAATCCAGAACAGGCTGGCCTATCACCGCTATGTCGCAATCGGTCTGGACCATTTCGCCCATCAGGCCGACCCGATGGCAACCGCACTTTACAAAGGCAAACTGCACCGTAATTTCCAAGGATATACCACTGACCGTGCCGAGGCCCTGATCGGGTTTGGTCCGTCGGCCATTTCGTCCCTGCCGCAAGGCTATGCTCAGAATGATCCGGCACTGGCCCGCTGGCAGCGCGCGGTTGAGGGCGGCGAGTGTGCGGTTGAAAAAGGCGTTGCCGTTTCAAACGAAGACCGCCTGCGCCGTGACATCATCAACGATCTGATGTGTAATCTGTCAGTGGATGTCGCAAAAATCTGTAGCGCACACGGCACATCCGCCGACAGATTTGCACCAGAACTCAATCGCATTCGTGCAATGACCAATGATTGCATCGTGGAAGTTAACAGTACACACATTAAACTGACCAATACGGGACGCCCGCTGGTCCGTGCGGTCTGTGCCGTGTTTGATACCTATCTCAATCATGCCCATAGCAGGCATTCACAAGCGGTCTGAGTTTTCCACTCATAAGCATTGCAAAAGGGGCCATCTGGCCTCTTTCTTTTTGCATTTTGACCTATGCTCGACAATCAGGCTGATTTGCGCAAACTCAGGATCACGATCCCGCTGATCACGACAAGGCCACCTGCCATCTGGATCGGGCTGATCATTTGACCAAGAACCACCCAGGCAAACAGCAATGTCGCAATCGGCTCCATATTCATCACCGGCGCGTTGCGCGCCATATCAAGACGCGGCACAGTGATGAACAACACCGAAAACGCCCCGCCATAGAGCAAAACCAAGGCCGCCAATCCGAACCAGCCCGGGCTTGCATCAGGCAACGCCATGCCACCGGGTAAAACATCGCCAAGACCAGCAATGATCATGGAAATGAAAACAACGACCATGGTGAACATTGACCGAACAGACCCGTTCAAGGCCGCAAGTTTATGATCGGTCACCCAAAACGCCACGGACAAGGCGGTCGCCGCCGTCAGAGCAAAGGCAATCCCCTGCCACCAGGTTTCACCGACCGAAACGTCACCATCGAGTTTACCGGGCACATCAAGTGCCAAGACCAGCCCCGACAGAATAAACAGCATCAGCGCAGTTGATTTCAGTGTTGGCCGCGCGCCCCCTAAACCCCACGTCAGAAGGGCCAGAATGATAGGGAAACTGTTGGCCGTCAGCAACGCCAGTGCAACAGGAATGCGCGCAACCGCCGAATATAGGCACAGACTTTGAATCGTGATCATCAAACCCAAAAGAAGCTGCCAGCGCACCGAACTTTTCGGCAGACGAATGGAATGGCGTTGTCCAACAACAATTGCGATCAGGATCAGTAACGCCACCCCGGACCGGCACAAGACTGCCAACAGCAACCCCGTCCCGTTTTCAAAGGCAAGACGCGCGGCAACGTGGTTGGCGGCAAAACAGCACGCCACAGTCGCCAACAGCAGGATCGCCGTTTTGCGTGGGAAAAGATCAGGTGCAGTCATCACACCATTGGTCGCAGACATCGGGACAAAACCTGTTTTGTGGGGCACGTGAACAAACAACGCCAAAACGGCAATTAAAACAAGCCTTTCTGGCACCCGCCCCATCTGGTGCACCAGATGGGGCGGGATGAAAAACGATCATGTGGCCTGCAGAACCGAACTAGCGCGACGATCCAGCGCACCACTAATCCGTGTCAACCCGACTGCAAAGGTAACAAGAATGGCCGCCACCCACGGCGTTGCCGACAAGCCAAGCGACGATGAAACCACCAGCCCGCCAACCCATGCACCGATGGCAATGCCAAGATTGAACGCCGCAATGTTTAGCGCCGATGCCACATCAACCCCGCCCGGACGATGCAATTTTGCCAATTGCACAACATAAACCTGAAGCCCCGGCACACTGGCAAATTGCAAGAAACCAAGGGCCGCCAAAGTCACCAAAGCCAGAACCGGCGAGACGGCGGTAAAGGTAAAGACAACCAATGTTGCCGCTTGCAACGCAAACAGCACGCTTAAGGCACGCACCGGATTGCGGTCTGCAATACGACCCCCCGTAAGGTTCCCCACCGCAATCGCCAGTCCGTAAAACACCAGTATCATACTGACCGATGCCTCGCTAAATCCGGTAATGTCCTGCAAAACCGCGGACAGATAAGTAAAGGTCACAAACGTCCCGCCATAGCCAAACGCCGTCATGCCAAACACCAGCAACAAACGACCACTGCCCAAAACACGCACCTGATCAAGCAAACGTGCAGGTTCCGCACGGGTCAGGTTGGATGGCAACAAAACGGCAATCGCGGCAAAGGAAATCACGCCAAGCGATGCAACCCCCCAGAACGTCGCACGCCAGCCAAACAACTGACCGATGAATGTGCCCAATGGCACGCCGGTGACAATCGCAACCGTTAACCCCATGAACATCATGGCAATTGCCGATGCACGTCGGTTTTCCGGCACCAGATCGGCGGCAATCGTCGCGCCGATTGAGAAAAACACACCATGGGCAAAGGCCGAAACAACCCGCGCCACCAACAGCATTTCATAAGTCGGGCTGAGTGCGGCGGCACAATTGCCCAAAACAAACACCCCCATCAGACCAAGCATCAGGGTTTTGCGCGGCAACCGTCCGGTAAGTGCGGTTAAAACAGGGGCGCCAAACGTCACGCCAAGGGCATAAACACTGACGATCAGTCCGGCCATTGGTAGTGTAATGGAAAGATCATTTGCCACGGTCGGCAACAAACCAACAACGACAAACTCCGTTGTCCCGATTGCATAGGCCGCAATCGTCAACGCAAATAAAGCAAGCGGCATTTTCATTCTCCGGCCCGCGCGCACTACGCTACGGGCTTAAAAAAGTGATGGGGCATTCGGCCCCGTCCATTGCCGCCCAATATGACGATGGAATGGTTGCGCGATAATCGGGAATGCGCGACAAATGCCTTTGAATTGAATTCAAAGATGGAGGATCAGTTGGATAATCGCGCAGGGGAAATGGAAGCCTTCATCCGGGTGGCTGAACTCAAAAGCTTTTCCGAAGCCGGGCGCAAACTGCATCTGTCGCCATCCGCCGTCAGTAAGCTTGTCACCCGCATCGAAGACCGATTGTCGACCCGCTTGATCGTGCGGTCCACCCGGGGTCTGCAACTCACGCCAGAAGGCGACATGTATCTGGTGCGGGCGCGCCGTGTTCTTGATGAAATTGACGATGCCGAACGTGCGGTTGCCAGTGGCGGCAAGGCCGCACCAAGTGGCCGTTTGCGCGTCAATGCGTCGATTGCCTTCGGGCTGATGTATGTGCAGCCACTGATCCCGGCCTTTCTGGAACGCTATCCAAACGTCGAACTGGATTTTTCACTGACCGACGGAATTATTGATTTGCTCGAAGAACGGGCCGATATCGCCATCCGGTCAGGGGCACTGCCCGACTCATCGCTTAAGGCCCGCAAACTGATCGAAAGCCACCGCATGGTCGTGGCATCCCCCGACTATATTGCCAAGCACGGTTTGCCACATCATCCCGACGACCTTGTGAACCATAATTGTCTGCGGTTTAACTTCCCCCTGCCCTTGAATGAATGGGCATTTCGCAGCCCCGAAACAGGCGACAGGCTCAAGCGCACCATATCGGGGAATTTCATGTGCGATAACGGCCCGACAATGCGGCGCATGTGCCTTTCCGGGCTTGGCTTGGCCAGACTGGGGCGTTTCCACATTCAGGCTGATATTAAGGCCGGGAATTTGGTCGAAATCCTGTCAGACTGGACGCCACAGGACGAACAACTCATTCATGCGATGTTTGCCGGCCACGAACATCTTGCCACGCGCATCCGCGCCTTTATCGACTTTCTGGTCGATCACATCGACCCGATGGGAAACAGCCTGCGCCAACCCGATTAACGGATCAGGATACCGGCGCACTTAGCAATTCAAGACACCGCTGGGCAACCGCGCGTGCGGGCTGCAACGATGGATGTTTGAACGGAACGAGTTCGGTACTATCAAGCAACGGTCGGGCATATTGCCCGTCATATAACGCCTGATGCAGCCGTTGATGCCGTATCGCCGCCAGTCCTTGCGGCGCATAGATATAAACGCCCCCCGGTGCTGCCGCAGCTTCGCAACACATCGAAACCGAATCACCCGTTACGATCAAGACATCGGCCAGTGCGAGATACCCGAAATACGGATTTTCTGCATCCGATGTCCAGTCATGCAAATGATACGAAATCCCCGACTGCGCCAACCGGTCGGCAATCAGTTGTTCGTTTTCGCGCCCGGTGCGTCGGCTTGTCGTCACCAGAAGACTACCGTCAACAGCCTTCGCCGCATCAATTGCGTGCGAGATCAGATCATCGGCCATGTCTACGGTAAACGTCGTTTTCTTTGAACTGCCGCCAACAATCACGGCAAACTGGGGACCGGGCAAACCTTTGAAATGGCTGCGCCAATTATCGGCTTCGATCAAAAGACGCGTTTCCGTGATCCGATGCGGCGCACCGGGGATTTCCAAAACGTTTTCACGCGCAGGCATCTGGTCATGGGCCGGAACGGCAATCAGATCGAAGTCCTTTTCCCCACTGTCCGGGCGCATGATCTGACAAATTCGGGTGTGACCGCGGCTTTGCTTTTTGATCCAGCGGGCAACAGGGGCCGTTCGGCGCCCGGCCGCAATGACAAGATCGGGCCAAGGTGTGGTCAAACGCGCACGCGTTCCATCATCGACACCAAGCAAACTCGCACCACGCAGGATGTTGGGCAGCCGGGCCAGCTTGGTATATTCGATATCAACCCGCTTGAATGGCTGTGCCAGCGCTTCGGCAACGCCGATTGCCTGATTGATGTTTCCGGCCCGATCATCGGCCAGAACCCAAATCAGGTGTGTGTCTTGTTCGCTCATTCAAGGGGAACTTTCTTGATACGGTAAACGGCTTTTTGATCTTGGCGCATGCCAAACCTGCTTTCAAACCGTGCCGACTGGCATAGTCGCGTCCTTGATAGGTACAATCTGATCAAGCGATTATCAAGCGTCAGGCCGAACTTGTGAAATTTCATCTGGGAATTGAAATGAATTTGTAATTTAATCCCCTGGAAACACCTATCCTTAAGTGGTGGATGATCGTAAAAATGAATGGGTGGAAATGCTAAGAACATCAGTCTCGGTCAAACGCACATCGCGTGCTGTTCTTTGCATATTGCTACTGTTGCTGCCTGTAACGGTTTGGACTGTGACAGAGTTCTGGCGCGAAACCCGCCTTGTCGATATCGCGCAGGATGGCCGCAACAAACTGGAACTATATCGCTCCAACCTTCAAGGCGCGATCAAGGAACACGAATATCTGCCGATCACGTTGGCTTCTGATAACCGCATCCTCAACCTTGCCACCTTTGCCGATCCCGCCAATGCCGCACAGGTAAATGTCTATTTGGAAAAACTTGCTGCCGACAGTGGCGCATCCGACATTTATTTCATGGATCGTGATGGCACGACCATTGCGGCCAGCAACTGGAACAGTGACGCGTCCTTTATCGGGCGGAATTTCTCCTTCCGGCCCTATTTTCAGCAAGCACGCCGTGGCGAAACCGGCCATTACTTTGCCTTTGGTATCACATCGAACGTTCCGGGCTACTATATTTCCCATCCGGTGCGCTCCGATGGTGTAACGTTTGACGGGGCGATGGTTGTTAAAACCCACCTTGATACATTGCTGCAACGCTGGACCAAGGGTGGAGAAAGCGTGCTTGTCACGGATGAAAACGGCGTCGTCATCATATCTGCCCGTCCGGAATGGCGCTTTCGCACCCTCGAAGACCTGCCCGCCAAAAATCGCCCGCGCATCATTGCATCGCGTAAATATGGTGATTCTCCACTTGACCTGATGCCTCTGACCGACGGGCAATGGCCCAAGGGTGATGAGCTTTCTGTTCTGACGTTGTCGACCATTTCCAAAGACCTGTCTGACCTGCCACCGACGGAGCGTGCGGAAAAAGCAGAACCATCGTCAACAAAGACCAACCTAGGCAAGACGACATATCTCGCGACCAGCAGCTCCCTTCCCAAGCAAGGATGGCGGATGTTTCTTTTGACCGACAAGTCGGTTCTGGATCGCTCAACCCTTAGTGCCGGATTGATGGCCGGGGCCGCCCACGTCATCTTTGCCGGGCTGGTTTTCATCATCTTGCAGCGCCGTCGCACGATGCTTGAACAACTTGAAATCCGTGACTGGTCACAACGCGAACTTGAACGTCAGGTCCGCCTTCGCACCGCCGACCTTATGAGCACCAACTTGCGTCTGGCACAGGAAATCAATGAACGGTCACGTACCGAAGACGCCCTGCGATCCGCCCAAACCGAATTGGTCCAGACCAGCAAACTGGCCGCCCTTGGCCAGATGTCGGCGGGCATCGCCCATGAAATCAATCAACCGCTGACTGCCATTCGCAGTTATGCCGAAAATGCGCTTAAATTCATATCACGCGGCAACAGCGACACCGCCAACCGAAACCTGCAACGCATTTCCGAACTGACCGACCGCATGGGCCGGATCACAAGCAACCTTAAAACCTTTGCCCGCCGTCCCGAACAGGACAATCAGCCGGTTGATGTCCATGAACAAATGCAAAAGGCCATTGACCTGATACTTGAAACCGGTCGCACCGGCGCATCAAACATCGTGCTCAGCTACGCCCCGGACTTAAAACCCGTCATTGCAGAACCAAACCAGCTCATTCAGGTCTTTACCAACATCCTCAATAATGCCGCTGATGCCTGCCCGAGTGATGAAGACGCAAAAATCGAAGTCCACATCACCAAGGGCGACGACCGCCTGCTGGTCAGCATCAAGGACAATGGGCACGGCATCCTGCCCGAAAATCTGCCCAAACTGTTTGATCCGTTCTTCACCACCAAGCCATTCGGCGACGGGTTGGGGCTGGGGTTGTCGATCTGCTATGGCATCATCCGAAGCTTTGGCGGCACCATTCGTGCGAAAAACCGCCCAAATGGCGGCGCATCCTTTATCATCGAACTTCGTTACGATGCGGTCACCGCCGACAGTGGCGATAACTGGCACTCGACGCAAAACGCTTCGACTGATAAACAGATCGAAACTCCGCATCAATCGGAGAGTTCATAACAGATCACGCATTGGATATGCCTTGGCCGCGTGATCTTTGAAACGGATCGAAGGAAAGCCAGTGCAAACCACCGCCCATTGCGTTCTGTTTGTTGATGATGATGCCGATGTGCGAGAAGCCGCACAGCAAACACTCGAACTGGCAGATATCCGGGTTGAGGTCTTTGCCGATGCGCTATCCGCCCTTGCCCGCCTGCGCAAAGGCTGGTCGGGGGTTGTCGTTTCTGACATCCGCATGCCGAAAATGGACGGTCTGGAGTTTTTGACCGAAGCCCGCAAAATTGACGGCGAAATGCCCATTGTCATGATCACCGGACATGGTGACATCGCAACCGCTGTCCGCGCCATGCATGACGGGGCGTTTGATTTCATTGAAAAACCGTTTGATCCCGATCTTTTTATCGACATCACCAAACGCGCCATCAGCCACCGGCAACTGGTGCTGGAAAACAGAACACTTAAGGTCGAACTGGCCCGCCACAGCAAAAATGTATCGGGCTTCATCGGCCAAAACCCGGCGATGGAAAAACTGCGCACCCTGATTGGCAATGTCGCATCGACCAATGCCCATGTGCTGATCAATGGTGAAACCGGGTCTGGCAAGGAAGTCATCGCACGCAACCTGCATGAAATGTCGGGGCGCAGCGGTCCGTTCGTTGCCGTGAATTGCGGGGCAATGCCCGAACAACTCATTGAATCTGAACTGTTTGGCCACGAGGCCGGGGCTTTTACCGGGGCGGATCACAAACGCATCGGAAAATTCGAATTTGCCGACAAGGGCACCATGTTTCTTGATGAAATCGAAAGCATGCCGCTCGCCCTTCAGATCAAGCTTTTGCGGGTTTTACAGGAACGCGCCCTTGAACGGTTGGGATCAAACCGCGTCCAGCCGATTGATCTGCGCGTCGTTGCCGCCACCAAAATTGATCTGCGCGATGCCGCCTCACGCGGGGAGTTTCGCGAAGACCTCTATTACCGCCTGAACGTCGTGCAACTTCATATCCCGCCGCTTCGCGATCGTAAGGACGACATTCCATTGTTGTTTGAACATTTTGCCCGCGATGCCGCCCACCGATTTGACCGACCGACAAAACCGATCACCCCGGCCGAACAGGCAACATTTAACGCCCATGACTGGCCGGGAAATGTGCGGGAACTGCGCAATGCCGCTGAACGCCGGGTACTGGGACTTGATCCACTGGCCAATGGCAAGGACGACAGCAACACAGAAATTGCATCCCTGCCCCAACAGGTCGATGCCTTTGAAAAAGGTGTGATTTGCGAAGCCCTGCGTGAACATGGCGGCAATGTCACTGCAACGGTCATGACCCTGGGCCTGCCGCGCAAGACGTTCTATGACAAGCTGACCAAATACGGCATTACCCCCGCTGATTTCAGAAAACCCCGCAGCTCCACCGATGCAGAACCCGCCCGATAAGGCGGGTTTTTGTTTATCCCAGTCCATCCACATCATCGCAGAAATACGCACACATCATCTCCCCACTTGCATGTGTGGATTTTCACACATTCGTGAAATTTGATGTGCGAAATCCCTAACAAAAACAGTCACTTATGCTGCATCGCACACTTGCATCAATGCCCCTAACTGATTGTTTTCATGTAGTTTATAGGCACCCGTAAAAACTGGCCCGCGCCTTGCTGATAAGAGGCCAGCGCCGCACGGCGTTTCAAAACGACGCCGACAAAAGGCGCGCTACCGGGAAAACGCACAAAACTTATAGGGAGACATTTTGATGCGTCTTATCAGCAAGAAAATCCTCGCAGCCAGTGTTGCAACGGCCGCAATCCTTGGCATGAACGGCATGGCATCCGCACAGGAAGTCATCAAGTTTGCCCATGTGGTCGCGCCGAACACCCCCAAAGGCAAGGGTGCGGAATTCTTTAAAAAACGCGCCGAGGAACTCCTTGGCGACAAAGTTAAAATTGAAATTTACCCGAACTCGCAGCTGTTTGATGACAGCAAGGTTCTTGCCGCCATCCTGCGTGGCGATGTCCAGTTCGGCGCGCCGTCGCTGGCGAAATTTGGCAAATGGACCAAAAAGCTTCAGGTCTATGACCTTCCGTTCCTGTTTAAAGACATGGATGCTGTTTCCTGCTTCCAGAACGGTGAAAAAGGTCAGGAACTTCTGGGCGCCATGTCCGACAAGGGTTTGACCGGTGTTGGCTATTGGCACAACGGCCTTAAACAGCTTTCGGCCAACAAGCCGCTCAACAATCCTGCCGATGCCGAAGGCCTGAAATTCCGTATTCAATCGTCTGACGTAATCGCTGCACAGTTCGAAGCCGTCGATGCGGTGCCACAGAAAATGGCATTCTCGGAAACCTATTCCGCCCTGCAAACGGGTGTTGTTGATGGTCAGGAAAACACCTGGTCGAACATCTATTCGAAGAAATTCTTCGAAGTTCAGGATTACATCACCGAATCCAACCATGGTCTTCTGGACTACATGGTCGTCACCTCAACCAAATGGTGGGACGGTCTGGACCCGGAAATCCGTGATGGTCTGACCCAGGCCATGAACGAAGCATCCGACTATGCCAACAGCCTGTCGGCTGAACTGACCGCCGAACAGCGTCAGGCCGTCATTGATTCGGGTGAAACCGAAGTTCAGCAACTGTCCGGTGACGATTTCTCCGCATGGCAGAATGCTGTCAAACCGGTTTGGGCGGAATTCTCCGACGACATCGGTCAGGACATCATCGACGCAGCTGCGGCGTGTAACTGATCCGTTCTTCTTTCCCTACATTTGGAAAAGGGCCGTTTCTGATGATTTCAGCGGTCGTTACCCGGCTGGAGGAGGGCTTAATTGCCCTCCTGCTCGCCGCCATGACGTCACTTACCTTTGTAAATGTCGTCATGCGCTACGTGTTTAATTCCGGCCTGACATGGGCTCTGGAAATCACCGAATTCCTGTTTGCCTGGCTGATCCTGTTTGGCATGTCCTATGGGGTAAAGGTTGGATCGCATATTGGGGTGGATGCGCTTGTGCGCCTGTTCCCCCAAAGGATCCAGCGCGTCATTGGACTTATCGTTGTTGGCGCAGGCCTCCTTTATTCAAGCTGGCTGATCATTGGCGGGTGGGAACTCGTCAGTTTCAACCACATGCTTGAAATGGAGGCCGAAGACAGCCCGGTCATGCTGTGGTTCGTCTATCTGATCATGCCGGTTGGGGCCGCCCTTTTGGCCTTCCGTCTGGCGCAGGTTGGCTGGCGGATCATTACCGGCAAGCAGGTTGGTTTCAATCTGGCTGACGAAGCCCGCGAAGCGATTGATCAGATTGCCCCGAACGGCAGTGACGATGATCAAAATGCTTCTGCCACGCCTAAATCATAAGTCAGGCAGGGACACAAAATCATGACAATTGCATTCCTGTTTATCCTGCTGTTCGGCTTGATGGCATTGGGCGCACCGATTGCCATTTCACTTGGCGTATCATCGCTTGCGACCATTATGCTGTTTGGCGATGACAGCCTTGCCACGCTGGCGGAAAAGCTGTTTGGCGGGATGGAACATTACACCCTTCTTGCCATTCCCTATTTCATTCTGGCATCGGCATTTCTATCAACCGGTGGCGTTGCCCGACGCCTGATTCGCTTTGCCATTGATACGGTCGGCTGGTTCCCCGGTGGCCTTGCTATGGCATCGGTTCTGGCCTGCATGCTGTTTGCCGCTGTGTCCGGCTCCAGCCCGGCCACCGTTGTTGCCATCGGTTCCATCGTCATTGCCGGGATGGTGCGCGCGGGCTATCCACAAAGCTTTGCGGCTGGTGTGATTTGTAATGCCGGAACACTTGGCATTCTGATCCCGCCCTCCATCGTTATGGTGGTCTATGCCGCCGCGACCGAGGTTTCGGTTGGCCGCATGTTCCTTGCCGGGGTGATCCCGGGCATCATGGTCGGCCTGATGTTGATGATTGCGATTTACATCGTCGCACGCGTCAAGAAACTCCCAAGCCAGCCACGCCCGACCCTTGGCGAATGGGGCCGTGCATTGCTGTCGGCATCTGGTGGACTTTTCCTTGTAGTACTGATCATGGGCGGTATTTACGGTGGTGTTTTCACCCCGACCGAGGCCGCCGCTGTTGCAGCCTTCTATGCCATGATCGTTGCCGTGGTATTTTACCGCGACATGGGCCCGATCAAGGAACAGTCATGGGTGCCTGAAAACGGCAACACCGGTTTTGGCAGCCTGCTTGCCTATAACCTGCCGAAAATGGGCAAAGCACTCGCACTGATCCCGTTTGACAAGGACATCCGTCAGGTCCTGCTTGAGGCTGGAAAAGTCACGATCATGCTGATGTTCATCATCGCCAATGCGATGCTGTTTGCCCATGTCCTGACCTCGGAACGTATTCCTCATACGATTGCCGGAACCATTATCGACTGGGGACTTCCGGCATGGGGCTTCCTGATTGTTGTCAATATCGTGCTGCTGATTGCTGGCAACTTTATGGAACCCTCGGCGATCCTTTTGATCATGGCACCGATCCTGTTCCCGATTGCCATGCAGCTTGGCATCGATCCAATCCATCTGGGCATCATCATGGTGGTCAATATGGAAATCGGCATGATCACCCCGCCGGTTGGGTTGAACCTGTTTGTTACATCCGGGATCACGGGCATGCCGTTGCTCAAAGTCGTAAAGGCGGCATTGCCGTGGCTGATGATCCTTCTCGGCTTCCTGATCCTGATCACCTATGTTCCGGTCATCTCGACCTGGTTGCCAAATACATTGATGGGCCCTGAACGGATCATGACCCATTGATCGGGTGACCTGATCTGCAATTCAAATTGCCAAATACATTGTAACGCAAAGGGCGGCATTCCAACGGATGCCGCCCTTTGTGCGTTTACGATCAATGGCCTGCATGGCTGCCATACTGCTGTTCATATCTACCATCTCTGGAAAGAACGGATTTTTTGTGGATAATGAACAGCTTGAATCGTTTCAGGTTGCTGTTACCCGATAATTTCCAGAGCCCCATACCACGGCCACCTTCATCCTGCCTGCCTCACGCTGACGGCATCCGCAAACGTCCTCCGTTGGCAAGTTGAAATCATGCTCTGATCTGGACATCGGGAAACCTGCTCCCCACCTGCCACCTCATGAAACGGAATGTAATGATATGGCCACCAACGCGCCAAACACCGAGTTAAACCCAAAACGTCTGGCATTGTTGCTGGCAGCGTTGATTGCGACGGCCCCGTTCGCAATTGACACCTATCTGCCAGCCATCCCCGCCATGGCGGATGATTTTGGCGCGACAACCCACGCGGTTGAGGTCTCCATCAGTACGTTTCTCATCGGGTTTGCCTTGGGCCAGTTGATTGGCGGTCCGATATCGGACCGTATTGGCCGTCGTCCCATCGCACTGACCGGCCTTATCATTTACATCATCACCAGTGCCATCATCACCAGCGTTGAAAGTTCCACCGCCCTGAATGTCATGCGGTTTATTCAGGCTATTGGTGGCGGCTTTGCCCTTGTGGTAGTCGGCGCCTCGGTGCGTGATCTTTATGATGGCAAGGAAGCCGCGCGCATGTTCGCGCTGATTGCCGTAATCATGATGATTGCCCCGCTTGTCGCCCCGACTGTCGGATCGGTGCTTCTGGTCTGGTTTAACTGGCAGGCGATCTTTGTTTTATTGGTGATCTATGGCAGCGTGATGCTGTTTGTCGTCTGGTTCAAAATGCCCGAAACCACCAAATACCGGCCCCGTTATGCCGGACCGGCGCGCCGTATCTGGTGGACATATCTTGGGGTTTTGCGCACGCGCAAGGCGGTTGGTTTTATGCTGACCCACACAGGTGCGAGTGCGGTGATGTTTAGCTTCCTGACCGACAGCCCATTCATGTATATCGACTTTTTCGGCGTATCCCCGGCGGTCTTCCCCTATCTGTTTGGCTGCAATGTTGTTGTGATCGTGATCTGCAACCGGCTGAACAATCCATTGCTGCGCCGTCTTGAATGTCATCAAATTCTGATGATTGGTGCTGGCATCCAGCTTGCCAGCGTCATTGGATTATTCTTTGCAATCAACGTGTTTGAGCCGACCCTTTATAGTGTCGTACCATTGGTGATGCTGTCAGTCGGCATGATCGGGTTGACGGCTCCCAATGCCACCGCATCCTTCATGCAGTATTTCCCTCACATTGGTGGTACGGCCACGGCCCTGATGGGCACCATCCAGTTTGCCACCGGTGCGGTCGCCGGGATGATGATTGGGCATTTTCATGACGGCACGCTCTTGCCTGTCACCATTTCAATGCTCTGCTTTGCGATTTTTGCCAATCTGATGGTTCATTTCGTGGCCGAGGCAAAGCTGCCCGAAGTTGCCTATGACTTTAACGCGCCAAACACCCCAGAAACCGAAGCCAAACCGGTATCCGCAGAATAACCCGTCCCAAAGGAGCCCCATACACATGGCGAAATTGACGTTCGATGATTACGGCCGTGTGATGGCCCGCTACAACAGATGGCAGAACGACGTTCTGTTTAACCTCTGTGATCAGATCGGGGATGACGAACGCCGTCGCGACCGTGGCATGTTTTTCAAATCAATCCATGCAACCCTGAATCATCTGGTCCACATCGACATTCGCATTCTGGGCATCATGAAAACCGGTGAGGCCCCGGTCTATGATGCGCATGGCACCGTGTCCGATGATTTCGATACCCTGCGCCAAGCACGCCGCGACCTTGATGCAGAGATCGAGGCATTTGTCACATCCGATGATCACGACTGGCAGGACGGGTTTCGCGAATTCACCGGGGTTGATGGCATTACCCGCAATTTGCCCCGCCCACTGTTTCTGATCCAGTTTTTCAATCACCAAACCCACCACAGATCCCAGATCACCAGCGAACTGCATAAGATGGGCCTTGATTACGGCATCACCGATGTGCCGCTGACGCCGGACCTTCCGCTATAAGCTTAACGCTTACTTTCCAACAAACACCGCTTTGCGCTTTTCAAGGAACGCGGTGTAGCCTTCCTTGAAATCCGCACTGTCAAAGGCGCGGTATCCATCGTCAAATTCACGCGCATCAATCGCCCCGCCTTGACGCAGGCGGTTGATCATTTTTTTGTGCAGGCGTTGCGTGATCGGTGCCCCACCGGCAATCCGACTGGCGGTTGTCGCCACTTCGCCGTTAAAATCAGCAATCGGCACATGGCGGGCAACAAAGCCGATTTCACGTGCGCGTTCGGCACCAAACATCTGTCCTTCAAGCAGGATTTCAAACAGGGCTGCCTCGCCCAGCAAATCCAGCATGATTTGCAATTCCGGATACCCAAGTGTTGCGCCCAGTTTCATCGGCGGCACAGCAAATTTGGCGTTGTCGGCGGCAATGCGCAAATCACACACGGCGGCCAAAACAAACGATGCCCCCATGCACGGCCCGTCAATCGCGGCAACCACTGGATGCGTGCAGGACTGAATGGCTTGCAGAGCTTCGGCATGCAGCATTCCGTAATCGCGCGCCTTTTCAAACCCAGCCCGTTCGCGCACAAACTCATGAATGTCTGCCCCGGCGCCAAACCCAACCCCGTCGCCACCGCGAATGACCACACAGCGCAAGTCCATATCATCAGACAATTCCTGTGCAATGCGCGCCAATGTGCCCCACATCGGTTTGGTCAGGGCATTTTTGCGTTCCGGTTGGCAAATGGTGATGGTCGCAACACCGCCATTGGTATCCACAACAAGTCCGGTTTCCTGCGCCATCGTCCTGCCTTTCAAATCAACAAATCGGTATTCATATACCAAATAACGCCCAAACCCCTATTTGCCAATACCTTAGGCATAAAGCTCCCAGCAAACGCGACAAATCTGGCTGACCTTGTTTGTGTCGGCTATGCAGTCACATGGACGGCAATATTGAATGTGAGACGCCACCCGTTACCCCCGTACACTGCCCACAGCCTCTTCAATCGTGTGTTCGTACTGCACCAATGGCGGCTTGATGCCATGGGCAAACAGTTCCCGCTGCACGTCATGGGATGTTCCGGTCAATATTACCTGCACACCGCGCCCACCGGCCTTACTGGCCAGACTGGCCAGCGTATTGGCCGCTGTAGAGTCCAGAAACGGCACGGCGGCGAAATCAATGATCAAGGCCCGATGACTATCGCCAATCTGGTCAAGCACTGACCCGATTGAGGCCGCGGCCCCGAAAAAGAACACGCCTGAAATCCGGTACACAATAATACTGGGATCAATCACGGGCGCGATATCGGATGATGTCTGATTCCCATTCTTTCGGTCAGCCTGATCTTCGGTAACGAACGGCGTATGGCTTGCAACGGCGGTGGTTTTTGACATGCGTTGGATAAACAGCACAGCACCCAGTGCAAAGCCAACCACGATGGCCTCCATCAGATCGCGGAAGATCGTCAAAAGGAATGTCGCCATCAGGACCGCCGCATCCCCGCGCGAGGCCCGCAAAAGCGTGGCAAAGGCATGTCTTTCAATCATGTTCCACGCCACAACCGCCAGCACCCCGGCCAAACAGGCCAGCGGGATGAAACTTGCCAGCGGTGCGGCAATCAAAATGAACATCAACAAAAACAGCGCATGAAGTATTCCGGCAATCGGTCCATGGGCGCCTGCGCGAATATTGGTTGCCGTGCGCGCAATCGTGCCGGTCACGCAAATCCCGCCAAACAGGCCTGACGCAATATTGGCAACCCCTTGGGCCACCAATTCGCAGTTGGAACGATGTCGCCGTCCGGTCATGCCATCGGCCACAACGGCCGACAGCAGCGATTCAATCGCGCCAAGCAACGCAAAAGCAATCGCATTGGGGATCACCGCCTGGACCTTATCGATTGAAAATGCCGGCAAAGACGGAAGTGGAAATTCACTTGGAATACCACCAAACATGCTGCCAATCGTCGAGACCTGAAAGTCAAACGCGATGGTCACAATGGCTGTGCCAGCCACCGCAATCAGCATGCCCGGCCAATGCGGCCGCAACCGTTTTAGTCCAACAATCACAACAATCGTTCCGCCTGACAGCATCACCGTGATCGGATCAATGCTCGGCAGTGCCGCCCAGATCACCGGCAGTTTTTCAAGCAACGGCCCCGGCTCTGGCCCAAACAGGGTCAAGCCCAGCAAATCCTTGATCTGGCTGGAGAAAATGATCACAGCAATGCCAGCGGTAAAGCCAACCGTCACCGGATAGGGAATGAACTTGATATAGGTGCCGAGCTTCAATCCGCCGACTCCCATCAGGATGAAGCCCGACATGATCGTCGCGATAATCAGCCCGTCAATGCCATGCACCTGAACAGTGCCAGCCACCAAAACGATAAAGGCCCCTGCCGGTCCACCAATCTGAAACCGGCTCCCACCAAGCAGCGACACCAGAATTCCACCAACGACGGCAGTATAAAGCCCCTGTGCCGGGGATACCCCCGATGCAATCGCAATCGCCATAGACAGCGGCAGGGCGACAATCGCCACCGTCAGTCCGGCAATCGCATCTGCCCGCAATTGCGCAAGCCCATATCCCTCGCGCAGGACGGTAACAAGCTTCGGGGTAAAAAGATCAACATATCCGGGGTCGGAAATCGTCTTGGTTCTGGTCGTTTCAGTTTTCATTTTGTCCGGCGGCCTTGTGAAAAGGCGGCGGGATCGTCGGCAAGTGTCGGCGGTCTCCGTCGCAATGATGTTGCGGTTTATTCTTCGTCCTGTTTGGTCGTGTTTTCGGCGGGACGTATTGCAGGATCCTTCAGGCGCACACCTCGGCCCGTCGAGATACTTTGCACATTATCCCCGATCAGCTCGATCCCGGCACGATCAAGCGCCTCGACAACCTTAGCCAGCGTATCGACCACACCGCGCACATTGCCCTTGCTGGCCTCCATTCGCTGAATGGTCGGCACCGAAACCCCGGCCATTTCAGCCAGTGTTTTTTGATCAATGCCCAACAGAGCCCGCGCCGCGCGCATTTGTCCTGCGGTAATCATAAAGCAAACCCTTTAGTGCAAGTTGATCGAAGCCTAGCAAAGTCCATCTAAAACTTCAATTATGATATCTCAGATATCATTTATGATACCTTACACCTTCATTTCACAATTCACGCCGCGCTCATTCTTTGCCAATTCTCTTTTTGACCGTGCCACAGCCCCAATCCTGACCACCCGGACAGCGGCTTTTCTTTGCGCTTTTTTGTCAAAAGCGTTATGAGGTCGGCAAATCTTCGAGCCAAAGAGGGTAAAGCTGCCATGACCACCCCATCACCGACCGCGCATTGTTCCTATGCTGCCAAAACCGTTGCCAAGATTTTGCTGGACATCGGAGCGGTTAATTTCCGCCCGGAAGAAGCCTATATCCTGACGTCTGGCTGGGCCAGCCCGGTCTATATCGACTGCCGCAAACTCATTTCATTCCCGCGCGCACGCCGCAAGGTGATTGAGCTTGCCGCCCGTCAGGTGTCCGATGCTGCAGGTTACGAGGCATTTGATGCCGTCGCCGGTGGTGAAACAGCGGGTATCCCTTATTCCGCGTGGCTGGCCGATGTGATGGACCTGCCGATGCAGTATGTTCGCAAAAAACCCAAAGGGTTCGGTCGCAAGGCCCGCATCGAAGGCGACATCCACGAAGGTCAGCGCGTTCTTCTGGTCGAAGATCTGGCTACCGATGGTGCCTCGAAAGTCAATTTCGTCAATGCCATCCGCGATGCTGGCGGCGAATGCAAACACGCCTTTGTCGTGTTCTTCTATGACATCTTCGAAGGTGCGCTTGAAGAACTGCGTAAAGACGACATCGAAATGCATTATCTTGCCACCTGGGCGGACGTTCTGGCCGTTGCCGAAGAAGGCGAATATTTCAGCCAAGACGCCATCGAAGGGGTGCGTTCGTTCCTTGCCGATCCGATTGGCTGGTCCAAGGCACATGGCGGCAAGCACGACTAAGCGAAGCCAAACAGCACACACTCAAACGCCCGCCAGATTTTGGCGGGCGTTTTGTTTTTCACCTTGTGATGGCCGGGGTGGAAGAACCGGGATTTATCCCGCCATATCCAGATCAGATTGAACAACCTTGGCCGGAATCGTCGCCCCCAGGTCATGCGCGGTTTTCAGGTGTGCGACCGGATCGTTACCATCGGCCAGCAACATCAATTCGGATGACGCGACCTCAACGCCGCAATAATCAAAAATACCCTGATGGATTTGCAGCTTCATCGCGCCGAAATACCCATGCCGGGCAAATGTGCCCAAACCGGCACCACCAATCGCGACAAGATGGACCTTCAAATGGGTCAGCTTTTTAATGACCTTTTCGCCGTCTATGTCCTCATAGGCCCAGCCATTGGTAAATACCCGGTCAATCCACCCTTTCATGATGGCGGGCATCGACCACCAATAGATCGGAAAAACCAGCACCAGCGTATCGGCACGGTCGATCCTCTGTTGTTCGGCGATGACGTCATCGGGGTACGGCGTGACAAGGTCAAACCCCGCGACATCGCCCAAACTGAAACGCGGATCAAATCCCTCTGCCGTAAGGTCGGCAAGTTCGAAACTGTGGTCCGATCCGGCATCTTCGATACCCTTGCCGATATGATTGGCAACAGCATGGGTAAACGAACCGGTATTTGGATGTGCAACAACCACAAGTGCGTGCATGACAGATCTCCTTCTTAACCGATTGCCTCAAGGCGGCAATCACTATATACTTTTAGTAAGTTACTTTCCGTAAGTTACGTTTGGTATATAGAGATGTCAAGCACCAGCGCAAATAATTCTCCAACCCGCCACAAACCGCGCAAACGGCTCTCGCGGGAGGATCGGTATCGTCAACTTGTTGATGTCGCGTGGCAAATGGTGCGTGGGCAAGGAACCGAGGCACTTAGCCTTGGTTCCCTTGCCGATCAGGCCGGTGTGACCAAGCCGGTTGTCTATGATCATTTTGGCACCAGGTCGGGATTGTTGATCGCCCTGTATCAGGATTACGATATGCGCCAGTCCGCCGTGCTTGACGCCGCTCTTCAGGCAAGTGCGCCCACCCTGAACGACAAGGCGTGGGTGATTGCATCATCTTATGTTGATTGCGTATTGTCTCAGGGGCGTGAAATATCGGGTGTCATTTCCGCACTTGCCGGGTCGCCAGAGCTTGAGCAGGTAAAACGCGACTACAACCTTCTGTTCCTTGAAAAATGCCGCAATATTCTTGCCCCTTTTTGTGCCAGCGGCACCGTATCAACGGTCAGCCTGTGGGGGTTCCTTGGCGCGGCAGAGGCCCTGTCCTACGCGGCGGCAACCGGTGAAATCACACCGGAACAGGCGAAAAACGAACTTTTTGACACCATTGTCGCCATGGTGGCACGACACGTATCTGACTGACATAAACAGGCACAGTCTCTAACTAGCGTCTTGTCTATGAGCCAAATACACAGGCGGCAGCACCGCCAACCGACGGGCAAGATACCCTTCCTTCGTCGCAATGAATTTCTGCATTTCCGCAAAGTAGCTTCGGGGCACGGCATTTTGGATAATGTCGTGCCCCGAAAGCTTGATCGACCAGTCTTTCAGACGATCCATTCCGGCATAAAGATCCCGGTTCAGTCCAAGCGAAAGCAACGGAAACGGTCGAAAAGCCGTTGCGAAAACAAAATCAAGCAGGCTAAGGCGCCCCTGCGCCTGCAAAGGTTTTGTCTCAACATGGCTGGCAAGTATTTCAAGCCGTTGGGTTATCTGTGCCACCGTTGCATCAACCGTATCCTCCGTTGGCGCCTGATAAATCAGCATTGCCGTCAACGACAATATCTGTTCGCCAAGTGCAATCAGCCCACGGTGCAGGCCACGTTCATAAAGATCGCGTGGCAACAACGTTTTGCCGGTTAAATCATCAAGATACTCACAGATCGCAGCGGCCTCAAACAGGACCCGCCCGTGATCAACAACCAAGACAGGCACTTTGCCCGTCGGGCTGATGTCAAAAAGCCAGTCCGGCTTATCCTCAAGTGAAATATCAACCCGTTCGTGATCAATTGAACATGCGGCCATGACCATGGAAACACGCTGCACATAGGGACATAATCGATGTCCCACCAGACGAAAATGAGGGTACATCACACATCCCCGAAATTTGGAAAATTCTAAAAACCATTCTGACGAACAGCCAACGGAAATCATGACGCCGCACTATCCCATGAAATGCACGTTCAGTTTATTGCCATCCAGATCACGGAAATATGCGGCATAAAATCCGTCGTCGGTGCGTGGACCGGGTGTGCCTTCTGATGTACCGCCCAACGCCAGCGCCTTTTGATAGACCTCGTCAACCTGCTGGCGCGACTGTGCGGCCAAGGCGATCATTGTGCCATTTCCGACGGTTGCCGGTTTGCCGTCAAACGGAACATGGACAGAAAAACATGGGCTATCGGTACTCTGTCCCCAGACAATAAAATCGGAAACAACCATGACGCCGCCTGCCCCAAAACACTCAAACAATGCGTCATAAAATGCGCCAGAGCGCGTCAGGTCATTCGTTCCAACGGATGTGTAGCCAATCATCACAGTTCCCTTTGTTATGTGCGTTCAACATTTCGCAGGAACAGAAATAGAGAATTGCAAATTTGCAATACATACGCGATTTTGAAATGCAACATTGCAAATTTGGAATTTATGCAGATGGACTGGAATTACATGAAGTCCTTTCTCGCCATCGCAGAGACAGGATCGCTCGAACAGGCCTCCCAGAAACTACGTGTCAGCAGCACGACCGTGTTTCGTCATATTCACGCTCTGGAAAAAGAAACCGGTGCGAGGCTGTTTGACCGGGTTCGGGGTGATTATCAATTGACCGAAGCCGGGGCAGATATGCTGCACCCTGCCCGACAGATCATGAACAGCTTCGATGCGATAAACCTGAACATTTCCGGGCGTGATGTGTCGCCGTCCGGGTTGGTGCGCATTACCGCCCCGACAAGCTTTTCATACTTCCTTTTGCCTGATTGCTTTGCGCGATTTCGTGCCGAACATCCTGACATTCAGCTTGAACTGCTGACGAGCAATCAGGAATTCAACATGACACAACGCTATGCCGACATCGCAATTCGGGTCGCCAGCCATCCACCCGAACATCTGGTCGGTCGCGAGGTCCGAAAAATCAGTTGGGCCATTTACGGCACCTCTGATGACGTTGCGACTGACGATCTGAACTTTCTGTTGCAGCAGAACTTTATCGGCGCGTGCGGAACACTTCGCAGTCATCCCGTTTTCACATGGTTGGAAAAATGCCACCGGGGTAAAATTCATCAGCAGTCCGATGACCTGATTGCAATGGCACAACTTGCGCTTTCGGGATGCGGCTTTGCCTGCTTGCCGACCGATCTTGCCATCCCCGGTTTGAAACGGATCACCGTGCTGAAAGATATCGCGCCAAACAGATTGTGGGTCTTGACCCATCCTGATCTGAGACACATCGAACGGATAAAACTAACGATGCGCTGGATCGCCAACACCTTAAAAAACGAACCGAAATTATCAACGCCCGACATACACACAGCGTAATGCCCAGAGATCGCCGGTCGGTCAAAAAGCTTTCATCGGCCCATATCTGGACAGGCGCGATAAGTCAGTCCAATATGTTCCATAATAAAAGCAAAGTCGTAGCATCCAATACGACCGGTTTTAGGGACAACGCGATCGCGTGACCACGGCAAAATGCCATAGGTCCAAGGAGCACGACATGTCGATGCATACAACAGCCAAGACTCTGACCATGATTGCACTGACATGTGCTCTGTCTGCCTGCATGGCAGCGGTCGAAGATCCCGTCACCGTCGCCAATGATAGCCAGACCATCGTCACCCCATGGGGTCCGCCGTCCAACGCGCAAGCCAATAGCGCACCCAAATCCATGGCACGCCCAACCGGCACAACCGCCGGATCGGTCGCAACACAGTCCGATAATCTGGTGATGATGGAAGACCAAAATCAAAAAATGCTCGATCAAATGCAGAAACAGCAAATTGACGAGGCCCGCATTGCGCTCGGCATTCTGGATCGCATGGCGCAACGCTGTGTTCAGCAAGGCGATGCCGCGTCCTGCGCCACCTTGCAGAAAAACTGGGCCCCACTATCACAGCAACTGCATAAAAGTCTGTCGATGTTGTCGGGCGATGCGATGAACATCCCGATGTCCGACCCAACCATGAGCAATATGCCCGGCAGCAACATGGGCGGCCAAATGGCACCCCAAACACCGCCAGCACCACAAGGGATGGTGCCGTCAACTGGCACCGACACCCCGGAAATGGAAAAAGTCATCCCGATGACCCAGCCGGGCACGGATGGTTAGCAAGTAACTCTAGCTTAGGAGCCTCTCTTGCATAGCAAACGATATCAGGTTTTTATAAGTTCTACGTTTGAGGACCTTCAAGAGGAACGAAGAGCAGTACAAGATGTCGTTATAAGCACCGGTGATTTCCCAGTGCAGATGGAATCTTTTCCTGCAGCAGATGAGAATCAGTTTGAGTTCATTAAAACACTAATTAGCCAATGCGATTATTATGTCCTGATTATAGCAGGTCGATATGGGGCTATCGACGAAGAGGGAATCAGCTACACGCATAAAGAGTTTCGCTATGCTGTATCAAAAGAAATTCCGGTACTGGTTATGTTGCACGGTGCCCGAGACAAAATAGCCTTGGGAAAATCGGAAGAAACTGAAATTGGTAAGAGCAAGCTAGTTGAATTTGTAGCTGAAGCCGAATTCAATAGGCTTCGCAAGACATGGACGTCAATCGGAGATCTAAAGCTAGCTGTACGTGAAGCATTGGATAATGCCAAAGCAACTAAATCGAGAGCTGGATGGGTACGAGGCGACTCATTAGCCAACGTCGATGCACTATCCGAGATCAATAAACTGAGGAAACAAATAGCAGACTACGAAGAAACACTCGGTGAATGGAGGGCTGAAATAGCACTTCCTCTACCCGCGTTACCTAAGCCAGATAAGAAAATATTTATCGACTTGCTTCCCAACACGGCCGGGTGGGATACAGGAAGTAACGCAAGATTGAGAGCAAGCTGGCTGTCGATCTTTCCAATTTTCCAAAATAGCCTCGTGTGGAATTCGCATGACGAAGGCTACTACATAAATGAAGAACTCACCAGTATCCGACTTGGCTCAAACTTAGCAGGAATAGTATCTCCAATTGATCCAAAACAGGGCTTTAAGGTTGTCGAAATTTTTCTAAAACGAATCATAAGTTTCTATATTGAAGCCGGGTGGATGAATACTGATGATTATGAACAGCCATTCACTGATATCTCAAAGAAACTAGCTCGCAGGTATAATGTGGTTGGGAGCACATTATCAGATATTGAATTAATATCAGGAAATATTACTGTAAATGGACAAGCTCCTAACATTGACGACGAGGTACCATTTTAGGTTCTAAAAACGCCCCATAAAGTCGTTTTGAATTCTTCAATTTGAGATAGAGCAAAGACGCCCAAAACACCCGAGATTATGCTTATTCCATATCGAAAGGACCCGCGTGTGATCCTCACCCTTCTGGTGAAGATGACGGGCCGTACAATGGAGACAGTCTCATGTATCGGGATATTCTTGTTCACATCGACAATTCGCCTGCCTGCACAGAACGCCTTGCCGTCGCGCTGAAGGTGGCCAAGGCGCAGAAGGCCCATCTGACAGGTCTGTTCCTGCTGCCTGTGACTGATATTCCGCGCTTTATGGAAGTCCAAATTCCACAAGAAATCATCGCTCAGCAACGTCAGGCAATGGCCGATCAGGGCAAAGTGGCGCAAGGCGTATTTGAAACCGCCTGCACAGATGCCGGTATTGAATTTAGCTGGCAACAAACAACCTGTGCCGCCACCGAACTTGCCGATACGGCAGCAATGTATGCCCGCCACCATGACCTGACGATTTTAGGACAGCACGACCCGGAAAGCGGTGATCCGTGCTCTGTCTCTGAGATGCCAGATAAGGTTGTTCTGACGTCTGGCACACCTGTTCTGATCGTGCCCTATGTCGGAAAGTTTGCCACGGTCGGCGAGCGGGTTCTGATTGCCTGGAAACCATACCGCGAAGCCGTTCGCGCAGTAAACGACAGCATGCCGTTCCTTGAAGCCGCCAAGAAAGCCGTGGTTCTGTGTGCCGATCCGAACAAGGGCGCACGTGATACCTTGCCCGTACCGGGCATCGACATCGCGGACCGTCTCAAACGCCACGGCATTAGTGCCACCAAGGAAAGCATGAACGCATCGGGCATCAGTGTTGGTGACTTGCTGTTGTCGCGGGCCGCGGATGAAAGTTCTGATCTGATTGTCTGCGGAGCCTATGGCCGCCCGCGCCTGCGCGAATTGATGATGGGCGGTGTGACACAGCATCTTTTGCGCCACATGACCGTTCCGGTCCTGATGTCACACTAAGCCAATATCGCGCGTACCCGCATCAAAACCCCATATCAAAACCGGTCGGATCATTCCGGCCGGTTTTTCGTCATCAAGGGTTAATCCATTGCAAAGTTATCGCAGTGCAAAGGAATGGGTTGCGCCCGATCAAAGTGGGATTAAAGTGCCTTAAAAGCATTTACGGGTTTCAGGGCCCCACATCAAAACGAGGTTCGCCATGACCATCGACGCCACCAACGTCAATCCAGCCTTCGCCCCAACTGTTCCGGGCAATTCAGATGCCAGCCGCGATGTCGCGAGCTACTTGCATCCCTATACCAATCATGCCACCCACGAACAAACCGGCCCGCACATCATTACCGGCGGTGACGGCATTTATGTCACCGATGACAGCGGACATAAACTGATCGAAGGCATGGCTGGTCTTTGGTGTACGTCGCTTGGCTTTAGCGAAAAGCGACTGGTGGATGCCGCCACCAAGCAGCTCAACATCCTTCCCTATTATCATACCTTTGCATCCAAAAGCACAAATCCGGCGATTGATCTGGCGGAAAAGCTGCTGGAAATCGCACCGGTGCCGATGTCGAAGGTCTTCTTTGCCAACAGCGGCTCAGAAGCCACTGATTCCGCAGTCAAAATGGTTTGGTATTATCATAATGCTATTGGCCAGCCGGAAAAGAAGAAGATCATCTCGCGCAAGAAGGGCTATCACGGGGTTACTGTGGCAGCGGCCTCGATGACTGGCCTTCCGGGCAATCATAAACTGTTTGATCTGCCGATTGATCGCATTCTTCATACCGAAACACCGCATTACTGGCGCGATGCCCTGCCAGGTGAGGAAGAAGAAGATTTCGCCACCCGCTTGGCCGAACAGCTTGAAGACCTGATCCAGGCCGAAGGCCCCGAAACCGTCGGTGCGTTTATCGCCGAACCGATCATGGGGGCCGGTGGCGTGATTGTCCCGCCGCGCACCTATTTTGAGAAAATTCAGGAAGTGCTCAAACGCTATGACATCCTGTTTATTGCCGATGAAGTGATTTGCGGCTTTGGCCGGACCGGTCGGATGTTTGCCAGTGAAACCTTCCGGCTTAAACCCGATATGATCACAGTCGCCAAACAGCTGTCATCGGCGTACCTGCCGATTTCCGCCCTGTTTATCAATGAGGCGATTTATCAGGCCGTCAAAAAGGGATCGGACGAAGTCGGGACATTCGGCCATGGCTTTACCTATTCCGGGCACCCGGTAGCAGCCGCCGTCGCACTTGAAACCCTTAAAATCTATGAGGATGACGGGATTATCGAGCATGTCCGTAGTGTCATGTCGCCGTTCCAGAAACGCCTCAAAGACCTAAACAAGTTCGATCATGTCGGCGAAACCCGGGGCCACGGCCTGATCGGGGCGTTTGAACTGGTTTCTGATAAGTGTGCGAAAACACCGTTTGATCCCTATGGTGCTGCGGGCAAAGCCGTTGCAGCCAAATGCCTTGAACATGGTGTGATCCTACGTGCGCTTGGTGATACTGTTGCCTTCTGCCCGCCGCTGATCATCACCGAAGATCAGATTCATACGATGTTCGACGCGGTCGAGGCCGCCCTGACCGAGTGGCACAGCAGCCTTTAAGTCGCGACACAGATCAAAACATCAAAAGGCCCGGCTCAAATCCGTTTTGCGCCGGGCCTTTTTTTCTAAAACCACACGTCTGATCCCGCAAAACACCGCCTAAAATCGCGACTAATAGCCTTAAATGCCAAATTACACCAAATCGATTGATTAAAACTATGGACTGAATTGATATAATTGTGGGGTGAAATGCGTTCAAATCCTTGCCAAATGCCGCCAATGGCCCCAAATTGACTACTGAATTGAGACGGGGTACGCCAAGTCCTTGAAACAGGACCAACCCTGCGGCGAGATCGACAAATGAAAGATGGAACGCCTTCTCTGACCGTGCGGTTCAAAACAAACTGGAATCGCTTTAATTTTTGACAAGGGTCAATGCCGTGTCGGACGCCATGTCCGATAAGGGAAACATCAAGACCCGGTCAAGCCGGACGACGTGTCCAGATCAGATCGCTGATCAGGACAAGACCAGAGCTTTGTGATGTGCGAAACTGTTCCGTCGCAAAGAGACAGGCGAAAGTAACAAAGATGAATTATAACAACTTCTTCAAAGACGCGATCTCTGGCCTTAAGGCTGAGGGCCGATATCGCGTGTTCGCCAATCTTGAACGCATTGTCGGCAAATTCCCCAAGTCCCTCTATCATCCGGAAAACGGGGAAGCGCCGCGCGAAATCACTGTCTGGTGTTCCAACGATTATCTTGGCATGGGCCAGCACCCCAAGGTACTTGAAGCCATGGATAAAGCCGTTTCCGGCCAGGGTGGCGGTGCGGGTGGCACACGCAATATTTCTGGCTCCAACCATCTGCACGTCGCGCTTGAGCAAGAGCTCGCCGATTTGCATGGCAAGGAAGCCGCCCTTCTGATGACGTCTGGCTATGTCGCCAACTGGACCACGCTGTCGACCCTTGGCTCCAAATTGCCCGATTGCGTGATCATTTCCGACTCCCAGAACCACAATTCCATGATCGAAGGCATGCGCCATTCCAAGGCCGAACGCCGCATCTGGAACCACAACGACGTCGAACATCTCGAAGCTATCCTCAAGGACCTCGGCCCGGAGCGCGCCAAAATCGTCGCGTTCGAGTCGGTCTATTCGATGGATGGCGATATCGCCCCGATTGGCCAGATTCTTGATCTTTGCGAAAAATACAACGCGATTTCATACCTTGATGAAGTCCATGCGGTGGGCATGTACGGCCCGCGCGGCGGCGGTGTTGCCGAACGCGATGGCGTTATGCACCGCGTTGATATCGTTCAAGGCACACTGGCCAAGGCATTTGGCGTCATTGGCGGTTATATCGCGGCCAAACCGGAAATCGTCGATTTCGTACGCAGCTTTGGCAACGGGTTCATCTTCACAAGTTCCCACCCGCCCAGCATTGCGGCCGGTGCGCTGGCATCTGTGCGCCACCTTAAGGAAAGCAACGCCGAGCGCGTTGCACAAAAAGAACGCGCTGAAACGCTGCGTGAACGCATGCGTGCGGCAGGCCTGCCGGTTATGGACGCCCCATCCCACATTGTCCCACTGATGGTTGGCAATGCCGCGATGTGTAAGGAAGCCAGCGACCGCCTGCTGTTTGAACATGATATCTACGTGCAGCCAATCAACTATCCAACCGTGCCGCGCGGCACCGAACGCCTGCGCTTCACCCCCGGTCCGTTGCATAATGACGAATTAATGGATCACCTGATCGACTCGCTGCTGGCCGTCTGGAGCCAGTTGGGCATTTCCAAGGCCGCCTGATCGGGCGTCAGGGATCAGAAAACGAAGGCCAGTGGCAGATGCCCTGGCCTTTTTTGATCAGCCCCCGAAACAGTTCTGATCTAACATCTTCAAATCGGACCCGAATGTTTGCTTTCGCCATAGGGCGGCCTATATTCATGCTGATGATGATCGCGGACACTTAAAGTGCCCTTAAGATCACATATTGCAATTAATAACCGTTCGCGTTAACGTCGACCCTGTCATCAAACAGGGGCCGCCCATGTATTCGGATAGAACCTTGCTCCCCAAAGAATGTCTGCGCCTGTGCGCACTCGGCACACTTGCCCTTTCGGATAAACCAATCAGTTATGCTGATCTGGCCAATTCCGTGCGTCATTTCATGTCCCATATGATGGGGCCGTCGCTTGATATGATGGGAAGTTCATTACAGCTTTTAAAACTTGAAGGACTGGTCAAGGAAGACAGTGGAAGCCTCGCATTTTCCGACGGGCAGCTTATCCTGACCCAACAAGGCCACGATAAATTCATCGAACTGATGCAGGGCAACCTGCGCGATACATCGGGTGAACTATCGCGCCTGATCATGGCGCTTAAGATGCGCTATCTGCATTTGCTTGATGATGACATCCGCCGTGAGCAGCTCGAAATCCTTCAGGATGTGTGCGAGCTTGATCTTGAACGTGTTTTGGCCCTGCGCGAAGAGCACGCCAACGAAGCATCAAACTTCACCGGCTGGCTTGAAATGGAAGTCAAACGCCTTGAACAAAAAAACGACTGGCTGAAAAGTCTGCTGGTTTAACACAACCTTGCCCTACCGCATTTTCCCGTTATAGTCGTGGGTGACGGTCCGCAGGAAGCAGACCCTACGTCACAGGCAGGGACGAAAATGCTTATTCGTGAAGAAACCGAACATGACATCGCGGCGATTCACGCGCTTCTGGCAGGTGCATTTGAAACAGCACCCCATAGCCAGCAGACAGAACACCTTATTGTTGATGCCTTGCGTCAAAAAGGGAAGCTCACCCTTTCACTGATTGCTCAACAAGATGACGAACTCATTGGCTGCATTGCCTTTTCCCCAATTAAAATCAATAATCTGGAATGTGGCTGGTACGGGCTTGGCCCGGTTGCCGTCCTGCCCGACCGTCAAGGGTTTGGCGTTGGGTCCGAACTAATCCAAAGCGGCATCCGTCATTTGCGTGCCAATGATGCCGCCGGGTGTGTTGTCCTGGGGGAGCCCAACTATTACAGCCGGTTTGGCTTTGCGCCCCTGCCCGACCTCAAGCTTGAAGGTGTGCCTGATGAATATTTCATGGCCCGCCCGCTGATCGATGAAATCCCGGCTGGAAAAGTTGATTACGACCCGGCCTTTCACATCAGCCAGAACGCATAAAGCAACCAAGCTTGGCTGCCTTTGGCCTTTAAAGCATATCGTCTCAGAACCACAGCATCATCACCACCAATCGCGGCGATCTGTGATCAATAAAGATGCTGCCCGCCAGTAACAAAGATTTCCGTGCCTGTGACATAGCTACTGTCGTCACCCACCAGATAATGCACCGCGGCCGCAACATCTTCGGGGGTTCCCATCCGGTTCATCGGAATGCGCGGTACCAGTGCTTCATATTCCGGTGAAATCATGTCGGTTTTAATCTCGCCCGGGGCAACGGCATTGACCCGCACGCCCAGTTCGGCAAACTCCACCGCCATTTCACGCGTCAGCCCGGAAAGGGCCGCTTTTGACGTGGAATAGGCCGACCCGGCAAACGGATGCACATAGTGCCCGGCAATCGATGTGATGTTGCAAATTGCCCCCTTGCCACGGTGCAAGGCCGACGCAAACCCGCGCGCCAGTGTCAGCGGGGTAAAGAAATTAAGCTCAAACACATCGCGCCACGCATCAATATCGCCGTTCAAACAGCCAAGCCGTTCTTTATAGGGCGTCTTGGGCGACACACCGGCATTATTGACCAAGGCATGCAGCGGATCATCGCCCAGCACCTCATTGGCCTGTGCGATGAAAGACTCCACGTCTTCGGGTTTGGAAAGATCAGCACGGATATGAATGCCAAGTGACGGGTCACGCGGGCAACTGGGCGGCGGTGCTTCACGTGAACAGCAAATCACCCGCCAACCACGCCGGGCAAAGTAACCAACCGTAACGTGACCGATACCACGGCTGGCACCTGTCAGGACGACTGTTTTCGGGGCTGGGTTATTCATTATTCGGGCTCTTTATGTGGCGTGCGCATGCGTGACTGCATGTGATCGCATTGTTATAACATCCCCCGTCAAACCATTGAAGGAAATGCCCTGTTTTCGGTAAAATTTCTATCGGCCTTGGGGCATGACCTCGTTTTAGGTAGTACGCATCGCAGGATTTGGCAAAGCCCGCAGCAGCTATTATCTTGATGGCACAACAAAGCAGGCAAATACATGTGCAGCCGATTTGATCTTAACAGCAACGTCCACGCCCTTCAGGCGCAACTGGGACTGGAGATGGAAGACATCCGGCGCAGCATTTTGCACAACGGGTTTGACGACGCTCAGCTTGCCCATCAAACCGCCGAAAACCAGAACGACCTTGATGCCGCGTTTGAAGGCCTGACCGGCACGCGCCGCCCGACCGATCCGATTGCCGTCATCCTGCCCGAACGCAAAGCCGCAATCCGTCACTGGGGGCTTACGGTTCCGGGCCTGAACACGCCGCTGATCAATGCGCGGGCCGAAACACTTGACCAGAAACCCACATTTCGCCCCCTGCTTGCCCGGCGGTGTCTGATCCCGGCCACAAGTTGGTATGAATGGCGCAAAGACGGCACGTCCAAGCGTAAAAACCAGATAACGCTTCCCGATCATCAACCGTTTCTGTTTGCCGGACTGGAAAACGGATCAGAGGCAACCATTATCACCTGTGCACCATCGGGTGTGATTGCCCATATTCATGATCGCATGCCCGTGGTGATCGGACCAAATCACCTCAATGCGTGGCTTGATCCTACAGAAAACTTCACACAGGTTGCCCATATGCTGGCCCCGCTTCCTGACCATGTCTTGTCATGGCACGAAGAACCACCCACCGCGCAAAAACCCAAACGCGATGAGGATCAGATCAGTCTGTTCTCGAAATAGGGAAATGGGCCTGCTGCCCGCGCAGGCAAGCTTCCGGCATGAGACAAACAATCAGGTCGGGGCGATATATCAATATCACTGCGCCCTCGTTTCATCTGATTACTTGCCGTCACATTTGTTGGCCGCACAGGGAGTTGCTTCGCAGCCGCGAATGGAATTGTCGCCACCACCACCTTGGCCAACGACCGCTGCACCAAGATCGGGCAAACCAATTTTAAGACTGTTTAATTCGTCAGCCAAATCCTCGGACATGGCTGCAAAATCAATGATGTCGCGAAGTGATAACATCGCAATTCCCCTAGCAGACGTTTCTTCCTTAATGCGGAACGCCTCGTTTTTCGGGGTTCCGTCTTTGTAAGATTTCCGTAACCCTCCCTCTATTTGTTCGCGGATGCAACAAAAAAAGGCGCAAACAAATGCGCCTTTCTGACCCATTCAAAAGAATAGGTAATTTAATTTCGCGAAATCATATGGTTATGATGACGCCCGTTCAGCGGAACACTCAGTGCATGATCCAAAGTGGCAACGTACATTTTGCCAGCATATCTTGCGTCACACCGCCAAGGATCATTTCCTTGAACCGTGAATGGCTATAGGCACCAAGAACGATGCTATCGGCCCCACATTTTTCTGCCTCTGACATCAAGGTGTTAGCAACATTTCCGCCTTCGGTATGTTCGACAACCGCCGCCTCGACTCCGTGCCAGCGGAATTGTTCTGCCAATTCTCTGGCACTAGCCCGGCCATAAGGAACATCTCCGACACTGACGATCGTGACGGTCTTTGCCGTGCGCAAAAGCGGCATGGCCGACGTCACGGCACGCGCGGCTTCGACCCCGCCGTTCCACGCAATCATGACCTTTTCACCAATCGTCGCAGGTGGGTCTAGCGGGGCGACAAAGATCGGACGCCCGGTTTCCATCAATGCGGCATCAAAGGTCAGCGACGCAGAAGCTTCTTTGGGATCACGCCCAACCACCACCAGATCAAACAGGCGCCCCCGGCGCGCAACGGTTTCGTCTTCGCGGCCATTGTCCTTGCGCCACGCACAGGTTGCTTTGGACTGGGTCGTCGGCGCCTCTGCGATATCGATCCCGGCCGCGGTGACAGCGGCCTCAAACGCGGCCTTGCCGTTGGCTTCGCGTTTTCCTGTTTCGGTTTCCGCCGCCCGGATCATTTCTTCAATGATCAGGCCCGACATGCCTTCGCCAACAATTGGAATGGCATCCTGTGGTTCGGCGGCGACAAAAAGCGCCTCAAGATGCGCATCGAACCGCTTTGCAGTACGGAACGCCATATCCATAACACGGCGATCAATTTCCGAACCGGCTACTGGTGCCAGAATTGTTCTTATTGCCATTGCACTCACTCCCGCCTGTCATCTTGTGAACAGTGCCCGCGTCCGATGGGTCATCATCACGCAGGATCGCCATTATGTTGCTACTTTTGATCACTCTATTCCTTGTTCAAGATCAAAAATATTGCGGCTGTAATTGTTCTTTCAACGCTGTATAGAAACAAGATCAGCTTTTCGTAAACCTGCCCGATAGAATAGCTTACAAGGTGTATTGTATCATTTATGGCTCCGATTACGATGGCTGTTTGACGACAAGACCGAAAATACGCTGACCCCGACCGATACCAACCAAGGTCAGACCGTAGATGTAGATTGGTATGTAATTTGGAAATGGGTTTTCTGGCGGATGGATTACGAAGCGCTTCATCAAAATGCACGCGAAGCAGCAGAATTTCTCAAAACGCTGGGCAATGAATGGCGGCTGATGATTCTTTGTTCCCTTGGCGATGCCGAAAAATCGGTTGGCACGCTTGAGAATGAACTGGGCATTAAACAATCCGCCCTGTCACAGCATCTCGCACGGCTGCGGCGCGACAGGTTGGTCAAAACCCGGCGCGAAGCCCAGACGATTTATTATTCGCTGGCAGATCAGAACATCATGAAAATCATTGCCGTCTTGCAGGAAACATTCTGCCCGCCCGAACAGACCAAATAGTCAGACGAACCGGACCGAGAAACAGGCCCCCCAATCAAAAACGCGCAAAAGATCAATTCTTTTGCGCGTTCTATCGTTCAAGGCATAAAGCCAAATCCTTACGGGAACAGCTTTTGCGTGTTCCAGCCCGCATCATCGGCATCACGGGTAAACAGTTTGCGATCATGCAAACGGAATTTCCCCTCGGCCCAGAATTCAATCCGGTCAGGCACCAGACGGAAACCACCCCAGTGGTCCGGGCGTGCGACCTTGCCCAAACCAAACTTGGCGGTAAATTCCGCCACCCGCTTTTCCAGATCAAACCGACCGGTCATCGGACGTGACTGTATCGATGCCCAGGCGCCAAGCTGGCTACCACGTGGGCGCGATGCAAAATACTCATCGGATTCAGCACCATCGACCTTGGCGACCTTACCTTCGATTCGCACGCATTTCTCGACCGTTTTCCAATGAAAACACAATGCCGCATAGCTGTTTTGCGCAAGCTGGCTGCCCTTGCGGCTTTCATAATTGGTGTAAAAGACAAAGCCGCGATCATCAAACCCCTTAAGCAGGACGATCCGCGCTGATGGACGGCCATCCTTGTCCGCGGTGGCCAATGTCATCGCGTCAGGATAGGCATCTTCGTTGCTTTTGGCGTCTTTGAACCAGTCGTCAAACATCTCAAACGGGGCAACGTGGGGTTCATGCCCCATTTTTGGCGTATTTTTTTCGTCCATTGGGGTCAAAGTTCCTCTGATTATCCAAAATCGGCTGGCTTAAGTGACAGCGGATGACGAACACGGGGTGGCAACACAGGATCATCGTTCGTATATTCAGAGCATATCGGTTGGGACAGGAAAAACAAGATGGGCAGAAACAACATGAAATTCCGTCATATCGTCATACCATTGATCATGACCGCCTTCATCGCAGGCTGTGCTCAGGATCAGGGCCAGAAACAAACCGCTGGCACCTTGCTGGGTGCGGTTGGCGGCGCGGTTGCTGGCGCACAGTTTGGCAAAGGCAAAGGCCAGTTGGTCGGGGTTGCACTTGGCACCATGGCTGGCGCGTTTCTTGGCAGCGAAGTCGGCCGTTCACTTGATAACGCGGACCGCGCAATCATGGCCCAAAGCACGCAGAAAACCCTTGAAAGCGCGCCAACAGGCAAAACATCAAGCTGGCAGAACCCAGATACCGGCGTTCAGGGCACCGTGACACCAACACGGACCTATCAGAAACCCGAAACGCAGGAATATTGCCGCGAATACCAGCAGACTGTCATGATTGGTGGGCAGGAAGAAACCGCCTATGGCACAGCGTGCCGCAAACCTGATGGCAGCTGGCAGGTCGTGAATTGATCAGACCCGTCTGATCTGAAACCAGATTTTCAAAAAAGCGGTGCGGTTCTTGCGATCTGCACCGCTTTTTTTATATCCGGGCACAGCAATAAATAGCCTTTCTTGTTTTCGCCAAGACGGGCTAGAGTACGGAGCGCGCAATCAGCGCCATTTTGTTTGTTTTGGCATGCCGTTTGGCAAAATACAGCGCGGCAGAGCAATGTGACGAAGCCCTTGATCGTGGCCCAGCTACGGTCATTGGACTTATCCTTGCTTGATATAAAACGTGCCGGACGAAATCGTGACGAAATGGTTCTGATTGCGCGCATCATGCACTTAAATTGTGCCACCGCCCATTTTGTTCATCCAACCGGTTAATTCATGCAGGATCCCTACAAAATACTCGGCGTTGCAAAAAACGCCACTCAGGACGAAATCAAAAAAGTCTATCGCAAACTGGCGCGTGAACTCCATCCCGACGTCAATCCCGGCGATACCAAGATTGAAGAACGCTTTAAAAAAGTTTCAAGCGCCTATCACCTGCTTGGCGATCCCGAACGTCGCAAGAAATTCGACAATGGTCTGATTGATGCCGATGGTCGTGAAACCGGGCCTTTTGGTCGCGGTGGCGGCGGTGGTCAATCGCGTGCGGGCGGCGGATTTGGTCAGAATGACCCATTCGGCTTTTCCGGCTCGAACCCCGAAGATATCTTTGACGAAATTTTCGGCAAAGGCGGTCGGGGTGGTCGCGGTGGCGGCGGATTTGGTGGTTTTGGCGGTGAACGCAAACCGCAAAAGGTCAAAGGCCCGAACATCTCCTATGAGCTGAGCCTTGATTTTTCCGAGGCCATCATTGGCACGACCAAGCGGATCAACCTTGCCAGCGGCAAAAGCCTTGAAGTTCGCATCCCTCCGGGAAGTGAAAACGAACAAACCCTGCGCCTGAAAGGTCAGGGCATGGCGGGGATGAATGGTGGTGAGGCAGGCGATGCCTTGATCAAGCTGCATGTCCATCCCGACAAAACATTCCGTCGCGAAGGCAATGATCTGCATTGTGAATTGGCGATCACACTGGCCGAGGCAGTCCTTGGCGGGTCCATCGAAGTCCCGACTGTCAATGGCAAGGTCAATATGAAATTGCCCGCCAACGCAAACAGCGGTACGAAATTGCGCCTGCGCGGCAAGGGTGCACCCTATGACCGCAACACCAAACACGGCGATCAATATGTCCATCTGACGGTCAAGCTGCCCGATGAACGCGATGATGAATTGATCGAGTTTATCCGTGACTGGTCGGAAAAACACCCCTACAGCACCCGATAGTACCCCGCTTAAAAGCCGGCTTCTCGCCGGCTTTTTTATTGCCCAAATTGCCAAAACACCCGCACTCACCGTGGCAGGTTACAGTTACAATTTTCTTTTAAATGCAACGCCCTGCCTGAAAATCCGTTCTCGTGTTACCATATGATTTAAAGCGTCTTGTCATAAAGCCCCAAAACAGAAAATCAGGAAGACATCAGGGCACCAATGGAACAGTTTACCAACCCGGATCAATATCTGCTCTGGATTGACCAAGCCATAGACTGGATACAGGCCAATATTCTTCTTGGCCCAATCCTCATACAAATTGCCGCCTGCCTGCTGGCGATGCTGCCGGCCCTTTTGCTGCGCCCGACATTGACCTCCCTGCTTGCCCGACTGCAAAACTGGAAACCGCTTTTGCACTATGCGGGTTTCAGGCGACTGTTTTCTGTTCTGCCTGATCTGGCGTTTCCCCTGCTGCTGGTTGTACTGGTCTGGGTCCTTGAGGCCATTGCTGTTCAAACCGGATACCGCCACAACATCCTGCGCCTCGTCGCAAGTCTGCTCAACGCCTGGATCGTCATTCGCCTGGCAGCGGCCGTGGTGAATGACCCGGTCTGGTCACGCACCATCGCGGCTGTGGCGTGGGGATTGGCAGCCCTTAATATCGTTGGCTGGCTTGATCCAACCATCGCAGCACTCGACAGTCTTGCCATGCAAGTCGGATCGTTCCGCGTTTCGGTCTATGGCGTTATAAAAGCTATCCTGTCGTTGGCGGTTTTGCTTTGGGTTGCATCCTTTTCATCCCGGCTATTTGAACAACGCATCAAAAAAGTCCACCGCCTGACCCCCTCGGTTCAGGTGCTGATGTCCAAACTCCTTAAACTGGTTTTGCTGTCCGTTGCTGTTCTGTTTGCTCTGTCAACGATTGGCGTTGATTTGACCGCCCTTGCGGTGTTTGGCGGTGCGGTTGGTGTCGGCATTGGTCTTGGCCTGCAACGCATTGTTGCCAACCTGATCAGTGGCGTGATCCTGCTGCTTGACCGGTCGATCAAACCGGGGGATGTCATTGCCATTGGCGAAACATTTGGCTGGATACAGTCCCTTGGTGCACGCTACACCGCCGTTCGCACCCGGGACGGCACAGAATTCCTGATCCCCAACGAAGACCTCATCACCACACAGGTCGAAAACTGGAGCCACTCAGACGTCAAGCTGCGCCTGAAAATCCCGGTTGGCATTTCCTACAACTGTGATCCGCATTTCGCGATCAAACTGTGCAATGAGGCCGCAGGAAAATGCGCGCGTGTACAAGACACCCCCGGTCCCAACACATTGTTGCGGGGCTTTGGCGACAATTCGGTCGATCTTGAAATCCGCTTCTGGATCACCGACCCGCAAAACGGGCGCGGCAACATCATCAGCGAAGTTCTGCTCAACGTCTGGGATGCCTTTAAGGACAACGATATCGAAATCCCGTTCCCGCAACGCGATCTGCATTTGCGAAGCAGTGATGCACCGATACGGGTTCAAATGGAATCCTCTGGCCATCCAGAAAATCCGGACACATAACGTTGCCCGAATTTTCTATTCTTCACAGGGCTTTCGATTTCCCGGCATGGCTTAATCCACCGATTGGGCCATATCATTTTGACTGATTTCTTCCTGCCGCGGATGATCCGGGTTTGGCTTGATTTGCTCAGGGACTTTGTCTTCGGGCTTTGGTGTATCAAGCAAGGCGCCGACTTCAACATCAAGAACCGAACCTCTGGTTTTTTCAAGCTCGACAAGCCGCTCACGCATTTTACCGGGCCAGCCACCATCCGACTGAACCACCAGCAGCCGATCATAATCAAGAAACAATCCCAGACGGCCCATCAAATCGTTCAGTGTCAGTCGCGATAAATTACCCGATAGCAACCAGCGATGACTTTCGGACCGATCAATCAGCTTTTCCCGCCGAAGGGCGGCCAATGCCCAGTTCAAGTCGCGCCCGCCAAGCTTGACCTCACGCATCATGCGGCGATAGGTCGGCGGTTTGGATGCCTTATGGAAACCGTTTTGCAGATATTCCAGCACCCGTAGAACCGCGATAATGCGTTCCATGTGGCCCGGCACCGCCCCGCGCGGATCGGGAATAAGGCCCGCAGCCCGGGCCGCACGCCATTCAGACCGTGCAGCGGCAACCTGTGCGCCCAGCAGGATCACAATCCACGTCAGATACATCCACAACAGAAAAATCGGCACAATGGCAACCGCGCCGTAAATCGTCTGATAGGTCGGGAAATTGGTAACATAAAATCCGAACCCTTTTTTAAGCGCCTCAAACAATCCCGCCGCAACAAGGCCGCCCAGAAACCCATCAATGATTTCAACTGAACGGTTGGGCATACCAATGAACAACAACGAAAAAGCTATTGCCGATAACAGGAACGGTGCGATGAAGGTAAGCTGACCAAGTTGCCCGCCGATCAGATCACCGCCGACCATATGGCGCATGGCAAACAGATAGGACGCCAACGACAGGCTCAACCCCAACAACATCGGCCCGACGGTCAGAAGCGCCCAGAACACCACAAGACGCGACAGCAACTTGCGCGGGCTTGTAACGCGAAAGACGTCATTCATCGCCCCTTCAATCGCGCCAAGCAACATCACCGCCGTCAGACCAAGCACCATGGTGCCAACAGCGGTCATCTGGCCGGTGTTTTGCAAGAAGTTTCCAAGGTAGTCGGTCACCTGCTCACCGGTTTCTGGCAGGAAGTTATTTAAAACAACGCTCATGATTTGATCTTTGAATTGATCAAATACCGGAAAAGCAGAAAGCACCGTCAGCGCGACAGCCAGAAACGGAACCATCGCCAAAAGAGTCGTATAAGACAGGCCAGCCGCGCGCTGCACCGATTTATCATGAACAAACCGCATCAGCGCATAGCGCCAGAATGCTGTTCGATCTTCGATCAATTTCTGAATTTCCACCATTAAACGCTTATCCCTACGCATTTTCCGGTTATACTGTAATTGATCAACAGGATAGCGTGCCCGCACACGTTATAACAGGCCAGATTGACCTTGGCCTTGCTTTGTGTAGGATGCGCCCAATGACCAATAGCTCCTGTACCGGTCGTGGCTTTATTTAAAGGGCCTCCACCTGACAGAGAGAGATCGTGGGAACGAGAGGAAAAATGAGCCTGTCCACCGATAACATCTCGGGCCTGATGGCCGGTAAGCGTGGCCTGATTATGGGCGTCGCGAACGACAAATCCATTGCTTGGGGCATTGCACGCGCTGCCGCTGCTGCTGGCGCCGAAGTTGCTTTTACCTATCAGGGTGAAGCACTGGAAAAACGTGTCCGTCCTTTGGCAAGCTCAGTTGGCAGCGACATCGTGTTGCCATGTGACGTGACCGATGCGACCAGCATCGATTCCGTTTTCGACACGCTCAAGGAAAAATGGGGCAAACTCGACTTTGTCGTTCATGCCATCGGTTTTTCCGATAAAAGCGAACTGCGCGGTCGCTATGTCGACACGTCGGTTGAAAACTTCACGATGTCGATGAACATTTCGGTCTATTCCTTTACCGCTGTTGCACAGCGCGCGGAAAAACTGATGACTGATGGTGGATCGCTTCTGACCCTGTCCTATTACGGGGCAGAAAAAGTCATGCCGCATTATAACGTGATGGGTGTTGCCAAGGCGGCCCTTGAAGCCAGTGTCAAATATCTTGCCAATGACCTTGGCCCGGATCGCATCCGCGTCAATGCCATTTCGGCAGGTCCGATGAAAACCCTTGCCGCTTCGGGGATTGGCGATTTCCGCTATATCCTGAAGTGGAACGAGTTTAACTCACCGATGCGCCGCAATGTCACGCTTGATGATGTTGGCGGGTCGGGGCTGTATTTCCTGTCGGATCTGTCAACCGGTGTGACGGGTGAAACCCACCACGTCGATTGCGGGTATCATACCGTTGGCATGAAACAGGCCGATGCACCTGACATCAATGTTCAGAAATCCTGATCTGAACATGATATAATTTTACGGGCCGCCTTTCGGGGTGGCCCGTTTGTCACTTTAATACGTTTTTCCGTACCCTTTGAATTCTGGATTTTGGCTTATGGCTGGCAACAGTTTTGGAACGCTTTTTCGCTTCACCACCTTTGGCGAAAGCCACGGGCCAGCCATTGGCTGTGTCGTTGATGGCGTCCCACCGCTTCTTGACCTGTCCGAAGCCGACATTCAGGACTTCCTTGAAAAACGCAAACCCGGTCAGTCGCGCTTTACCACCCAGCGCCGCGAACCTGATCAGGTCAAAATATTGTCGGGCGTGTTCGAAGGCAAAACCACCGGCACCCCGATCGGCCTTCTGATTGAAAACGTCGATCAGCGGTCCAAGGATTACGGCGAAATTAAAAACCAGTTCCGCCCCGGCCATGCCGATTACACCTACTGGGAAAAATACGGCACGCGTGATTACCGCGGCGGCGGGCGCTCATCAGCACGTGAAACCGCCATGCGCGTTGCGGCCGGTGCGATTGCCCGTAAAATCCTTGGCGGCGATATCAAAATCCGTGCCGCCTTGGTCAAAATGGGCACCAAGGAAATCAACCGCGATAACTGGGACTGGGACGAGGTTGATAACAACCCGTTTTTCTGCCCGGACCCCGAAGCGGTGCCGGTATTCGAAGAATATCTTGATGGCCTGCGCAAGGATGGTTCATCGGTTGGCGCAGTGATCGAAGTTGTCTGTTCGGGCGTTCCCGTTGGGCTGGGTGATCCGGTCTATGACAAGCTTGATGCCGATCTGGCCAAGGCCATGATGACAATCAATGCGGTCAAGGGCGTTGAAATCGGCAATGGCTTTGAGGCCGCCGAGCTGACCGGCATTGAAAATGCCGACGAAATGCGCCTTGGCGAAGATGGCAAGCCGGTATTTGGCTCCAACCATGCCGGTGGCATTCTGGGGGGCATTTCATCGGGTCAGGATGTTGTCATTCGCTTTGCCGTCAAACCGACCAGCTCGATCCTAACGCCGCGCAAAAGCATCGATATTTACGGCAAGGAAGTCGATATCGTCACCAAGGGTCGCCATGACCCGTGCGTTGGTATTCGTGGTGTGCCGGTGGGCGAAGCCATGGCCGCCATCGTTCTGGCCGATCACCTTTTGCGTCATCGCGGCCAATGCGACGGCTGGAACGCCAACAAGCACTTCCCAAGCTAGGGCTTGCCGAAGTTTGCGTCTGCCTAAAGAGTATCGCACCTTGATCGCTTAATTTCCCGTCACAAACGGGTTTGTGCCACGTCGACATGGCATGAACCCAATATTGCTCAAAACATTGCTCTCGCTGGCGTCCACCAATGCTGCTGCTTCAGCCAGCAGCAAAAAAAACGGCATGGATGCCCAAATGCGCACCCGAACCGTCCTCTATCCGGACGAACCGGTCGACTTGCCGCGCTGGGGCATCTCCGCCCTGCCCTCGATGATCTTGGGGGCCGCGCCGCAAACCTGCCTGTTTGTGAAGGACCTTACGGTGATGCCCGCTAAGCCGGATCAAGATACCGACGGCAGGAATAGCCCGGCAACACCATCCAAATCCCCCACATCAACTGCTTCACCCGGTACAACTGACGACAGCACCGCAACGCCGGATTCTGACACGGTATCTTTCTCGCTCGCCCTTGATAGCCCGCCTGAAACGGAAAGCGGGTTGAGTGCACGACAAATCACCTGGCAACTTTCCATGCCGGTCGCCGGTTATCGGGACATCAAAACAAGTGCCAACAGCGACAGCGTCCGCACGCCGGTCATTCGCACCTGCATGCAGTTGCGCGGCATTGATCGCGACGTAGAAATCGGTTTGCTGGAAATGGCCGGGATCGAACAGCCGCTTTTGATTGGCCAGGATACCCTTGGCGACAAGTTCCTGATCCGCCCGGATCGGTCAAAAACGGAAAAAACAGCAAAATCACCGTCGGTCAATTTAGCCCCCGCACCTGCGGAGGATGCGAAGGATGACAAGGACGCAACAGAAACAGCCTCTGGTAAAGCCCCGGCCGCGACAACACCAAGTAGCGACCAAACCGCTGCGGCACCAGACGCCCTCAATAATGCGCCACCAACCAGCCCTGAAATGCCGGAAACAGCTTCCGACGCCAAAGGTGCGGATACCCCAGCACCCAATACCACAACACCAACCAACAATGCACCTCCATCAACACCGACACCAGAATCGCAACCGGCACCAGCGACTACGGCAGACCAGCCCGCAATCCCGGATACGACGCCTCCGGCAGCCACGACCACAACCGATGCAACGCCTGCGACCAGCACCGCAACGCCAGCCCCGGCGACACCGGATGCACCAGCGCCAGCACCAGAACCAGAACCAGAACCAGAACCGGCAACGCCAGACGTAACGCCGTCAGAGCCGAAACCGGTTAACACCTAAGCCCAATCTGCCAAATTCCAATCTGTACCGAGAACATGCGCGCGCAGCTCATAATGCTACCCGCAACTAAAAAAGGAGCATGAGTTGGTCGGGTAACTTTTTCTTTTGTTGAAGGAAGTGAGACTTAATCACGAAATCGCCCACTTAAGCGTTGGATGAAGTCAATTCTGTCCTATTTCTAACGCAACTTCTTCTAGTGATTTCCCAAACTGCTTTTGGAAACCGGCATTCGTCATAAGCACCAAAATAATTTCGTCGCCTATACCCTCTCTCTCTGCCGAACACCAAAACCAACACTTGCCAAACCCGTCTCCGCGCGCTCGTCACGAAGTAGGTAGTTTACGCTTTGCGGTATTTCTTCAGGTATCGATATTACGCTTAGGTTCAAATTCTTTTCGAGGACAGCCTTGCTGGGCAAGGGGTCAACGTCAGAGAGAGAGACGGTGCACATCTGCGTGCCGAGCAGGACCAGTGTTATTAAAACATCGTCGTACGTCTTGTGATTGTATTGCCAAACATATGCTTCATGTTCGGTAAATGCCTTTTTCATCTTATTCGTATCGTCACGATAAGGGGCTATTTCGCGATCATCGATAAGTCTCTTGAGATCTGCCATATTATCCAGACAGCGTTTGTTAAACTCCTGATATGCGAGATCGTCCGGGATGAAGACAGGCCATAGGCGCGATAGGCTTCCCGAAAACACTGCCGCAACGAAAATGAATATCCAAAAACGTCGTTTCTCTTGCTTTGTTTCACCAAACATCAAGCCCCCCTTTTCTATTTTGAACGTTGCACACATCGGCGATACGTAAAATAGACTTTACGTCCACATCCCAAAGAAACTGAATTTTAAACATACAAAAGCAGGAGAATATCTTGCTTGCAATGTCATTCGTCACAGCTTAATGTTAACAAAGTTAACATAAGAAAATAGAGATACGAGCTTATGGGGAAATACCACCACGGTGACGTCCGCAATGTCCTGCTGCAAAAAGCCGAGAACATCCTGATCGACGAAGGCCCCACCGGGCTTTCCTTGCGCCGTCTGGCCCGCCTGACCGGCGTGTCGGAAGCCGCCCCCTATCGCCATTTTGACGGTAAGGATGGCATTTTGGCGGCAGTGGCGATTTCGGCTTTTGAACGCTTTGCGCAAAAGCTTGAAGATGTCGCCGCGCGCATTGACACGCATGAAGATCGCATCATGGCACTCGGTGCGGCCTATGTCGGCTTTGCCATCGAACACCCCCAACATTTTCGTCTGATCTTTGGCCGCGAACGCCCGCCGCTGGATCAATATCCCGAACTGCGTGATGCAGCCGACAATGCCTTTGATGTACTGCAACGCGCGGTGACATCGGTGGACCGCAAGGCCGAAATGACCCTGACCGAGGCCGCGACGGCCTATAACCGCGCCCTTGCCGCCTGGAGCCGCGCACATGGCATCGCCATTCTGGTGATTGATGGCATGATTGCGCCCCCCGCAGATATCGAGCTTGATGATTTTGTGCTGGGATTGTTGGCCGAGGATTTAAACCGTACAGACGCCGCCTGATCGTGCAACGCAAAATTCTCGTAATGCTCATGTAGCTGGTTACAGCACACATTTTTGACCTTGGGACACACCATGGAATATTCCATTGTTAAGCTCGTGCACCTTTTGGGTGTTATCCTGTTTATGGGCAACATCATTGTTTCCGCCCTTTGGAAGACCCAGGCTGACAAGACCGGAAATCCTGTCGTAATTGCCTTCGCCTGCCGTCTGGTAAATATGACCGATCTAGCCTTTACCGCATTTGGTGCCGCCCTGATCATCGTCGGCGGGATTGGCCTGTTTCATGCCACCGGCATTGACATTTCCGATGCGCCGCATTTGACGATTGGCATCAGTCTGTTTGGTATGGCGGCAGTTTTGTGGTTGGTCGGGTTACTGCCTCTTCAGCTGTATATGTCCAGGATTGCGGCCCAAACCGTTGCGAAAGAGCAGGATGTCATGCCTGCGGCTTACGATAAATGTCGCAAGCTCTGGGGCCTTGTTGGCTTCATCGCCACGGCCTTACCGCTTGGTGCGCTGTATTTCATGATTTTTAGATGATGGGGTTCGTGACGCTGTGACGGGCAGCATCAAAGCCACCTTCGCGCAGTTCCACCATACGGAAAGACGTTTTATGTGATTGATCGCTCTTCAGCACAGCCCATAAGATGCCGCCAACTGAAGAACCCTCAATCCACCGGAGACGCTGTTATGTTGACCATCAAACGCCTGTCGATCGAAGACGCCTATATCCTGATTGAAGGTGCGCGCGCCCGTGCCACTGAAATCGGCGTGCCGATGTGCATCGCCATTACCGATGAGTCCGGTGTTTTGATCGCGTTTGAACGCATGGATGGCGGCAAGGTCACCAGCACGACAATTGCACAGGACAAATCCTTCACTGCGTCCGGCGCACGCAAGGCAACCCATGAATATGCCGCCGCCGCCCAGCCGGGCAAACCGGCCTACGGCATTGATTCGGAAATCGGCGGACGGCTTTCAATTGTTGCCGGTGGCCTGCCTGTCATGGTTGACGGCGATTGCGTTGGTGGCATCGGGGTAAGCTCGGGCACCCCGCCACAGGATCAGGATTGTGCACAGGCCGGGATTGATCATTTCCTGAAAAAAATCGGCAAATAAGGCCCGGAATTTTAGCGGAAACTCTGGCGGGGATCGGCGTTGTTTACGCCGATTTCCGCCCGCCAATCAAAAACTCAACATTGCCTTCGGGTCCGGTGATCGGACTTGTCGCGATCCCCAAAACATCCCAGCCCGGCAAATTGCCCAACCACTCGGAAATGGTATCGCAGACTTCCTGATGCAGCTCAGGCTCGCGCACGACGCCCTTTTTGCCCACCCGTTCCTTGCCAACTTCAAATTGCGGCTTGATCAGTGCAATCACATAACCACCCGGCTTCACCCGCTCCAGACTGGCTGGAAGCACGGTGCGCAGGCCAATAAAGCTGGCATCGCAGACAACGATATCAATCGGGTCGGGAATATGTTCTTCGGTCAAATGTCGCGCATTGGTTTTTTCCATGACAACCACCCGGTCGTCATTGCGCAGCTTCCAGTCAAGCTGTCCCTGCCCGACATCGACGGAATACACCTTGGCCGCACCATTTTGCAGCAAGACATCGGTAAAACCACCGGTCGATGATCCAACATCAACGCCGATAAAACCGGTCACATCAAGCTCAAAATGCGACAAGCCCTTTTCAAGCTTGAGCCCACCGCGTGATACCCACGGGTGCGGTTGCCCGCGTAGCGTCACCGCAATGTCTTCCTTGCACTGCATGCCCGGCTTATCAAGCCGTTGCTCACCGCTAAAGACATTGCCTGCCATAATAAACGCTTGCGCCTTGGATCGGTTTTCCACCAATCCACGTTCCACAAGCAACTGATCCAAACGTTTCTTTGCCATCAGCGGTTTTTAGCGCAAACGATTTAAAAGGTCACGCACGGTGTTGAGATTTTGATCAGCTCGCCAACGGCTCCAGATACCCGCGCGGGACAATCGCCAGCAGGTCGTTTAATGCTTCACCCTGAACGGCAACATGCTGATGCATGAGCTTCCCGGCGGTCTGCGCATCCCCGGTCGAGATGGCGGTCAGAATATCTTCGTGCTCGGCATTTGATTTTTTGACACGGCCCGGACGATGGAGCTGCAAGCGCCGATAGGGCGCCAAACGGTTACGGACATTCTTGGTCTGGCGTTCAAGGAAGCTGTTGCGACACCCGGCATAGATTGCTTCATGGAAGCTGACATTGGCCTCGTAATAGGCATCCGCGTCGGCGTGCTCCTGAAGTGCATCACACGCCGCCGCCAGCTTGATCAGGTTTTCGATATCCACCCGCGGCATGCGCCGTGCGGCAAGACGGGTACACATGGCTTCAAGTTCTGCCATGACTTCGAACATTTCGATTAGTTCACCGACCGTGATGGCGGCAACAATCGTGCCGCGCCTTGGCATGGTTGCGACAAGCCCCGATCCGGCAAGCGTTTGCAGCGCTTCACGTACCGGCGTGCGCGAAACTCCGAACCGCTCGCTTAACGACCGTTCATCAAGTTTGTCCCCCGGTTTAAGAACACCGGTGACAATATCGCGCTCCAATTTCTGCACCAAATCGGTAGCAAGTTTTCCGTTCTGCGCCATCAACGCCCTCATTTAACAACCATTCACTGGTATACCAGAACACATAATCTGGCACTAATCAAAACCTTTTGGACGTCCACCCAACGTGTTTTTGTGCTGCACTGCAAAAGTTATTTCCCAGTTTTCCGGGATTCCAGCGCAAACACTCAGGCGCGAGTTTGTGGCACTGCGAAACGCATCTCTGGTATACAAAATTGCATGGACAGGATGCCAGAAATCTGTAACGCTTTCTCTCAATGCGAAAACCGCATCAATAAAAAGACGCGTAAAAGCCCATTCAAATGCATTTAGAACGCATGCTTCATCCGGGAGGAAAAGATGAAGATTTTTAAGAAGACCCTTTCGGCGTCCGTCGCCGCCATTACAATGTCTGTTGCCGCTTTTGGTATGTCTGCATCAGCAGATGCTGAAACCCTGAAGCTGTCACATCAGTGGTCCACCAGCGACATCCGTCACAAAGTTGCACAGATCGTTGCCGACGAAGTCAAAGCAGCCAACGTTGATCTGGAAATCCAGATTTTCCCATCAGGCTCCCTGTTTAAAGCGAAGGAACAGTGGACCCCGATGACACGTGGCCAGCTTGATATGATTGTTTACCCGCTGGCATATGCCGGTGGTCGCGTTCCAGCAACCAACCTGACCCTGATGCCGGCCCTGGTTAAAAACCACGACCATGCCAACCGCATCAACGAATCTCCGTTCATGGAGAAAATTGAAGAACTCCTGAACGAAGACGGTGTTGTCACGGTTGCCAAAGGCTGGCTCGCTGGTGGCTTTGCATCGACCAAAGGCTGCATCCGCAAACCTGCAGACGTAAAAGGCCTTCAGATTCGTGCGGCAGGTAAATCCTTTGAACAGATGCTTGAAGGTGCCGGTGCGTCAATCGCCGCAATGCCAAGCTCGGAAATCTATCCAGCCATGCAGACCGGCGTTCTTGATGCGACCAACACAAGCTCATCAAGCTTCGTTTCCTATCGCATCTACGAACAGGTCAAATGCTATACCCCGGCCGCAGGCAATGCGCTCTGGTTCATGTATCAGCCGGTTCTGATGTCGAAGGCGAGCTACGACAAGCTGAACGACGCACAAAAAGAAGCCTTGGCAGCAGCTGCGAAAAAGGCAGAAGCCTATTACACCGCAGAAGGCAGCAAACAGGATTCTGACAGCATCGCAGTCTTTAAAGAAAACGGTGTTGAAATCGCAGAATTGAGCGACGAGGACTTCGCCGAATGGCAGAAACTTGCCATGGAAACTTCTTATAAGAAGTTCGTCGAAGAAACCCCGAACGGTCAGGAACTTCTTGATATGGCACTTGCCGTCAAGTGATCCGTCCGTGATGTGATTTGATGGTGGTGCCGGACGTTCCGGCACCACCCCATCATTTCCCAAAGAATATAAACAAACAGAACAATACGGTTCCGTCAGAGGAGTACGCGCGTGTCGAACGCCATGTCCCCGCACACACTTCCGATTGATCTGCCCGATGATTTCGCGCAGACACCAAGTGCGTCGCATTCCGTTAAATCCGATATGCCGCCGCCACCGGATGTCGAGCCGATCGATCCGCAAGATGCACAGGCAGAAGATCGTAGACGACCGCCCCAAGGGCCGCTTGATACGTTCATTGCCGTCATTCATTTTGCGTCAAGAGTTTGCGGTGTTGCCGCTGCTGCCATGTTTGCCTTGGCAATGCTGGTCATTTGTCAGTTGGTCTTCATGCGCTATGTGCTGAATGCCTCCACCGTCTGGCAGACCGAAGCCGTTATTTTCATGATGATTGGCGCCACACTTGTTGGCCTGCCCTATGTCCAGTTGATCCGCGGGCATGTGAATGTCGATCTTTTGCCGCTGTATCTTAAAAGCACGGCCCGCATGGCACTTGCCGTTGTGACCTTGCTGTGTGGCATGGGGATCAGCGCCCTGTTTGCCTTCTATGGTTTGGAATTGGTTGTCGAGGCATTTGAAGGTGGTTGGCTTTCTGAAACCATCTGGGCTGTGCCTTTGTGGAAACCATATGCCGCCTTGCCCATTGGGTTTGGCTTGCTGTTTTTACAGTTCCTTGCCGATTTCCTGTCCCTGATCACCCGCCGGTCGACACCGTTCGATCTGCGTGACGACGCATTCTAAGGAGGCCGCACTATGGATCCCTTGCTTCTTGCGGCCATCGTTGGCATCGCAACCACTGTTGTTCTGTTTTCCGGCATACCTGTTGGCATCGGCCTTCTACTGGTAAGCCTTGGCTTTATCATCGTCTTTGATGGCACCGGCTCCTTGCCGCTGTTGCCAGAAATCCTGTTTGGTAAGCTTGAAAGTTTTGAAGTTCTCGCCATCCCGATGTTCATCCTGATGGGGGCGGTTGTCGCCTCCTCCCGGGCGGGTGGTGATCTTTATTCCGTGCTTGATCGCTGGTTGACCCGCGTTCCGGGTGGTTTGGTTATTTCCAACCTTGGCGCCTGCGCAATTTTCTCTGCCCTTTCGGGTTCCTCACCTGCGACCTGTGCGGCCATTGGTAAAATGGGCATCCCGGCGATGCGTGAACGCGGCTTCCCCGATACGGTTGCGGCCGGATCGATTGCGGCGGGCGGAACACTTGGCATTCTGACCGCCAAGTGTCACCATGATTGTCTATGGTATCTCAACCGAAACATCGATCGGACGTCTGTTCCTTGCCGGTCTGTTGCCCGGGCTAATGTTGACGGCACTGTTTATGGCCTGGTCGCTGTATTCAACCTGGCGTCAGGGCAATGCGCAAGGCGCGCTTAGTGCTGTGAAATATAGCTGGAAGGAAAAATTTGAAATCCTTCCGCGTGTGTTGCCATTCCTGGTCATCATTGGTGCGGTTTTGTTCGCCCTTTATGGCGGCGTTGCAACCCCGTCTGAGACAGCCGGCGTTGGTGCCCTGTTCTGCCTGATCACGGCGATGATTGTCTATCGCATGTGGAAGCCGGGACAGCTGTGGCACGTTATGCGCGACACCACCAAAGAATCGGTCATGATCCTTCTGATCATTGGTGCGGCTGGCCTGTTTAGTTACATGCTGTCATCGCTGTTCATTACCCAGTCGATTGCACAGTGGATCTCCATGCTTGATGTCAATCGCTGGGTCCTGATGGGCTTCATCAATCTGTTCTTGCTGATCAGTGGCTTCTTCCTGCCGCCGGTTGCCGTGATCCTGATGAGTGCACCGATCTTGCTGCCCGTCATCATCAATGCCGGCTTTGATCCCTATTGGTTTGCCGTCATCCTGACCATCAATATGGAAATCGGCCTGATCACGCCGCCGGTTGGTTTGAATTTGTACGTGATCAACGGGATCGCCCCCGATATTCGCTTGCAAAGCATCCTTAAGGGCGCGTTCCCATACGTTCTGTGCATGATTGCAGCGATTATCATTCTGTGCTTCATCCCGGAAATCGCCACCTGGCTTCCAGAAACGGTTATTGGAGGACGCTAATGTCAGGCATTTCTGTCAGAAGCTGGATTTCCAGCATTGCGGACCGTGGGCGGGAACTTCTTGACCTGCCGCTGTCCACACCGCAAGACCAGTTCGCACAGCTTACCGCCATGTGCAAGGACCTCGTTTCGCAAAAGGGTGAGGCCCGTGGCACGGCCATCGCCCGCGAAGTGGTCCGCATGTGGGAAAACCTGCCCGACGAAGACAATTTGCGTTTTTTCAAGATGATGCAAAATGACTTCAGTGCCGACCGCGCCAAAGTCACCAAGGCCGCCGAAGCATTTGCCAAGGATCCGTCAGAACCCAATCTGGCGGTCCTGACCCACGCATCCGAACCCGTCCGTCAGGACCTGTTGCGCAAAATCAACATGGCCCCGGGCGGCACCCGCGCGATTGTCGATATGCGTGAAACCCTGATCGGATTGCTTAAAACCAACCGCGATCTTGAACCGCTCAATGCCGACATGCAGCATCTTCTGACCAGCTGGTTTAACCGTGGCTTTCTTGAGTTGCGCCATATTGATTGGGATACCTCGGCCGCCATTCTTGAAAAACTGATCCGCTACGAGGCGGTTCATGAAATTCAGGGATGGGACGATCTGCGCCGCCGTTTGGCAACGGATCGCAAATGCTTTGCCTTTTTCCATCCGGCCATTCCCGATGATCCATTGATCTTTGTTGAAGTCGCCCTTGTCCATGGTCTTGCCGATAGTGTGCAGGCGCTTCTGGCACCCGAAATCGACAAAGCCGCACCAGAAACGGCCAACACAGCGATTTTCTATTCGATCAGCAACTGTCAGGCCGGGCTTAAGGGTATTTCGTTTGGCAACTTCCTGATCAAACAGGTTGTCGAAGAACTCAAACGTGAATTCCCCAAACTCAAACAGTTCGCCACCCTGTCGCCCATCCCAGGCTTTGTCGGATGGCTGCGCACCCGCCAAAAAAGCAAAGCCGCCGATGCGGATATGGCGGGCGAAGTTCTTGATGGCTTAAGCCAGGATAACTGGATGGATGATCCGGTTCAGGTCGAAAAACTTCGCAAACCAACGCTTACCTTATGTGCGACATATCTTGCGACGTGTAAGCGCGGCAAATCGCCGCTTGATCCGACCGCACGTTTCCATCTTGGCAATGGCGCACAGCTTGAACGACTGAACTGGCTCGGCGATACGTCGGACAAAGGATTGCGTCAGGCCGGCGGCATGATGGTGAATTATGCCTATCATCTGAACGATATTGAAAAAAATCACGAAGCACTGATGAATGACGGAAAAATCGCCACATCGAAATCCGTTGCACAGCTTGCCGGTATCTAAGGAACAAGACCATGTCAGATAATCTATTTCAAACCTTCCTTGACCGCTTCCCGGCAGACAAATCAAAGACCTTTTTGGTCGAACGCGACGGCACGGAACGCAGCTTTGCCTGGCTGATTGACCAGACCGGGCGCTATGCCGCTGTTTTGGCATCCCATGGTGTCATCAAGGGCGACCGCGTCGCCGCACAGGTCGATAAATCGTCCGATGTCCTCGCACTGTATCTGGCCTGCCTGCAACTTGGGGCGATCCATCTGCCGCTCAACACCGCCTACACCGGTGACGAGATCGCCTATTTCCTTGGTGATGCGGCCCCGCGTGTCTTTGTCTGCCGCCCGGCAAATATCGATATCGCACAGGAACTTGGCGGCAAAAACAACGTCGGCACCGTCCTGTCGCTTGGCAGTGCCGGGGATGGCAGCCTGAATGATCAGGCCCAAAACGTCACCCCGCTTATTGATGTGGTTGATGCCAACAAGGATGACGTTGCTGCCATCCTCTATACCTCGGGCACGACCGGCCGGTCCAAGGGCGCGATGCTGACCCACAACAATCTGGGATCAAACGCCAAGACCCTTCATTCCGCATGGGGCTTCAAACCCGGCGATACATTGCTGCATGCCCTCCCGCTTTTCCACACCCACGGGCTGTTTGTCGCCATCAACATCATGCTGATGAATGGTGGCAAGGTCATCCTGCTGCCGAAATTCGATGCTGATGATGTGATTGAACGTTTGCCGCAATCAACCGTTCTGATGGGGGTTCCGACCTTCTATACCCGTCTTCTCGCACATCCGCAGTTTACCAAGGATGTTACCGCTAACATGCGGTTGTTCGTTTCGGGGTCGGCCCCGCTTTTGGCCGAAACCCATGATGCGTTCTTTGAACGGACCGGGCATAAAATCCTTGAACGCTATGGCATGACCGAAACCTGCATGAACACATCCAATCCGCTGGACGGTGAACGCCGCCCCGGTGCAGTTGGCCCGACATTACCGGGTACCGAGGCGCGCGTCTGTGACAAGGACGGCAAGGTTCTTGGCGCTGGTGAAATTGGTGTTCTCGAAGTCCGTGGCCCGAATGTGTTTAAGGGATACTGGCAGATGCCCGAAAAAACCGCGTCGGAGTTTCGCTCTGATGGGTTCTTTATCACCGGCGATCTCGCCACCATCGGCGAAGACGGTTACATCACTATCGTTGGTCGGGACAAGGATCTGATCATTTCGGGTGGCTTTAACGTCTATCCCAAAGAAGTCGAAGAAATCATCGCCGATTATGACGAAGTTGATGAAGTTGCGATCTTTGGCTTGCCCCACCCCGATTTTGGCGAAGCCGTCGCTGGTGTGATTGTCCCCGCAAACGGCAGCACACCTGACACCGATGCCATCATCAAACGCACACAGGACAAACTGGCAAAATTCAAAGTCCCCAAACGCATTTGGATTTTGGATGAACTGCCGCGCAACACCATGGGCAAAATTCAAAAAGCCCAACTGCGCAAAGCCTACGAAGACACGTTTGCCACAGGGCCTAAATAAGCCACTCGCTATCTCCCGCTGCCGGACACGCAGCACCCAACTTCCGGTCAGAAACGTTCTGGCCGGATTTTTTTTGGGCCTTGCGCGTGCGCCCATCCTAAGCCAGTTATGACATGTCCACTTCCGTCATATCCCCGTACTCCAGACAAAGGCCCGTCATGATTGATCACCCCGACCACAAAGTTGCGTTTATCACCGGTGGCGCACAGGGACTTGGCCTTGGCATCGCCCAGCACCTTCTGAAGTCCTGGTGGAAAGTCATGATGTTTGACCGTGATGAAGAAGCCGGGCATGAAGTCATGGCCGCACTCGACGATGAAACCCGGACCCGATGCCTGTTTTTCCCGGGCGATGTTTCCAACGAAAAGGATGTCGCCATCGCCGTGCAACGCACGATTGACCGATTTGGCCGCATCGACGGGCTTGTCAACAATGCCGGCATTGCCAACCCGCATTCCGGCTCGGTCGAACATCTTGACTGGGACGACTGGCAACGGGTGATCAATGTCAATCTTGGCGGCGTATTTCTAACGACCAAGCACGCGACTCAGCACCTGCGCAAAACCAGCGGTGCCATCGTCAACATCACCTCGACCCGCGCATTTCAGTCTGAACCAGATACAGAATCCTATGCCGCGTCCAAGGGCGGCATCGTCGCCCTCACGCATGCTCTCGCGGTCAGCCTATCGGGCGATGTCCGGGTCAATGCCATTGCTCCGGGCTGGATTGAGGTTAGCGATTGGCAAAAACAATCCAACAAGTCGTCGCCCGACCACAGCGAAACCGACAAATCGCAACATCCCGTCGGGCGCGTTGGCACGCCAGAAGACATCGCGCAGGCTGTTTCCTTCCTGCTAGATCCTGCACAATCGGGATTCATGACCGGGGAAACCATCCGGATTGATGGCGGCATGACCCATAAAATGATCTATGCCGAATAAAAAACGCCGCCCTTTTTCGGGCGGCGTTTTCACTCAACAATCTTCATCACCAGTTTGATCAGGCCCGCGCCTTGCTTTCGCTCAAGCCCAGCGCACCAAGGGCGGTTTTAACAATTGCCTTGGCATCAAGCCCGGCTTTTTCATACTGGATTTCCGGTTTGTCATGATCCATCAACACATCTGGCAAGGCCATGGTACGGATTTTAAGCCCGTTATCAAGCAATCCCTGGCCTGCCATATGCTGCAACACCATCGCACCGAACCCGCCGATTGATCCCTCTTCTATGGTGATCAGGACTTCGTGATTGCGCGCCAAATCGGCAATCAACTGATGATCCAGCGGCTTGGCAAAGCGCGCATCAGCCACCGTGGCGGGCAATCCGCGTGCCGCAAGGTCTTCGGCGGCAATCAATGCTTCGGCCAGACGCGTGCCATACGACAGGATGGCAATCTTGCCGCCTTCGCGCAGGATACGGCCCTTCCCGATTTCAAGCACTTGCCCCTCGGTCGGCATTTCAACGCCAACCCCTTCGCCGCGCGGATAACGGAACGCACTGGGGCGATCATCAATCGCCCATGCGGTCGTCGTCATATGCACAAGTTCGGCCTCATCGGCCGCCGCCATCAACACAAAGTTCGGCAAACATCCAAGGTAGGCAATGTCATAGGCCCCGGCATGGGTGGCCCCATCGGCGCCAACCAATCCGGCCCGATCCATCGCAAAGCGCACTGGTAAATTCTGAATTGCGACGTCATGAACAACCTGATCATAGGCGCGTTGCAAGAATGTCGAATAGAGCGTGCAGAAAGGTTTATATCCTTCGCACGCCATCCCGGCGGCAAAGGTCACCGCATGCTGTTCGGCAATCCCGACGTCAAAGGCACGATCGGGGAAATGATCGGCAAAGATGTTCACCCCGGTGCCTGATGGCATGGCGGCGGTAATCGCGGTGACCTTGTCATCCTTTTCAGCCAGCTTGACCAGTGTTTCGCCGTACACCTTAGTGTAGCTGGGCGCGTTCGGGGTTGGCTTGGCCTGTTTGCCGGTCACAACGTCAAACTTGGCAACACCGTGATATTTATCCGCCGCATTTTCCGCCGGACCATAACCCTTACCCTTTTGCGTCACCGCATGGATCAGGATCGGGCCATCAACCTTGGCATCGCGCACGTTTTTCAAAACCGGCAACAGATGATCCATATTGTGACCATCAATCGGCCCGACATAGAAGAAACCCATTTCTTCAAACAGGGTCCCGCCCGTGACCATGCCACGGGTATATTCTTCAAGCTTGCGTGCGGCTTCTTCGATCTGACGCGGCAAATGCTTGGTCAGGCCCTTGGCCGCATTGCGAAGCCCCTGATACCCCTTACCGGAAATCAGGCGCGACAAATACCCCGACATGGAACCCACCGGCGGGGCAATCGACATGTCGTTGTCATTCAAAATCACAATCAAACGCTGATCAGTCGCGGCGGCATTGTTCATCGCCTCATAGGCCATGCCCGCACTCATCGACCCATCGCCAATCACGGCAATGACGTTTTTGCGTTTATCTTCGGAAAGCTGATTGGCAACCGCCATGCCAAGCCCTGCCGAGATCGAGGTCGAGCTATGCCCCGCGCCAAACGGGTCATATTCAGACTCGGATCGTTTGGTAAAGCCCGACAAACCGCCGCCCTGACGGATCGTGCGCATACGATCACGCCGCCCGGTCAGGATTTTATGGGGATAGCATTGATGCCCGACATCCCAGATCACCCGATCATAAGGCGTATCAAACAGGTAATGAATTGCAACCGTCAGCTCAACCACACCAAGGCCAGCACCAAGATGGCCGCCAGTGACGGACACGGCGTCAATCACCTCGGCACGCAATTCATCGGCAATCTGCTTCATCTGGGCAGGCTGCAACGTGCGCAGGTCTTCCGGAGTGTTCACCGTATCAAGGAGCGGGGTCTTGGAGGTCGTGCTCATACCGATCTCAATTTTCAATTTTTTATAAGACGATTATTACAACAGGGTGACGTTTTAAGCCCGATGTTGCAAGCAGCGTAAAATAGCGGGGTTCACCTGATTTAGCGACCCTGAATTTCACCTGTTTTTACGTGTTCGAGAAAGCGATGAATGACCTGTTCGACCGTGCGGTGAATGGCATCGCGATCCCGCCCGAAATCCCGGCATAAAAAGCCGAAATTTTCGGCAATATAGGGTGTGCATTTGGGCAAAAATGAATAATGCCCGGCCCCCTTGATTCGAACAAATTTTGCTCGGCTCTTCAACAGCTTGCGAAAATGCGCCGCATTAACGTGATCCAGAAGGATTTCGTCTGTATCCGCCTCAACAAACAACATCGGCACATTGATATCGGTCAATCCATCATCGGTTGCCGCCACCCCAAAGGCTGGCGTAATCGCAACCACGGCCGAAATCCGGTCATCGCGCACCGAGACCACCGGCCCACCATATCGACCTTGTAGCCCTTCAATGTGATGATCTTGCGGCGCATATTGGCAAATCACATGGTCTTTATCCGCATTGACCGCGCAATAGCTTTGCCACGCCCTGGCATCAAAATTCCATCCGGCCATCTTAAGCACCGTCGCCCCACCCGCCGAATGGCCAAGGGCATAGATTTTATCTTGATCGATATGCGGTGCGATATCGCCGTGATCCAGCAACAGATCAAGGGCGATTTCCATTTCACGCGGACGGCGTTCAATGATCGTCAGTTGCCGCGCATCGGATGGATCAAGGTAATTGTCCCCGGCATGCTGCGGGGCGGCAACGATATATCCCCGCCGTGCGAGGTACTCCGCCAGCCAGAATTGATTAAACCGATGGCCTTCCGACCCATGCGAAAACACCACCATCGGAAACGGCCCATCGGATGCAAACGCCGCACCGCGCGCCGCAGTTGACGCAACGCCCATATGCCGAACCGGCTTTTCGGGCGCCTCCGCTGGATACCAGATCGCCAAGGGAAACGGGTCCTTGTCAAACAGCCGGTCGCGAAAACCGGCTGTATACTGCGGCTGATCCGTCATATTCGGGTTTCTTATCGACCACGCTCAACCACAAACCGCGCCACGGCGCGCAGTGGTTCGGCTTCATCGTCAAAGCAGCCCAGATGATTGATGGCCTGATCACACAGCATTTGCGCCTGATCACGGGCCTGATCGATCCCCAGCAACTTAACAAACGTCGACTTATCCTGATCGATATCCTTGCCTGCAGTCTTGCCAAGCTCCTCGCTGCTGGCTTCAACATCAAGAAGGTCATCCTTGATCTGAAACGCCAGCCCCATGTCATGGGCGTAGGATCGCAATGCCATGCGAATACTTTTTGGCGCCTTGCCCAAAATCGCGCCCGCTTCGCAGGCAAAGGCAAACATCCGTCCGGTTTTCAAAAGATGCAAATGGGTCACTTGCGCCTGATCAAACGACTGTCCCTCGCCCGCCAAATCAATCATCTGCCCGCCAACCATGCCGTTTGGTCCGGCCGCACGTGCCAAGGCACGTACAAGATCGGTACAAACACGCGGATCTGGATGGGTATCCTCATCGGCGATCACTTCAAAGGCTTGGGTCAAAAGCGCGTCGCCCGCCAAGATCGCCGTCGCCTCGTCAAACTGCTTGTGGCAGCTTGGCTTACCGCGGCGCAGGTCATCATCATCCATCGCTGGCAAATCGTCATGGATCAGCGAATAGCTGTGCACCATTTCAACAGCAGCCGCGACCCGAAGGGCCGAACGGCGCGATACCTTGAACAGGGATGCGGAGCTCAGCACCAAAAACGGGCGCAAGCGTTTACCATCGCCCAGGGTTGAATAGCGCATCGCCTGATACAGGCGTTGCTCAATCTGCCCATTGGGACGTGGCAAAATATCATCGAGCGTCTCGCCAAGATCGGCAGCAGCAACACTCAGGCCGGCAAGCAGGTCATAACTCACCACGCGGTCTCCGATTATTCAATTTCAGTGGGTGTAGCAGCCGGACGGCCATCTGCATTCAGGGTAATTTTCTCAATGCGCTCTTCGGCGGTGCGCAGCTTGTCCGCACAATGGCGTTTAAGCGCCGCACCACGTTCGTAGGATGCAATCGCGTCATCAAGCCCGACCTGACCTTGCTCAAGCTGACGCACAAGGGTCTCTAACTGGCCCAGTGCCTCTTCAAAGCTGAGTTTGGCGATATCTTCGGGGATGGCGGGGGATGCAGTGGCCTCGGACATGTAAGCTCCATTAATTTGATTGGCGCGGAGTTTACGCCCTGATCGGTTTCAGGGCAACCAGACAGAACGGAATTTCGTCATCATGAAACATTCGCGCGAACCGCAATAACAAACCCTTAGCCGACCGTTAGCCCATCATGAGTGTCCGCACATGCATCAGAACGCATTTCGCCAGCGACGGCAGGTCATAGCCCCCCTCAAGGATCGAAACCACCCGCCCCTGACACTGCCCATCCGCAAGTGCCATCAATTGCTGTGTCATCCAGACAAAATCATCATCGGAAAACGTCAATCCGGCCAGCGGATCGTTTTTATGGGCGTCAAACCCAGCCGAAATGATCAGAAGTTCCGGCTTGAACGCAGCAATGCCCGGCAATACCGTTTGCGTAAAGGCATGCTGCATTTCTGCCGTTCCTGATCCGGATTCCAACCCGACATTAAGGATATTATTGGCACATCCGCGTTCGGTTTCCGCCCCCGTGCCGGGATAAAGCGGCCATTGATGGGTGGAACAATAAAACAGATCGGGATCGTTCCAGAACAAATCCTGCGTGCCATTACCATGATGCACATCGAAATCCATCACCGCCACGCGCTTGATCCCGTATGTATTGCGCGCATGACGGGCCGCAACTGCGGCATTGTTAAACAGGCAGAACCCCATCGCGCGGTTATATTCCGCATGGTGACCGGGCGGGCGCACGCCAACAAACGCATTGCGTTCATGCCCAGCCATCACCGCATCCACCGCCACACATGCCCCACCCACCGCACGAAGGGCGGCATCCCCTGACCCCGGCGACACATAGGTATCGCCATCAAGGGCGACAACGCCCTCAGTCGGGATTGATGCCATGACGCTATCGACATAGTCCGGGTCATGGACTGACTTAATCAGATTGATGTCTGCTTTCGGGGCTTCTTCACGGTGCAGGAACATGAATTCCTCGGATTCAAGCACACGCTGTATCACGCGTAACCGATCGGGGCTTTCGGGGTGTCCCGGCCCGGTGTCATGTTCGATGCAATTGTGATGGGTCACAAACAATGTCGCCACGGTCTGGATCGCCTTCCTGTTTTGGTTTCCCTGTATGGCCAGCGGCATATAAACGGCCATAACGGCGCGATGACACGGGATGCTTCGCGCTCTTGTGACGGGTTTTGTTTTAGCAGCAGAAATATACCGCCACTTTGTTCTAAATCAGCACATCAGACCGGGTCATCGCAAGTTCTTTAACCGGCGCTGATAGGTCTCTGGCTTTTTCGTCATCCACCGAGTCTGCGAATTGGAACTGTTTTATGATCGGGTGTGACGGATCGCACAGCCTTACATAATGAACGTGTGATATTCGATAATCATGATGAACAAAATCGAAAAACCACGCCACCATCAATCGACCAACAGATTGCCCTAAAATAGGCGCAAAAACTTTCTAAAGTAGTGTAATACGTTAGAAAGTCTGTAGAATTCCATTTCCGGGCGAAAGCCGGGATACATGTTCGGCATTCGACAGACGGACAACAAAAACAAGTTTATGACCAAAGCAATGCGGTTTTCCGCAAGCGTCTGTGAAAACACTATCTTGACAGAAACGTCATATACTTGAGAATAAGGTGCATACTGATTTAATCGGGTTGAATTGTCCAAACCTTCCCGGATAATTGGTTGTAGAAAGCATGGAAATACTTCTTAAAAGTTGCCGTCAGCGTAAATGGTAACTATATGGTATTTTCATTGGGACAATGGCCCGTTGAGGCCATGTTTATAAGGAAGCCAAATGGAATTAAACCATCTGGAACACAATGCCGAGCAGGCAAGCACCCTGCTTAAGGCAATGAGCAATCAGAGCAGACTGCTTATTCTTTGCCAACTTAACGAAGGCGAGAAATCGGTCGGCGAGCTGGAACGGATTGTCGGACTGAGCCAGTCCGCACTTTCACAACATCTGGCCCGCCTGCGTCGCGACAAACTGGTGAAAACCCGTCGCGAAGCACAAACCATCTATTATTCTCTTCAGGGTGATGACGCACTGCGCGTGATCAAAACACTTTATGGACTGTATTGCGAAACAAGCAATGCTGCCGCAGCCTGAAGACAGAATAGCGGGATCTCCCCACAAAAAAAGCCTGCCAGAAATGGCAGGCTTTTTTTGTGGCTTCGGTTCGCCCTGAACCTGAACGGCTCAGTCAACGAACAGCAATCCTTATTTACCGCAATCAGGTGCCGGTAATTCAGTGACTTTATCAAGCGTCCCAAGAACGGCAAAATCGCCATAGTCAAATCGCAATGCGTGCGCCACACCATTGCGCGCCAGATCAACCGCCATTTCGGTTGTCGGCCCATTTTCCGCCTCGCCAAGCGGGTAATACGCAAGGCTCATGCGATGGAATGGCACCTTGGTCAGACCGCTTTGGTCGTTGGCACTGCTATCTACCGTTTTGGCATCTGAAATAACAACCGCCACCCGATTGGTCGGGGCATCGCCGCTGCCATCAAACACCAGATCATTGGCAAATTTTTCGCCCTCTTCGGCGCGTGCAAGCAACTGGATCGAATGTTGTGTCGGGAACATCGTATCGGCCGGCAGTTCATCGACCACCTCAACCGGCTGTTCATAGGTGACCTTGACGCCTTCGCTTTCACGCACCGCATCACCGACAACCTCATCAACCTTCGTGCCGTTCAGATAATCACGCATGCGAAAACGATAACGGGTGCCGTCAAAGTTTTCCCACTGGGTCATCGAAAATGCCGAATTGATCGGCGTGCCTTCGGTCCCCTGAAGGATCATGATTTGCTGCATCTCGGTGATCCAGCCATCACAGACCTTTTCAAACCGATAGCCAAGCGCACCTGTCGCATCGACAATCGAACTGCCCTGATCGGATCGGGACATTTTGAAATTGTATTCTGCCGTATGGGAAACCAGCGCAGACTGCGCCGATGTCACGTTTCCAGCCTGTGCAGCACAGCCCGAAACACCCAAACACAAGATCAGCGTCCCTGCAAAGGAACGCCGATGTTGATCAATATTTTTAAGAAACCCAGACAAACTTATTCTCCGGTAGGAGCAATTCCAACAATCCAGGGATCTTTAACCCCCTTTTTGGCAGCAAGAAGGCGCAAATCATTTGCATGCTCGGCGGACAGCGGACCAACCGCAACACGCAAAAAATCACGCCCCTTGACCTTAGCACTGATCAGGCGCGGTTGATATTCATGATAAAGTTCCAGTGCGCTATACGCCCGTGCTTGATTGCTAAAGCTTGCCAGCACCACATACTCACCGGGCAACGGCACGGACAACACATCCCCTGCCATTGCATCGCCATTGGCATCGGTTTCAACCGGCTTTGTCACCCGTTCGACAGTGTCGCTCATGATGATGGTATCAACCAAGGCAGCCGTTTGCGTTTCACCGGCCACGTCATCCGGGCTCTCGGTCGGAACATATCCGGCAATCGCGGCGTTGGCTTCTGCCTCAACATTAAGCGGATCATTGGTGCGCGCATATTGCACCATCGTGCGTGACGGCAGCTCGTCGGATGCAGCAGCGACCTTCACCTCAGACACCGACGCAGATACCGTCTCTGCGGATTTGGCTTCTGCGGCTTTGGCTTCCGGGGCACGTGGGGGCAAATCTGTTTTGACGACGGTCTTGGACACGCTGCTTGGCGATGCCGGACGTGACCAGTCTTCGGCCGGGGCGTTCACCGCATAGATTTCCGGACGTGCCGTGCGGATTTCCTGTTTGATGTCGGGCTCGCCCATCACCGCAAGGGCGGATGCCTGTTCGGCAAGGATTGTGTCATCATCCTTGCAGACATCGTCGGAAAACAGCGGACGATGCAAGGCACAATCACGATCTGCGACCACCGAAACGGCGTGATCGGTTGTGCTTTTCCCCGTGGTCACATAGCTGATCAAATCACCGGCCAATTTGGCAACGGTCAATTCCACCGGCCCGCCACACGCAGAAAGCAACAACGGTGCCGCGACAACAAGTATCTTCTTCACAAGGCCATCCCCCGACGGATCGATTTTATTTTCAACCCGCACTGTGGATCAAGGGCAGTTAATATTAGGTAAGCAACCCGGCGAAACATTTGCCGAAAACATTGCCCTCAAAACAAAACGGCCCGGTAAAAACCGGGCCGTTTGATGCAGTCTGATTGGGGTTACGCCCAAAATCAGTCTTTTTTGACTTTCGCTGGCATCTGCACACGCAGATGAAGCTCTTTAAGCTGCTTGTCTTCGACACCGGACGGCGCATTCATCATCAAATCCTGCGCTTGCTGGTTCAGCGGGAAGGCAATGACTTCGCGAATGTTCGGCTCATCGGCCAGCAACATGACAATACGGTCAACACCCGGGGCCGAACCACCGTGCGGCGGGGCGCCGAATTTAAACGCGTTCAGCATACCGCCAAACTGTTCTTCGACCACGTCCTTACCATAACCGGCAATTTCGAACGCACGGTACATGATGTCCGGACGATGGTTACGAATGGCACCCGACGACAGTTCGATACCGTTACACACGATGTCATACTGCCACGCCTTGATATCAAGCGGGTTCATGTTCTCAAGTGAGTCAAGTCCACCCTGCGGCATCGAGAACGGGTTGTGGCTAAATTCGATCTTGCCGTCGTCATCTTCCTCAAACATCGGGAAATCAACGATCCAGCAGAATTTGAACATGCCTTCTTCGCGAAGCTCAAGTTCGTCACACACCTTGTCACGGACTCTACCGGCAAATTTGGCCGCTGCCAGTGCTTTGTCACAGACAAAGAACACCGCATCGCCATCGGCAACACCGGTGATTTCCTTAATCTGCGCGATGCGCTCGGCATCAAGATTTTTGGCAATCGGGCCTTTTGCTTCGCCACCTTCGGCAAAGACGATATAGCCAAGACCAGCAGCCCCTTCGTCGCGCGCCCAGTTATTCAGCTTGTCAAAGAAACTACGTGGACGGCTCGCGGCACCGGTTGCCTGAATGGCACGCACGACCGAACCTTTTTCGATGTTCGACGCAAAGATGCCAAAGCTCGACCCACGGAACGGCTCGGTAACGTCGCTGATCAAAAGCGGGTTACGCAGATCAGGTTTATCCGACCCGTATTTCGCCATGCTTTCATCAAACGGAATGCGCGGGAACGGGAATGGCGTAACATCGCGATCACCGCCGAACTCGACAAAGATGTCATGCAAAACCGGCTCAATCGCGGCAAACACGTCTTCCTGAGTGGCAAAAGCCATCTCGAAATCAAGCTGATAAAACTCACCCGGCGACCGATCCGCACGCGCATCTTCATCGCGGAAGCACGGTGCAATCTGGAAGTATTTATCAAACCCGGACACCATCAGAAGCTGCTTGAACTGCTGGGGTGCCTGCGGCAGGGCATAGAATTTACCCGGATGCATACGAGACGGCACGAGGAAGTCGCGCGCCCCTTCCGGCGAACTTGCCGTCAGGATCGGGGTCTGGATTTCCAGAAAGCCCTGCGCGGTCATTTTCTGACGCATTGCCGAAATCACGTTCGAGCGCAGAACGATATTTGAATGAACGCTTTCACGACGCAGATCAAGATACCGGTGACGCAGGCGAACTTCTTCGCCGTACTCAACATCGCCAAATACCGGCATCGGCAAAACATCGGCCGACGACTGAACTTCGATGTTCGATGCGTATACTTCGATCTCGCCGGTCGGCAGGTTCGGGTTGATGGTCTCGGCGGTCCGTTTAACCACCTTGCCATCCACCGTGATCACGCTTTCGGCGCGCGCCTTATCAAGCACTTCAAACAGCGGGCTTGAAATGTCGATGACGACCTGGGTGATGCCGTAATGGTCGCGCAGATCAACAAACAGCAGGTTGCCGTGATCACGTTTACGGTGGATCCAGCCAGACAGGCGAATTTCCGCGTCGGCGTCGGTCGCGCGCAGCGCATTACAATTATGGGAGCGAAAAGGATGCATTGTCATTCCAGGTTGCTTTATATTTTGGGCCGCAAATTTGGCCGCAAAGGTGCATGCCAGTCCCGCGCTGTCAAACAAAAAACGCACCACAACAACTGCGCCACAGTAAATCCGGGGCGTTTGTGTAGGGTGTGTTCAAAGCCGATCATGCACGGCATCAAAATTTCAGCGGTATAAAACGCTTCTGGGGGCACCGCGTCAAGTGCGGTCTCGCCGTTGGGTGCAATCAATCCGCACCGATTTTGGCCGCCTGCAAGTCCTTGACCTTGGTAAAGCCCATCAGGCGCCCGGCCTCAAATTGACTATCTGCCCAGTTTTCCACATCAAATTCGAAATGCGCCAAGGCACAGGTTGGATATTTGCGCTCCATCATCGCGCGCGCATCCTCATCCCCATCGCGGTACAATTCTTTGGCAAAATTCTCAATGCCGGGATTATGGCCAATGATCATCACCCGTTTTGCTTCGTCATGGGTGTGATGCAAACATTCAAGCAACGTGCGTTCGCTGGCCATATAAAGATCTTCGCTATAGATAACATCCGCATGCCCGGCAAAATCACGCCCCAGCAGACCAAGTGTCTGCACCGCACGGGCCGCTGTCGAACACCAGATAAGGTCTGGAACCAGATCATGCTCGCGTAAAAAGCGCCCCATAAACGGGGCGGCCTTTTCCCCGCGACGGTTCAGTTCACGGTCATGATCAACCCGGCTCGGTTCAGCCCAGCTCGATTTGGCATGCCTCAGAAGCAATAACGTCTTCATGTCTTGGTTTCTTTGTCGTCGCGAATGATGATCAAACGGTGTTATTCCATGCCATATCGCGGCCTTGGATGCCATCAGAAAAACTGACACATAACTTTAAGAAAATTGCACGGGCGTAAGCAGTTATCCTATACTCCATTTGCAACCGGGACATGTCGCATAAATTCAAAGACATCCCCTCAATCCGCAGGAGGCATAGCGTGTCACACGCCGCTGCAGTTCAATCAAGCGCGATCGCCATTGATTCGGAAACTCGCTTCATCAACCGCGAACTTTCATGGCTGGCTTTTAACAATCGCGTGCTTGAAGAAGCCCAGAACAGTGGTCATCCGCTGCTTGAAAGGCTGCGTTTCCTGTCGATTTCAGCCAGCAATCTGGATGAATTCTATATGGTCCGTGTCGCAGGGCTCGTCGGCCAGCTCCGCGCGGGCATGACCAAGGTCAGTCAGGATGGCATGAGCCCGTCTGAACAGCTGCGCGCCATCACCTTTGATGCCAACCAGTTGATGCAGGATCAGCAACGCATCTGGCGTCAGCTCAGCCGGGAAATGGAACAACAGGGCATTTCGGTCATTGATCAATCCGATCTGACCCAGACCGACCGCAAATGGCTCGATGGCTATTTCATGCGTGAAATCTTCCCGACCTTAACCCCGCTTGCGATTGACCCATCCCATCCGTTCCCGTTCATCCCGAACCTTGGCTTTACCATTGTTATGCAGCTGTTTGACCCGGCTGACGGGCATAACATGCGTGGTCTGATCCCGGTTCCGCAAAAAATTGGCCGGTTCCTGCGTCTTCCGGGCCGTAATGAACGATATCTGCCGGTCGAACAGGCCATCTTGCTGTATCTCAACAAGCTGTTCCCGGGTTTTGATATGATCGAACACGGGTTCTTCCGCGTCATCCGCGATTCGGATGTTGAGATCGAAGAAGAAGCCGAAGACTTGGTCCGCGTCTTTAAAACAGCCCTAAAGCGCCGCCGTCGCGGCAGCATCATCCGCCTTAAGGTCAACGCCCACATCCCCGAAGACCTGCTTGATTTCGTCATCGACGAACTTGACGTCGCACTTGAAGAAGTCGTTAAGGTCGATGGCCTTCTTGGCGTTGTTGACGTCAAACAACTGATCGATTCTGATCTGCATCATGATTTGCTGTTCGCCCCCTACTCGCCGCGTTACCCTGAACGGGTACGTGACTTTGGCGGCGATTGTTTTGCCGCGATCAGCAAAAAGGATCTGGTGGTTCATCACCCGTTCGAGGATTTCGACGTTGTCGTGCAGTTCCTGCTACAGGCTGCGCGTGATCCGGACGTGGTCACCATCAAACAGACGCTTTATCGCACATCGGAAAACAGCCCGATCGTCAAAGCCCTGATTGCAGCGGCCGAGGCCGGAAAATCCGTCACCGCCATGGTCGAACTTAAAGCCCGCTTTGACGAAGAAGCCAACCTGCGCTGGGCGGCCGATCTTGAACGTGCGGGTTGTCAGGTGGTCTATGGCTTCCTTGATTGGAAAACCCACGCCAAGGTATCGCTTGTTGTCCGCCGCGAAACCCATGGGCTTCGTACATTCGTTCACTTTGGGACGGGCAACTACCACCCGATCACGGCGAAATTCTATACCGATATTTCGTTCTTCTCGTGTGATCCGGCCCTTGGGCGTGATGCCGCCAGCATCTTTAATTTCATGACCGGCTACGCGACACCGCGCTCGCTTGAAAAAATCGCCATCGCCCCACACACCATGCGCCCGACCCTTCTGGCCCACATCGATCAGGAAATCGAAAACAGCAAGGCTGGAAAGCCATGCGGCATCTGGGCCAAGATGAACAGTCTGGTCGATCCTGTGGTGATTGATGCACTTTATCGCGCCAGCGAAGCCGGGGTTCACATTGAACTGATTATTCGCGGCATTTGCTGTCTGCGTCCGGGTGTCCCGGGACTTTCGGAAAACATCCGGGTTAAATCGATTGTCGGACGGTTCCTTGAACATTCGCGCATTGTTGTCTTTGCCAATGGGGCAAAGCTGCCCTCGCGCAAGGCCAAGGCGTTTATCTCGTCGGCCGACTGGATGCCACGGAACCTGAACCGCCGGGTTGAAACGCTGGTGCCGGTTGAGAACCCGACCTGTCAGCGCCAGATCATCGAACAGATCATGATTGCAAACCTTAAAGATACAGCGCAGGCTTGGTATTTGCAGGCGGATGGTTCATACGAACGTTGCGAAGGCGGTGAAAAAGCGTTTTCGTCACATAAATACTTCATGACCAACCCGTCTCTGTCAGGCCGTGGAAGCGCTCTGAACGAGGCGGACCCGAATGTCCCCGTATTGCAGCTTGATGACTAACATCAACACGCCGCAGACAGACGACCAACAGGTGCCATCAAAAGTATGCTGACTGACCAAAGAGCTTCCAACCGCATTGCGATTATTGATGTTGGCTCCAACTCGGTACGCCTTGTAATTTTCGATGGTATGACCCGTGCCCCGGCCCCGATTTTCAACGAGAAAGTCATGTGTGGGCTGGGTCGCGACCCCGAAGATACCGGCAAGCTCAACCCGGAGGGGGTTGAACTTGCCGTTGTCGCCATGCAGCGCTTTGCCACGCTTTTGCGCGCCATGAAAGTGTCGCATGTCGATGTTTTGGCCACCGCGGCCGTTCGTGCCGCAACCGATGGCAAGGAATTCTGTGACCGTATCGAGGCTGAAACAGGCCTTGTCGTCAAAGTGATTGACGGGCTTGAAGAAGCCCGCCTTTCCGCCCTTGGCGTTATTTCCGGTGACCCGCGTGCAAGTGGCGTCATGGGCGATATCGGCGGCGGGTCGCTTGAACTGGTTTTACTTGATCAGGGCGAAATCAAGGAACGCGTCAGCCTGCCGCTCGGTGCGATGCGTTTGCAGGCCGTCTTTGGCTCTGACCGGGCCCGTCTAACCGCCGAAATCACCCGCCATCTTGATAGTGTGGATTGGCTACAAAACGCCAGCGGCCAACAGCTTTTTGCCGTTGGCGGCTCATGGCGCTCAATTGCCAAACTGTTCATCGCCCAGGAAGATTACCCGATTTCCGTTGTCCACAATCTGGCAATGCCGTGCAGTGAAATGGACGAGTTGACCCATATCATCTCCCAACAAAGCCGCGTATCGCTTGAAAAAGTTGGCGGTGTATCAAAACGCCGTATCGACAGCCTGCCCCATGCGGCCTTGGTCATGAACATGTTAATGGCGCGCATGAAGCCCCGCGAAGTCGTCTTTTCCGGCCATGGCCTGCGCGAAGGCTGGATGTATGAAGTCCTGCCCGAAGACCTGCGTCAACGTGATCCGCTGCTTGATGCCTGCTTAAGCTTTGCCGAGGACGGCGAACGCTTTCATCAGCATGGCGAAGAACTGTTTCGCTGGTGTGCTCCGCTTTTTGCAGACTTGCCAAACAACCTTGAACGCCTGCGGCTTGCGGCCTGCATCATCGGTGATATCGGCTGGAACGAACATCCCGATTACCGCGCCATCCAAAGCTACAACCGAATTTTGCGCCACCCATACCTTGACCTGAACCATCATGATCGGGTGTTTCTGGCCTATACCATCGGGTCGCGCTACACTGGAAACTTCAAAGGTGATGCCTCCAGCGACCGCATTCTGGACGACGAAACCCGCCTGACAGGGCGTCTGATCGGCCATGTTATCCGTCTGGGTCATACGCTTTCGGGCGGGGTCGAAGGCATCCTGCCGGAAACATCGCTTAAGATCGAAGACAACAAGGTGGTTCTGGAATTCAACAAAAACATCGCCACCCTTTACGGCGAAGTGGTTGAACAACGCCTGTCAAAATTGGCCAAACTGATGAACCGCGACAGCGAAGTTCGACAGTCATAACCCTGTTATCCACCCGCCCGGTTAAGCTGATAAGTCTTTGCAACCGGTTTCAAAACCGCTAAATTAACCGGGCTTTCCAAGCACCCCGTCCGCGGAAAGGGCTGCGCCCGGTTCGACATTACGAAACACACGGTTTCCTTGCCTGTCTGGCGGACACAGGCGATTTAAACAGGGGAATCGTATGTCTGCGTCACGCACATCGAAATCCAAAACCACCCAACCTGCCAAAAGTCCGATCTTTGATGGTCGGCTTAACCTTGAACAACAACGCAAACGCGCCAAAGAACTGTTGCGCGCGCTTGGCGCCAAAACCGGCGATGCCGTCGCACGGTTTGAAAAGACCGGTTTCACCCCGACGCCCCAGACAATTTCTGACATCAAACTGGCCGATGCCCAATGGGTCATCGCACGCGAGAACGGCTTTGCCAGCTGGCCGAAAATGAAGGCGCATATCGATCAGATTGCCGAACGCAACCGCCAGATCAAAAATGGCACCCCGGCAACACTGGATACAGATAAAACCCTGCATCTGCGCTGCGGATCAGACATCCGCCACGGCCTTCAGATTGTCGGATTCAAAGGGGCCTTCCTCGAGTTTTCCGATCCGTTCTGTCAGGGACCGGTCCCGGACCTTCCCCTTGATCAGTTCGTTCAAACCCGCGCGGATTTTATCGCCAAAGCTTACGATATCGTCCCCAAAGATGCGCTGGCACGGGCCAAACGCGAATATGGCGCACTGGCAACGCTCGGCGAGTATGACCATGTGGTCCTGTGGTTCGAACATGACAGTTACGACCAGTTGATCTTGGCCTTCCTGATCGATTTCATCAAAACCACCCGGCCGGAGACACAGCTTGAGGTAATATCCGTCGGTGCTGTCCCCGGCGTTGAACGCTTCATCGGCTTGGGGCAACTCTCCCCCGAACTTCTGATCTGGTGCTGGGAAAATCATCGGGCCCCCGTCACCGATGCCATGCTGACCTTTGGCAGCAAAGCCTGGCAGGCGGTGCGATCCCCAACCCCCGATCTTTTGACCGACTTCATCACATCGGGTCCCGGCCCCCTGCCTCATATGATCACGGCACTCCAACGCCACCATGCCGAACTACCCGATCCCAAAACCGGACTTGGCCTGACACAGAAACTGACCCTGAAAATCATTGCGGACCATGGTTCCATCACGGTCAGCAAAACCTTTGGCCACCTGATGCGCACCTATGATCCATTACCTTATCTCGGTGATTTGATGTTCTGGGCCGATGTGCAACGGATGATGACCTGCGTCGATCCCCTTTTCACCATCACATCCGATGACAGGGATGCGAACTGGGCAGAACGCACCGTCACCCTAACCGACACCGGGCACCAAACATTGGCCGGACAACGCAACTACCTCGATAACTTCACCGGCACACGCTGGGTCGGCGGTATTTCGGTTGTTGGGCGCAGTTCCATATAATTTTATGCCGGAAAAACATCGAAAACCCTAGAATGACCAAAGGAATGCTGCAATTTATGGAGCAGACTGCAATCTCTCATTGGACATTATTGTTAGATTGAATATGTTCACCGCCATTGGCAAGAAATACGCATTTTGCAGGGAATATTGATGGCAGCGAGAACAACAGTAGTTACGATTACCCATAACGGCGGCCTTGTCATTGGTGGCCTTTTGAAGTCGTTGCCCAAAGAAATTCCATTGATCGTTGTTGATAACGCATCAACTGATGATAGCCTTGATATTGTTTCCGAAATTCGGCCAGATGCGCTGATCATTCGAAACAGCAAAGGGCTTGGCTACGGTGCTGCCGCCAGCCAGGGACTTGCAAAGGTTGATACTGAATTTGCCCTTTTGGCCAATCCAGATGCCGTGATGGCCGAAGGCGCCATTGATGCACTTGTCGATGCCGCAGACACCTACCGCGAAGCTGCGATGTTTGGACCGATCCACAAGGATGCAAATGGCGACCTTGAACTCAGCCACGATGTAGAACTGTGGAAGCGAAGGTCACATGGCAAGTTGGCCTATGAATGCGCACCAGAAGGCCCTGCTTGTGTCGAATTTCTTTCGGGTGCCGTCAACCTCGTCCGTATGAACGTTTTATCGACGGTTGGCTTCTATGATCCCGAGATATATCTTTACTTTGAAGATGACGATATGTGCATGCGTTTACGCAAGGCAGGCCACAGCCTTATACTCGTCTCAGCATCGGTTGTAACACATTTGAACGGTGGGTCCGTACGACCGAACCGAGCGTACTACTGGGAAAAGTTCTGGAACATTGCTTGGTCAAGAATATACTTTGAAACCAAGTACAAAGGACGTCCGGCAGGCGCTTACCTTGGCGTAACATATTGCGCCCGCTTTGCAGGTAAGGCACTACTGCATGGACTAACTTTGCAACGTAAAAAAGGCTGGCGTGATTTGGCAAGGTCCGCCGGTTCGCTAGCAGCCGTGATCGGTGTAAGAGCATCCAAGCTGCCCCCGGCAAATATTCGATAGCAGCATTTGGCGCATAAAACTGAATGAGTGGAACCCTTTTCTTATGAAGGCAGTAATTCTAGCAGGCGGTTACGGCAGTCGGCTCAGCGAAGAAACGTCGATTAAGCCAAAACCGATGGTCGAGATCGGCGGAAAACCGGTTTTATGGCATCTGATGAAAATCTATTCCGCACATGGTGTGAACGAATTCATCATATGCCTTGGCTATAAGGGCTATGTGATCAAGGAATATTTTGCCAATTACTTCCTGCATCACGCCGACCTCACGATTGATATGGCCTCAAACAGTCTTGAGTATCACAATGCCACTGCCGAACCTTGGAAGATCACCTTGGTCGACACAGGCTTAGACAGTATGACAGGCGGGCGTATCAAACGCGTTGGTGATTACCTGGATGACGACAAACCTTTCTGTCTGACCTATGGCGACGGCCTTGGAAATGTCGACATCTCTGCCAGCATCGAGTTCCACAAGAAGCAGGGTCGAAAAGCAACAATGACGGTTGTCTCCCCGCCAGGTCGTTTTGGTGCAACTGTCCTTGACGGCGACAGGGTTTCCGCATTTCAGGAAAAACCGCTTGGGGATGGCGCACGAATCAACGCCGGATTCTTTGTCTGCGAAAAATCGGTTCTGAACGAAATCACTGAAGACAAAACTGTCTGGGAAGCAGATCCCCTGCGCAACCTGTCTGAGCGTGATGAACTTTCCGCTTGGCGCCATGATGGTTTCTGGCAGCCAATGGATACCCTGCGCGAAAAACAGTTGCTGGAAAAGCTCTGGTCTGCGGGCAACGCACCTTGGAAGGTCTGGTAAAAGATGCTGCCAAGTAAAAACCTTCGTCAGTTTTGGTCCGGAAAACGTGTTTTGCTGACCGGCCATACTGGTTTTAAGGGCAGTTGGACCGCAACGTGGCTGATGCAGATGGGGGCCGAGGTTCACGGCTTTGCGCTTGCTCCCGAAACAACCCCAAATCTTCACGATTTGCTTGACCTATCATATGCCTCGGAGACGATTGCCGATCTTCGAGACCACGCTGCTGTCAAAAAGATGGTCGACAAAGTTGAACCGGAACTTGTTTTGCATATGGCAGCACAGCCACTCGTACGCCGCGCCTACCGAGAGCCGGTCGAGACCATGGCGACCAATATCATGGGAACGGCACACTTGCTCGACGCTTTACGCGACTGTAAAAATCTGGCAGGCGTTTTGGTTGTTACAAGCGACAAGGCCTATGACAACGACAGTTATGATCAGGCCAAAGGCGAGATCATTTTCCGCGAAGACGACCCACTTGGCGGACGTGATCCCTACAGCGCGTCGAAAGGGTGTCAGGAAATTGTCGCGCGCAGCTTTGCGCAAAGCTATTTCCGTGAACGACATATTCCTGTGGTTACGGCACGTGCAGGCAACGTCGTCGGCGGCGGAGACTGGTCTGAAGATCGGTTAATGACCGATATCATCGCGGCCGCCATAAATGATCAGGCCGTTGAACTCAGAAACCCCGCGACAACCCGCCCTTGGCAGCATGTAATTGAACCTGTTTCAGGCTATTTGATGTATTTGCAGGCTGCTGTCGAAGGCAAAACATCTCTGCCCGCATTGAACTTCGGCCCGAACGGCTCGCATACAGTTGAGCATGTGACACGTTTGCTACTCACTGCATGGGGCAGCCGCATGGGAACTGCGCAGCAGGATACGACAAATGCCCGCAAAGAGGCGCTTACCCTTGCATTGGACTCAAGCCTGGCAGCGTCAACATTGTCTTGGCAACCACGCCTTGATTTGCCCTCATGCGTCCAATGGATTATTGACTGGCATAAAGCACACGTAGACGGGCAGAATATGCGCGAAATAACCGAGGCACAAGTCACCTCGTTTGAATCGATGATGGATATAAAATGACAACGCCAACTTGCCGCGCATGCGGAACTGACCTTAAGCATACCCTCGTCGATCTTGGGCTGAGCCCTCTTGCCAACTCATATGTTTCCCATGACCGCGCAGACACAGAAGACCCACGATATCCGTTGCACGCTCGTGTTTGCGACACGTGCTTTCTGGTTCAAGTTGACGACGTGGTTCCGCCGTCAGAAATTTTCAGTCACTATGCTTACTTCTCAAGCTACTCGACAAGCTGGGTTGAACACGCCCGCCAATACTGCCAAAAAGCGGCAGAAAGACTAGACTTGAATGGCCAATCTTTCGTCGTCGAGGTTGCCTCAAATGACGGATACCTATTGCAGCATTTCATTCAGAAGTCCGTGCCCGTTCTTGGGGTCGAGCCTGCTGCAAATGTTGCCGCAGAAGCAGAGAAAAAAGGTGTCCGCAGCCTCGTTGCGTTCTTTGGCACGGAAACTGCGCAAAGGGTTGTCGCAGAATACGGCCATGCTGACCTGACAGCCGCCAACAACGTTCTCGCGCATGTTCCTGACATCAACGATTTCGTGTCGGGTTTTGCAACCGTTCTCAAGGATGACGGTGTTGCGACCTTTGAGTTCCCACACCTTTTGAACCTGCTTGAGAAAACGCAGTTTGATACGATCTACCACGAACATTTCTCTTATCTTTCGCTCTATGCTGTTGAAAAATGTTTTGAGCTGAATGGCCTTAAGGTCTTTGATGTCGAAGAACTGCCAACACATGGCGGCAGCCTGCGTGTTTGGGCTCAAAAAGCAGCGGGCACACGTTCTGAAACTCAGAACTTGCGAGACCTTCGCGCGAAGGAAACCAAGGCAGGTATTGCCACGCTTGCGTGCTACGACGGCTTTGACACCAAGGTGCGCGCGATCCGCAGGAACCTTCTGGACTTCCTTCAAAAGGCAAAGACTGCGGGGAAAACCGTTGCGGCATACGGTGCGGCGGCAAAGGGCAACACACTTTTGAATTACTGCGCCATTGATAACGGCCTAATCGATTTCGTTGTCGATGCGAATCCCCACAAACAGAACACCCTTTTGCCGGGAAGCCATATTCCTGTCCATGCCCCGGACAAACTTAAAGCGTCCAAACCGGATTACGTTCTGATCCTGCCATGGAACCTTCAGAACGAAATCATGAAAGACGTCTCCTATGTTAAGGACTGGGGCGGACAGTTTCTTGTGGCGGTTCCAGAAGTAGAAGTTGTGGGATGAAAATCACCAAGACAGAAATCCCTGGTGTCGAACTGATCAATCTCGAAAAACACGAGGACGATCGGGGGTTCTTTGCACGTACATTTTGTGCAGAAGAATTATCCCAAAACGGCCATGATTTCGAAATAAAGCAGGCCAACCTGTCCTTCAACTACAAGGCAGGAACATTGCGCGGCATGCATTATCAAAAATCCCCCGTAGGCGATCCCAAAATCGTTCGCTGCATTGCCGGCCGGATTATCGATATTGTGATCGATCTGCGTAAAGACTCGCCTACATACTGCAAATGGACGGCAGAAGAACTGTCTGCGACCAACCGTAAATCATTCATCATTCCCCAGGGCTGCGCACATGGTTTCCTGACGCTGGAACCAGATACCGAGGTGCTGTATCTCATGGGTGCACCATTCGTTCCCGAACTTGCTGCAGGCGTTCGATGGAATGATCCGGCATTTGCCATCACGTGGCCGGAAAATCCGACGATCATCAATGATCGCGACGCAAATTATCCCGACTACGAGCCGCAAAAATGAAGGTTCTTGTCACCGGTGCCAGCGGCCTCATTGGACCGCATGCCTGCGCGGCTTTGACCTCCGCCGGTCATGATGTGATCACCTGTAGCCGTTCAGAAATAAATGCAAAAGCCAGTCACCACATCGTCGGTGATCTTCTTGACGCAGAATTTCGCAAGACAATTATTCGCACAGAACAACCCGATGGCCTTCTTCATCTGGCTTGGCAAACCACGCACGGCCATTTCTGGAATGCGAAAGACAATCCGGACTGGCGGGATGCAAGCATCGACTTGTTAAACCGCTTTCATGATCACGGCGGCAAAAGAGCGACCATCGCGGGCAGCTGCGCCGAATACGATTGGCAAAACTGCACCGAAAAGCTCGGTGAAAGTGCTAATTGCCTGCCCGCTACATTATATGGGCAAGAAAAGCTCCGTCTTGCCCATCACTGTCTCGACCTGAACACACAAGAAGGGGCCTCTATCGCGTGGGGCCGACTGTTCCTGTTGTGTGGCCCGCATGAGAACCCCGGTCGTTTTGTGCCGGCGATCACCAATGCCCTCCTTGATGATCAATCAGCAAAGATGAGTTCGGGAAACCAAGTCCGTGATTTCATGCATGTCGCGGATGCTGGTGAGGCATTTGCACAAGTCTTTGAACACAACGATTTCAAAGGAATTGTCAATATCGCAAGTGGCGAAGGCTACAGCCTACTGTCAGTTGCAAATTTGCTCAGAGCAATTATTGGCCAGGGAACGCTCGCCCCGGGCAGTATGCCCGACCGCCCGGATGAACCGCCTTTTCTCGTCGCCGACACAACCCTCCTTGAACAAAAAATTGGTTTTCGTCCAAAGTATGATCTGAAAGCTGCACTAAAAACCTGCGTTGATTGGTGGCAAGCCCATGAAATTTAAAGATCGTTTGCGAAAGATTTTCGGCGTTTCGCCTAAATCGTCAAAACTCCCGGATCATGTATCGGTCGGTCGACATTCATACGGACTGAAAAAGAATATGGTCGCTGGGGCATCTATAGACGCCCAGCTCAACGTTGGGTCTTATTGCTCTATCGGTCCTGACGTGCTTTTTTTGTGTAAGGTGGATCATCCTCTGGATTTCCCAAGCACATTTCCCTTCAAAACGCTGTTGTGGAATACCGATAAGGGCAACAAGGACGCTATTACCAAGGGTTCAATCAGTCTTGGTCACGATGTGTGGATTGGCGCGAGAGCCATCGTTCTATCTGGCGTAAAAATCGGTACAGGTGCTGTTGTCGCTGCTGGCGCCATAGTCACGAAAGATGTGCCACCATACGCTATTGTAGGAGGAAACCCCGCTCGATTGATCCGAAAGCGTTTTGACGATGACAAAATCGAAAAACTTCTGGAAACTCGTTGGTGGGAGCTAAATGACGAAGATTTAAAGGAAAAAGAAACCTTGCTTTACGGCAATGTTCAAAATTTTCTCGACGCATTTCAAGATAAGTAACCATCGACTAAGTGTTCGTGACGCCCCATCGATACTGCCAAGATGACTGGACTGCACTGTCAAAGAGCAGATCATCGCCCAAGTCCTGCTACGGCAAATTGCGTGTCGCTCTGAAAATCTCGCCGCGCAACCATTTATGCGCGGCATTTTCCGCATTGCGTACGTGCCATATCTGGCTGAATTTATAGGCCGCGAAATCAAACGGGAAATCGCACTGGCCAAATCCCTGCATAACGCCCCCGGCCAGACGCGACGGCAAGGTCGCAATCACATCCGTGCCGCGCATCAAACTGGCGACACTGGCAAAGTTTGACACCTGCAACACTGTGCGGCGTGATCGGCCTTGGGCGTGCAACACTTCATCCACCGCCGACGTATCATTATTTCCCAGCATCACGCGGGCATGGGCAGCAGCACAAAAACGGTCAGCCGTATCAGGTGGTACTGGATGAAACGCCGCATCATAAAAACAGCTCATGTGCTCGCTCAACAGGGCTTGTTGAGCAATATCGCCAAACTTACCCGCAAGCTGAAGGCAAATCGCATGATCAAGCTTGCCCTCGCGCAACAGCTCAACAACCTGCTCGCCCCCCGTCACCGGCACGACCTTAAGCCTTATGTCCGCTGCACAGGATCGAATGCGCTTTATTAAGGCCGGTAAGATAACCGCCACCTCATAATCATTGGTGCCCAAAACAAACCGTGCGCCATGATCAGGGTTCTGTGGATCAAATGCCCCCACCCGCGTCAAATTACGCATGTCTTGCAATAAGGCGCGGACCCGCACCGCCATTTCATCGGCATGTGCGGTTGGTGAAATGTTCCGCCCCGACCGCACAAACAATGGATCACCAATAATCTGACGCAACCGGTCCAGCCCATGACTGACCGTGGGTTGCCCAACACCAAGACGGTTTGCCGCCCCTGTCACCGATCCTTCGTCATAGATCGTCAGAAACAAACGCAGCAACCGGTAATCAAGGTCCAATTCATCGATTTTCATACATACATATTATCACACCCATCGAATTGATCATATGCGTTATTCGGTCCAGATTTCTCCCATGAACAGGCGATAGCCTGACCACCACACATCGGAGAATACAAAATGAAAACATTGATTACCGGCGCCACCGGCCAGCTCGGCAGCCTCGTTGTCGCGCACCTGCTTAACCGCATCCCCGCAAGCGACATCGCGGTCAGTGTCCGCACACCATCCAAGGCCGATGATCTGGCGACCAAAGGCATTGACGTCCGCCATGGCGACTTTGATGACCTTGCTTTGATGACCGCGGCCTTCAAGGATATCGACACCGCCCTGATCATTTCGGGTGAAGCCGACAATGCCACGCGCATTGCCCAACACCGCACTGCGGTTGATGCCGCCAAGGCCGCCGGGGTCAAACATCTGGTCTATACCAGCATCATCGACCCCAAAGCCGATGCCGATTTCACCTATTCGGCCATTCACCTTGATACCGAAAATTACATCAAGCAAAGCGGGCTGCGTTATACGCTTTTACGCAACAGCTTCTATGCCGATCTGTTGATGGCCGGTGTGCCGCATGCGCTTGAAACCGGTGATTTTGGCGCCCCGGCAGGCGATGCAAAAATCACCTACATCCCACGCAATGATCTGGCAGAAGCCGCCGCCGTCGTGCTTGCCACCCCAGAAAATCACATCAATGCGACCTATGACCTGACCGGTGGCAAGGCAGTCACCCACGCCGAAATCGCAAGCTACATCGCCGCGGCAACCGGCAAACCGGTCAGTCATGTCGACCTGCCCGCAGAAATCCACAGTGGCATTCTCACCAGCCTCGGCCTGCCCGGCCATCTGGTCGAAGCTCTGGCCGGTCTTTATGTCGGTGCGAAAAAAGGCGATTACGAAACTGTCAGCAAGGATATCGAACGCCTGCTTGGACGTCCGGCAGAGTCAGTTGAAGCCTTCCTGAAAAGGGCTTTGGCCTCCTGATCAATTGCGGAATAGTTCGTGACAGAGCAACAAAGAAACGGGGCCATCACGGCCCCGTTCGCGTTTTTCAGGGAGGCATTCGAAACTGCCCTCACGACGTAAGGGGCGCGCTGCAATGCATGCCGGTGTAGAAAAGGTTTTACTTAGCTTGTCGGGCATCAATACGTGGCGAAGGGAGACCGTTGGGGACTACAAACCAAGCTCGGAAAGTCCCGAATGATCATCGGGGCGACGGCCAAGCGGCCAGTGGAACAAGCGTTCCGCGTTGGTGATCGGCTTGTCATTGATCGATGCGACGCGATAGCGCATCAGACCGTCCTCATCAAATTCCCAGTTCTCATTGCCATAGGCCCGGAACCAGTTGCCGCTATCGTCGCTGTATTCATAGGCAAACCGCACCGCGATGCGGTTTTCATGAAATGCCCAAAGTTCCTTGATCAGGCGATACTCGATTTCTTTCTGCCACTTACGGGTCAGGAAGGAGACAATATTCTCACGCCCTTCAAAAATCTCTGCGCGGTTGCGCCACTTGCTGTCGGGCGTATAGGCCAAAGAAACCTTTTCAGGATCGCGGCTGTTCCAGCCATCTTCGGCCATGCGGACCTTCTGCTTGGCCGTTTCTTCGGTGAATGGAGGCAACGGTGGTCGTGACATTGTTTGGTTTCCTTGATGCTGAAGCGAAAAAAGATACCCCGGTCGATTTTGGGCAATAATGCGGTTGGGGGGAACCATCGACCGGGGCATTCCCGAACGCAGGGTCACCCCTACGCAGCAGCGGCATGCACCGCAGGGAAGTCAATCGGCGTATCAAATGCTTCGTTTAGGTAGTTGGTCAGGGTGCTCAAGGCGACATGGGCAACAATCTCGACAAGCTCAGCATCGCCGTAGCCTGCCGCCTTAACCGCCTTGACATCGTCTTCGCTGACCTGTCCGCGGTTCTGTACAAGCGCAACGGCAAAACGCACAGCAGCATCCGCCTTCTCGTCGGTCGAACGACCATTCCGGTTTGCCGCGATCTCGGCATCATCAAGCTTGGCAAGGTTTTTACCAATATAGGTATGCGCCGACAGGCAGTAGTCACAGCCATTGATCTGGGCAACCGCAAGGGCAATACGCTCACGCGTCTGGGCATCAAGCGCCCCCTTTGCCAGCGCACCACTCAAACCAAGATAGCCTTCAAGGCCGGCCGGGCTGTTTGCCGTCAGACGAAACAGGTTCGGCACAGATCCAATCTGCTTTTTTACAGCTTCAAGAAGCGGCTGGGCACCTGCCGGAGCAGCATCGATAGAAGCAGGAAGTGAAATACGGGTCATGGTCATTTTCCTTTGTGTGTGGAGAAGAACTCTCAACTATGGAAATATATATACAGACCGATCTGTCTATTTGTCAAATTAATTTTTGAACGGTCATTCCATCACTGGAAAATCGTTGATTTTCTGTGCCCTATAGCACATATATATACAGAACGGTCTGACTACTGGAGATATAAAATTGAAATCGCGCCGCGACGAACTTGTCGATACAGCCCTGCGTTTGTTCTACAAACAGGGCTTTAACGCGACTGGAATCGACAAAATCCTGTCCGAATCCGGCGTCGCCAAAATGACGCTCTATAAGCATTTCGGCTCGAAAGACGAATTGATTTTGGCCGCCCTTACCCGGCGTGATGAACAATTTCGCGACTGGCTGACAAATGCGATGGAAACAGCATCACCCGATCCCCGCGCACAGCTCCTGTCCCTGTTTGACGCTCTGGAAAAATGGTTTCGGGGGCAGGCATTCAAGGATTTGGGATTTGCGGGCTGTGCGTTTATCAATGCTTCTGGTGAGTTTACCGATCCCGACCACCCCGCCCACCGCATCGCCAAACAGCATAAGCAAGAGATCGTCGACCATCTTGCCAAGCTTTGCACCAAGGCGGGGGCTACTGATCCTGAAACCTTGGCCGAACAACTCGCCCTGCTTAAGGAAGGTGCAATCGTCACGGCACATGTCCGCGGGATGCCCGAAGCGGCCAGACTGGCGAAAACAATTGCCACCGGACTGCTTGACGCGGCCCTCCCCGCTTAAAGCAACAACAGAACGACAACCAGAATCACAAAACGGGGCCAAAGGGGCCCCGTTTTTGCGTTCCGTCAGAATGTCGGTTTTTGGCCTTAATTGTCGCCAAGCTCAACCAGCGTCACTTCACCCTTTTCAAGCTTAAGGCCAAGCTGCCCGTGTTTAAGCCGCAGGGCATATTGACCATACAAATCACGGCGCCAACCCCGCATGGCCGGCACATCGGCTTCATCATCCGCGGCAATGTTTTGCAAATCATCGCTCGATGCGACAAGACGTTGGGCAACGCCCTTTTCCTCGGCACAGAGTTTCAGCAAAACCTTAAGCAGCTCAACCGTCGGGCCAATACCGGCAGGCAGTTCGGTCCGCTGCTTTGGGGTGGGCCACTGATCTTGCGGGCTATCAAGGGCGGCCTTGATGGCATCGATAATCGCCTGACCGGGTTTGGAACTGCCAAAGTTGCGTCCCACACCGCGCGTCTTATCAAGATCGCCTTCGGTCATGGGCTGACGTGCGGCAATATCAAGCAACGTATCATCGCGCAAAATGCGATTGCGTGGCTGATTTTTGCGCTGGGCTTCAGTTTCGCGCCATTCGCCAAGCGCACGGGCGACCGCCAGGAATTTCGGGCTGTTGGATCGGGTTTTAAGCCGCTTCCACGCCTCTGCCGGATCAATTGAATAGATCGATGGATCGGTCAGACGGTCCATTTCCTCACGCAGCCAGATCGCACGTCCATTGGCTTCAAGCCGCTCATGGAATTCTTCGAAGATCACCCGCAAATGGGTAACATCCGAAAGCGCGTAACTGATTTGCTTGGTTGATAACGGCCGGCGCGACCAATCGGTAAACCGCATGGATTTATCGACACTTTTGCGCGTGACCTTATTGACCAGCGTTTCATAGCCAACCTGATCGCCATAGCCCAGCACCATCGCCGCCACCTGGGTATCAAACACCGGATGGGGGACCTTGCCCGACAGATGGACAAAAATTTCGATGTCCTGACGGGCAGCGTGAAACACCTTGATCACGCTTTCGTCCTGCATCAGATCAAACATCGGGGTAAGGTCAATACCCTCGGCCAGCGGATCAACCGCCGCACCGTTATCACCCGGTTCGGGACTGGCAAGCTGCACAAGACACAGTTGCGGCCAATAGGTCGAGTCCCGCATAAATTCGGTATCGACCGTGACATATTCGAACGTCCGCAGCTTTTCGCAAAGTACGCGAAGTTCTTCTGTAGTTGTAATTGGTTCCATAAGATTTTCTATAGCATTGCACGCCGCAAATCGCCAGTGGGCAATGCAGTGCCGCAGCGCAGGTCTGATCTACGGCACGCACAACCACCAAAACGGCGTAAATCAAACGCCATTCGCCACCAAAACTACGACAGAAATTCGGCACTGAATCAGGATATGTGACAAACAGAGGGTCACTTGATGTTCTGACACCTGCAGCAGTTGATCATAAAGGCCTTATTGATCGGACACGCCGTTGGGGGAAAATGGATTTCACACTCCTGATAGTGTTGCAATCCACCCGCGCGGTGCTACTCTGAGTATACCATTCTCATCAGGCAACTCATCTTAGCTTTGCAAAATGAGGCCTTATTCTTAAACTCAAAACTATAGATAACTAGG
>NZ_CCDX020000003.1:0-2883 GCF_000751115.1 Thalassospira sp. GB04J01 | reverse complement strand
GCATGGGTTCGACATAAAAAAAGTAAAATAAATTTAGTATGTTATTAGTTTACCATTTGAAATCTTTCCTTTCAATCTATCTTTAAAGGCTTTTTCAAGATTCATAGCGAATAATTTCTTAGAGGTGAACTATATGCAAAACAATACAAAAACCTATTCCAGCAAAGATGTCGCAAAGCGGCTTTCGATACAACCCGTTACCATCCGAAAATATTCACAAATGCTGGAAGAACAAGGATACCCTTTCGCCAAAGCCGAAAATGGTTGGCGTCAATATAGCGAAGATGATATTAGGTTCTTAGAGTATTTATGTGACATGAAGAATATGGGCAGGTCACTAGATGAATCAGTCCAACATATAGCGTCTTTATATCGGTCCAATTTAACCATATCGCCATCCGCTATACCGCTACACGAGAAAAATCCTTTGATTGAATTCATCCAAGCACAACAGGAATTTAATCAAAAAATACTCGAAAGACTGGAAGCACAAGAAAAAAGACAAATTGAAAGAGATCAAAACCTAATGAAAGCACTAAGAGAATCACAAGAAGCAAAAAAACAAATTGCAGCTACTCAACAAAAAAAATGGTGGAAATTCTGGAAATAAAAGAAGGACCATCAAAAGATGGTCCTTCTTCAACTAAAGCACCCGTTAGTTGAACAATCCTTACATTGTATAAGTATCGCTTTCACCAAGATAAATCGTCAATATGACCGACCTGAATCTTAAATGCCTTCAGGTTCATATTTAATTTTATTATCATATCTTGATAAATCTTCTTTACTCCAACTTTTTTTTGTTCCGTAACCACTTCGTTATCTGGAATTACAATAATAAGCCTAATATCATTTTTGGAATTAATCATTCCTACCGTTTGATAGCTATATCCCACTTTTCTCAATTCTTCTCCGACTTGGTCAAAGAAGCCTCCCTCTTTTTGAAGCGATTCGATATAGTACTCTAATTCTATTTGTTCTTCTTCGGATAATTGCGAAATATGGACATTATCTTCTTTTTCTTTCTCCTGAGTATAAATAAAAATAGCTATTATCAATAAGAGAGAACCAAAGACAACTGCACTAAGCTTTCCTTTTTTCACACAACATCTCCTTTATTAAGGATATGAGTATATAAATGGGGAAATAACCGATTAACGACTTCCACTAAAATGAGCCTGAATACAAAAACTTTAGAATCGATTCCTTCTTAAACTAACCTGCGTACTTTAGTTAAATAAGAAAATGGCTTTACTCCTTCTTGAAGTAAAGCACCCGTTAGTTGAAAAGTATCCATAATAAAACTGTTAATCCTAATATAAATATTCCAAACAAAAAGGAGAGAATTTTAAAGATAACAATATGGTATTTTTCCGGAAAGAATTTTTCGGAAATTAATATTAGAATACCAAATAAGAATTCAATAAAAGTAAATGTATTTATTCCTCCAGTAAAATCGTCATCTTCTTCATATTTCTTAAAAGTGACATAAAAAGCATATCCAGCAACAAATAATAAAATTATTGCAATTAATAACAAAATATATATATTCATACTCAAATGTCTCTCCTAATGTAAAGCTTATTGAAGTAAAGCACACCTTTAGTTGAAGAAGCACCTTCTCATTTATTACACATTATCTACGAACTATGACACATTCTTTACATATTATAAACACTCAATTAAAATTGGTAAGTGTTCTTATAAGGAGTGGAAATATGTTTAGAAAAATATGGATTAATTTACATTGGATTGCTTTGTCCATTTTATTATTGCTTGTAATCCCAATTGCCATAATGAATAATTTACATACAATTGACGGTGGGCAAATTGGGCATGACATCATCATGGTTTCATTAAATATTTTTTTTACTTGGCTTCTATTTAGAAATAAAGATGCTAGATATGAAGATGCAAGAAAATAGAGTTGTTGCTCATTATGGTTCATGTGCGACACAAAAAACCCTTTTCTTCTTCAACTAAACTGCCCCGTTAGTTGAATAAGAAATTATATACTTTCTTATCTTTTTTTTTAAAAAAAGAGTAGCAAAAGCCACTCTCATTCCACCTCGTCATTTTCCTCAATGTACAAAGCACGTTTATTAAACCCTTCCAACTCTACTGGAGATAATTCTTTTAATTTATTTTCATACTTTGAGCCTTTCCATATTGACTGCAACAGATGCGTATAAAAGGCTTCGTCTTGTTTCTTGAATCGATCCAGTTCACCATTCTCATATTTTTTCGCATAGTCTTTCATCATTCCTGAAAAAACAAGTAATTGTCTTTTCTTCAAGGCGATATAAAACGTATCAAACACAGCTTCACTATGATACAGGTCAGAACCTTTTGCCGAATACTTAGCAATCTCTAAAACTGCATTTGAATTACCAGTTGCTCGCACTTTCTTAGCATCTACCTGTGTAATGGTCTTATCTTCCATACACTCTTGCCACATTTCAAGCCAATTCTCTTGCTTAATAAATGCTTTTGTATCCGTAAAATAAGTTTTATTCACGGCAACGATTATATGAACATGAGGATTATATGTATTGTATTGGGGGTTCGCATCCCCAACTTTATAACCCCTCATATCAAAATATCCTTTTTTACGGTTGTATAATTCTTCGGTAATATGTGACTCTTGATCTGTTGTTACTTCTAATTTCCGGATGTAACCTTTCACCACACGTTTTACATTCCTACGATCAAATAATCTTTTAACCGCTTTATTAAATCTATCAATCTCAAATCGCAATTCATCACCAGTACAATTGGGGGCAGTCAATGTTAAAAACAAAAATTCTTTCCCCTCAATTTCTTTCACTGCATCGAGCATGACTGATAATTTAATTGCATCTTTTTTAGCAGTTTTCCATGTGC
>NZ_CCDX020000002.1:0-15732 GCF_000751115.1 Thalassospira sp. GB04J01 | reverse complement strand
CTAAGATCCTCGAGTAATTTTTAGGATTTTGCACGATTGAGTGCTTGATCTTGGATGTGCGGGCGGATATAAACCGCCCGCACACCCTGCCGCCCGGGCAGGGATGAGCCAGAAAGAAGATAAGCTTTTCAACTTTCTGTCGATCTTGTAGGAGTGTAGCTCAGTTGGTAGAGCATCGGTCTCCAAAACCGAGTGCCGGGGGTTCGAGTCCCTCCTCTCCTGCCAATTTTTCCGGGTCGTGAAACAAAGTATTAGAAAGCGGTGTAACCCCAACAATGGCAAAAACGTCGCCAGCACAATTCGTACAGCAGGTCCGCACCGAGGCAAAAAAGGTCTCGTGGCCGTCCCGTAAGGAAACGACCGTTTCAACCATTATGGTTTTCGTGATGGTTGCTCTTGCGTCTGTTTTCTTCTTTGTTGTCGATCAGCTCCTCGCATGGGGTGTTAAGCTGGTCTTTGGTGTTGGGGGTTAAGCACATGGCGCATCACTGGTACGTGCTTCACGTTCATTCTGGTTTTGAGAAAAAGGTCGCCCAGTCGATCCGCGAGCAGTCCATCAAGAAAGGTCTTGAAGGCGAGATTCTCGAGGTTCTGGTTCCGACTGAAGAAATTGTTGAGATGCGTCGCGGCGCAAAGGTCAATTCCGAGCGGAAGTTTTTCCCGGGATATGTCCTGCTGAAGATGGATCTCACTGACGAAAGCTGGCATCTGGTCAAAAACACCGCCAAGGTCACCGATTTCCTCGGTAGCCGTGGCAAGCCGATGCCGATTTCCGAAAAGGAAGCTCAGCATATCCTGCATCAAGTTCAGGAAGGTGTTGATCGTCCGAAGCCAACCATCTCGTTCGAGGTTGGCGAGGAAGTCCGTGTTTCCGACGGTCCGTTTGCATCGTTTAACGGTATCGTCGAAGGAGTTGATGAAGAACGTTCACGCCTTAAGGTGTCTGTTTCGATCTTCGGTCGTTCAACTCCGGTCGAGCTGGAATATACCCAGGTCGAGAAGCTCTAAGAAAAAACGATCTTGTAAATTGAAGTCGCTGCTTGTATACGCAGGCAGCTTTTAAAGCGCGGGAGGTCAGCCGTGACCGTACCGCGCGCTTCTGTAAGAGGTACTCTAATGGCGAAAAAAATCGACGGCTATCTTAAGCTGCAGATTCCCGCCGGCAAAGCCAATCCGTCACCGCCTGTCGGTCCGGCTCTTGGTCAGCGCGGCGTGAATATCATGGAATTCTGCAAGGCGTTCAACGCAGCGACCCAGCAGATGGAACCAGGGATGCCGATTCCGGTCGTCATCACCGTTTATTCCGACCGTTCATTCAGCTTTGTCACCAAAACCCCGCCGGCATCCTACTTCCTGAAAAAGGCAGCAGGCATTGCCAAAGGTTCCGGGACCACCGGTAAAGGTTTTGTTGGTAAAGTAACCAAAGCACAGGTCAAAGAAATCGCAGAAGCCAAAATGGTTGACCTCAACGCATTTGACGTTGATGGCGCGATGGCAATGATCGAGGGCTCTGCCCGTGCGATGGGTCTTGAGGTTGTGGAGTAAGACGATGGCCAAGACTGGTAAACGCCTTGCCCAGGCCTATGAGGGCATCGACCGTAACACCCAGTACGAGCTGGCAGCTGCTGTCAAACTCGTCAAAGAAGGTGCAAAAGCAAAATTCGATGAAACCATCGAAATTGCCATGAACCTTGGTGTTGATCCGCGTCACGCTGACCAGATGGTCCGTGGTGTTGTTTCGCTTCCGCATGGTACCGGTAAAACCATGCGCGTCGCCGTCTTCGCAAAAGACGCCAAAGCAGAAGAAGCCCTTAAAGCTGGTGCAGACACTGTTGGCGCTGAAGACCTGATGGAAGCAATGCAGAAAGGCGATCTGAACTATGATCGCGTTATTGCAACCCCGGACATGATGGCTGTTGTCGGTCGTCTCGGTAAGGTACTTGGCCCGCGCGGCCTGATGCCGAACCCGAAACTCGGCACTGTTACCATGGATGTTGCGACCGCCGTTTCCGATGCAAAAGCTGGCCAGGTTCAGTTCCGTGCAGAGAAAACCGGTATCGTACATGCAGGTATCGGCAAGGCTTCGTTCAGCGAAGAACAGATCCTTGAGAATGCAAAAGCATTCTTTGGTGCGATTGTTAAAGCGAAACCGGCTGGCGCAAAAGGTATCTACCTTCAGCGTGCGGCGATCAGCTCCACCATGGGTGCTGGCGTCAAATTGTCGATCCCTGACATCGCGTCTAAATAAGAAATTCTCGAATTCTGACCGATCCCAAGGGGTCGGTCAGGACCGGAGAGGGTGGTTATAGCCCTCTCTACCTGTCTGTCCCAGACTGCAGGTGAGTGACATTCGTTGCTCTTAATCTCCTGCATAGGCAGAGGTTCCGGTTCTTAGTTTTCCCCGTATGGGGCATCACAAAAGGCTTGGACATCTGGCAAACGGACGGGCGTCACAGACCGGTTCGAAAGGACTGGTCGCGTCTGTGAACCTCCTTGTGGGGTTCAGGGCAAAAAGCAACGTCGGAGACTAAAAGTGAACCGCGATGAAAAACAACAGTTCGTAGCAGAAATGCGCGAAGTGTTCGAAGCTGCGGAAGGTCTGGTCGTTACCCAGTATAAAGGGTTGACGGTCGCAGAAATTACCGCTCTTCGTGCACAGATGCGTGAATCTGGTGCGGGCTTCAAGGTCACCAAAAACCGGCTTACGCGACTTGCTCTGGAAGGCACCAAATTTGCTGGTCTTGCAGATTACTTCACTGGCCCGACCGCGATTGGCTATTCAGCCGATCCGGCCGCAGTCGCAAAAGTAGCTGCGAAGTTCGCAAAAACCAATGACAAGCTTGTTCTTGTTGCTGGTGCTATCGGCGAACAGGTTCTGAACGAACAGGGCATCAAAGCTCTGGCAGAACTGCCGTCGCTGGACGAACTCCGTGCGAAAATGGTTGGTATGATCCAGACCCCGGCACAGCGTATCGCTACGCTGACTTCCAAGCCGGCTGGACAGATCGCCCAGGTGCTGAAGGCATACGCCGACAAAGGCGAAGCCGCGTAAACCAATTATCCAAGATATCTGATGATATCCAAGTTCAAGCCTAGGAGTTATACACATGGCCGATCTTAAGGCACTCGTTGAAGAGCTTTCCAAGCTCACCGTTATCGAAGCTGCAGAACTTTCCAAAATGCTCGAAGAAGAGTGGGGCGTTTCTGCTGCTGCTCCGGTTGCTGTTGCTGCTGCTGGCGGCGCTGCTGCTGAAGCCGCTGAAGAACAGACCGAATTTGACGTCGTTCTGACTGCTGCTGGTGACAAGAAAATCAACGTCATCAAAGAAGTCCGCGCAATCACCGGTCTTGGCCTCAAAGAAGCCAAAGAACTCGTTGAAAGTGCTCCGAAAGCCGTCAAAGAAGGCGCTTCGAAGGACGAAGCTGAAGAAATCAAGAAGAAGCTTGAAGAAGCTGGCGCTTCCGTCGAACTTAAATAATCGACGGCTTCTTGCCAAGGTCTGGGTCGGCGTCCTTTGGGCGCCGACCCATCCGTCTCTGTGCTCCGGGCAATTGTGTTACGGGTGATGCAGCGACGCGAACAGGAATTTAACGGTTGACGCTGCCAAAGGTAATCGTACATAACGGTAGGCTGTTTAGGTCAAAGGTTATCTTTGACGGCGTCGACAGCCGAGGGATCAGTGATCTCATTCAAGTTGGATGTCACATAACATCCACGGTCATAATCAAGTGAACGCCCGCCCCGTACGGGGCTCGGGCGTCGTTGTGCTGTATGCGTTTTGCGCAAGTCGGAAACGCAGCATTACAACGACGAACGAGTTCGGACGGTGTGGGGAGGCGCGATTAAAGGAACGATGATGGATAAGTCCTTTACTGGTCGAAAGCGCATCCGCAAAAGCTTTGGACGGATCAGCGAAGTCGCTCCGCTCCCGAACCTCATTGAGGTTCAAAAGAATTCCTACGATAAGTTTTTGCAGACCGGGACCCCGCAGGAGCAGCGGAACGATGCAGGTCTTCAGGAAGTTTTCAAGAGCGTCTTTCCGATTAAAGATTTTTCGGAACGCGCAACTCTTGAATTCGTTTCGTACGAGCTTGAGCAGCCGAAATACGATACCGAAGAGTGTCGCCAGCGAGGCATGACTTTTGCCGCACCGCTGCGTGTAACACTGCGCCTGGTTGTCTGGGATATTGACGAAGACACGGGTGCCCGTTCTATTCGTGATATCAAAGAGCAAGACGTGTATATGGGCGACATGCCGCTCATGACGTTGCACGGTACTTTTATCGTCAACGGCACCGAGCGTGTAATCGTCTCACAGATGCACCGCTCGCCGGGCGTCTTCTTTGACCATGACAAAGGGAAGAGCCACAGCTCAGGCAAATATCTGTTTGCTGCGCGTGTCATTCCTTACCGTGGTTCGTGGCTCGATTTTGAATTTGACGCAAAAGACGTTCTTTACGTCCGTATCGACCGTCGCCGCAAACTGCCGGCGACCACGTTGCTTATGGCTCTTGAAAATGAAGAGTCCGAGAAGTTGCGTGCACAGCGTGCCGAAGAAGGGCGCTCTGTCGATCCGTCGGAAATCGAAGGCCTCACCCCGGAAGAGATTCTCAACTATTACTATGAGTCGGCAGAATACCGCCGCACCAAAGATGGTTGGGTAACCGATTTCAATGCCGAGCGTTACATCGGTCAGAAGCTGGTTCACGATCTTGTTGATGCCAAAAGCGGCGAAGTTGTCGCAGCGGCTGGTTCAAAAATCACCAAGCGTTCGTCGGTTAAAATCACCGAAACCGGTGTCAAACAGATCCTCGTGCCAGAAGAGCAGCTTAACGGCTGGTTCATGGCAGACGACCTGATTGATGGCGAAACTGGTGAAATTCTGGCAGAAGCCGGTCACGAACTGACAGAAGAAGTGTTCGAGCAGCTCAAGGAATGGAATGTGAATTCCGTTCGTTTGTTGATGATCGATCACAACAATGTCGGTGCGTATCTGCGTAACACCGTTGCACTCGACAAGAACAGCAATCGCGAAGAAGCCCTTGTGGACATCTATCGCGTGATGCGTCCTGGCGAGCCGCCAACCCTTGAGGGTGCGGAAGCGATGTTCAAGGGCCTGTTCTTTGACTCAGAGCGTTATGATCTGTCGGCCGTTGGCCGTGTGAAGATGAATGCGCGTCTGAACTTGGAATGCCCGGATACGGTTCGTATCCTGCGTCGCGAAGACATTCTGGAAGTCGTCCGTGTTCTGATCGACCTGAAAGATGGTCGTGGCGAGATTGACGATATTGACCACCTTGGTAACCGTCGCCTGCGTTCGGTTGGCGAGCTGATGGAAAACCAGTTCCGTGTTGGCCTTCTGCGTATGGAACGTGCGATCCGCGAGCGTATGAGTTCGGTCGAGATCGACAACGTCATGCCGCATGACCTGATCAACGCGAAACCGGTTGCAGCAGCTGTTCGTGAATTCTTCGGCTCTTCGCAGCTGTCGCAGTTCATGGATCAGACCAACCCGCTTTCGGAAATCACCCACAAACGTCGTCTTTCGGCGCTTGGACCAGGTGGTTTGACCCGTGAGCGTGCAGGCTTTGAAGTTCGTGACGTTCATCCGACCCACTATGGTCGTATCTGCCCGGTTGAAACGCCGGAAGGTCCGAACATTGGTCTGATCAACTCACTGGCAACCTTTGCCCGTGTCAACCAGTACGGCTTCATCGAAAGCCCGTATCGCAAGGTTGCCGACGGCAATGTGACAGCAGAGGTTATTTACCTCTCGGCGATCGAAGAAGGTCGTTATGTTATCGCACAGGCCAACGAACCGTTGACCGAAGGCTTTAACTTTGCCAACGAACTGATCAACACCCGTAAAGCCGGTGACCACTATATGGCCCGCTCCGAAGAGATCGACCTTATGGACGTCTCGCCGAAGCAGCTGGTATCAGTCGCATCCGCGCTCATTCCGTTCCTTGAGAACGATGACGCGAACCGCGCACTGATGGGCTCGAACATGCAGCGTCAGGCGGTTCCGTTGATCCGTTCTGAAGCACCGTATGTCGGGACCGGTATGGAAGTTCCGGTGGCACGTGATTCGGGTGCAACCCTGATCGCACGCCGTGATGGTGTTGTTGAATCTGTTGATGCGACCCGTATGGTGATCCGAGCCACTGGTGACATTGCTGCATCGGCGTCGGGTGTCGATATTTACACCCTGCTGAAGTATCAGCGTTCCAACCAGGGCAGCTGCATTAACCAGCGTCCGCTGGTGAAAGTTGGCGATGTCGTTGAAAAAGGCGACATCATTTCGGATGGTCCGTGTACCGATATGGGTGAACTTGCCCTTGGCCGTAACGTGCTTGTCGCGTTTATGCCTTGGAATGGTTACAACTTTGAGGATTCCATCCTTCTGTCCGAACGTATTGCACGTGATGACGTTTATACCTCGATCCATATCGAGGAATTCGAAGTCATGGCGCGTGATACCAAACTTGGTCAGGAAGAAATCACCCGTGATATTCCGAACGTCGGTGAAGAAGCCCTTAAAAACCTCGATGAGGCGGGCATTGTTTACATCGGTGCGGAAATCAAACCGGGCGATATCCTTGTCGGTAAGGTAACGCCAAAAGGCGAAAGCCCGATGACGCCGGAAGAAAAACTTCTGCGTGCCATCTTTGGTGAAAAAGCATCCGATGTTCGCGATACGTCGCTGCGTGTCCCGCCGGGACAGTTCGGTACCATTGTTGAAGTCCGCGTGTTCTCACGTCGTGGCGTAGACAAGGACGAACGTGCTCTGGCAATCGAACGTTCGGAAATCGAACGTCTCGCACAGGACCGTGATGACGAACGTGCCATTCTTGAGCGCAACTTTTATGGCCGTCTGAAAAATCTTCTGCTTGGTCAGACGATTGTCGATGGTCCGAAAGGCCTTGATGGCGCAATCACCGAAGACAGCCTTTCGGGTGTTGCACGTGGTTTGTGGCGTCAGATTGCGGTTTCCGATGACGCGGTGATGTCTGACATCGAAGCGCTGAAAAAACAGTTCGAGGAATCGATCGCTGTTCTTCAGGCCCGTTTCGATGACAAAGTTGACAAACTGCAGGCTGGTGACGAATTGCCGCCAGGCGTGATGAAGATGGTTAAAGTCTTCGTTGCTGTTAAACGTAAAATGCAGCCGGGCGATAAGATGGCCGGCCGTCACGGGAACAAGGGTGTCGTATCGCGCATTATGCCGGTTGAAGACATGCCGCACCTCGAAGACGGTACGCCGGTCGATATCGTTCTGAACCCGCTTGGTGTTCCGTCGCGTATGAACGTCGGCCAGATCCTTGAAACCCACCTTGGTTGGGCGTCACGTGGTCTGGGCGAACAGATCGGCGAACTTGTCGATGCTGTTGCTGACGGTCGTGGCGAGATGGAAGACCTGCGTGGCAAGCTTAATGATGTCTACGAAGGCGAAGAATACATCGCTGGCATCAAAGAGCTGTCTGATGGTGAAGTCATCGAGCTTGGCAACAACCTGCGTCGCGGCGTCCCGATGGCCACTCCGGTCTTCGACGGTGCCCGTGAGCCTGATGTTGTTCGTATGCTTGAAAAAGCCGGCCTTGATGGTTCTGGCCAGGTTGACCTTTATGATGGTCGTACTGGTGAGAAATTCCATCGCAAGGTGACGGTTGGGTATATCTATATGCTCAAACTGCACCACTTGGTCGACGACAAGATCCACGCACGTTCGATTGGTCCGTACTCACTTGTTACCCAGCAGCCGCTGGGTGGTAAGGCGCAGTTCGGTGGCCAGCGTTTCGGGGAGATGGAAGTATGGGCACTCGAAGCTTACGGTGCTGCTTACACCCTTCAGGAAATGCTTACGGTCAAGTCGGATGACGTTTCGGGCCGTACCAAGGTTTACGAAGCCATCGTTCGTGGTGAAGACACCTTTGAGGCCGGTATTCCGGAGTCGTTTAACGTTCTCGTTAAAGAACTCCGTTCGCTTGGTCTCAATGTTGAGCTTGAGCAGAACGACTTTTAAGTGTTTGGCGCGTCGGGCTGTCCATAAGGGCAGTTCGGCCGCCATTACGCATCTTTCGGCCTGAAATTGGCGAAACCCGGCGAGACCGGGCATAGCGGGAGAGCCTTTATGAACGAGTTGATGAAGATCTTCGGGCAGCCGCAGGGCACCCAGAGCTTCGATCAGATCCGGATTCAGATTGCCAGCCCGGAGCGTATCCGCTCCTGGTCATTTGGTGAAATCAAGAAACCGGAGACCATCAACTACCGGACCTTTAAGCCGGAACGCGACGGTTTGTTCTGTGCGCGCATTTTTGGTCCGGTGAAGGATTACGAATGCTTGTGCGGCAAGTACAAGCGTATGAAATACCGCGGCATTATCTGTGAGAAGTGCGGCGTCGAAGTGACCTTGGCCAAAGTACGTCGTGAACGTATGGGCCACATTGAACTGGCGGCACCTGTTGCCCACATCTGGTTCATGAAGTCGCTGCCGAGCCGTCTTGGTTTGCTGCTCGACATGACGCTCAAGGATCTTGAGCGCATTCTGTATTTCGAGAACTATGTGGTGATCGAACCGGGCCTTACCCCGCTTAAAATGGGTGAGCTCCTGTCCGAAGACCAGTATATGACAGCCCAGGAAGAATATGGCGAAGACAGCTTCCGTGCCGGTATCGGTGCAGAAGCCATCCGCGATATGCTTGCGGCTATCGATCTTGATGAAGAACGCGAAACCGCGAAAATCGACCTCAAGGAAACCAATTCCGAAGCCAAACGCAAAAAGCTGGTCAAGCGTCTTAAGCTGATCGAAGCCTTCCAGGAATCTGGTGCGCGCCCGGAATGGATGATCCTTGAAGTTATTCCGGTTATCCCGCCAGAATTGCGTCCGCTGGTACCGCTTGATGGTGGCCGCTTCGCAACGTCTGATTTGAACGACCTTTACCGTCGTGTCATCAACCGTAACAACCGTCTGAAGCGCCTGATCGAGCTTCGTGCGCCTGATATCATCGTGCGTAACGAAAAACGTATGCTTCAGGAATCGGTTGATGCGCTGTTTGACAACGGTCGTCGTGGTCGTCCGATCACCGGTGCCAACAAGCGTCCGCTCAAATCGATGTCGGACATGCTTAAAGGTAAGCAGGGTCGTTTCCGTCAGAACCTTTTGGGTAAACGCGTCGACTATTCCGGTCGTTCTGTGATTACCGTGGGTCCGAACCTGAAACTCCATCAGTGTGGCCTGCCAAAGAAAATGGCGCTCGAACTGTTCAAGCCGTTCGTTTATGCGAAGCTGGAACTGTACGGGATGGCAACCACCATCAAAGCTGCAAAGCGTATGGTGGAAAAAGAGCGTGCCGAAGTTTGGGATATCCTTGAACAGGTTATCCGCGAACACCCGGTCATGCTGAACCGCGCGCCGACCCTTCACCGTCTTGGCATTCAGGCGTTCGAGCCTACCTTGATTGAAGGTAAGGCCATCCAGTTGCATCCGCTCGTTTGTACGGCCTTCAACGCCGACTTCGACGGTGACCAAATGGCTGTTCACGTGCCGCTGTCGCTTGAAGCGCAGCTTGAAGCACGTACCTTGATGATGTCGACCAACAACATCCTGTCACCGGCATCGGGTAAACCGATTATCGTGCCGTCCCAGGATATTGTCCTTGGTCTGTATTACATCTCGATGGAACGCGACGGTCAGCCGGGCGAGGGCATGTCCTTTGTCAATATCGCTGAAATCGAACAGGCGCTTGATGCCGGTTTCGTAAACCTGCATTCGAAAATCAATGCACGTTACAAAACGGTTGATGAAAACAATGAACCGATCACGGTTCGTGTTGCAACGACCGCCGGTCGTATGTTGTTGTCCGAACTGTTGCCGCGTCATCCGCGCATTCCGTTCTCGACCATCAACAAGTTGCTGACCAAAAAAGACGTCTCGAACGTTATCGATGTCGTTTACCGTCACTGTGGCCAGAAAGAGACTGTTATCTTCGCTGACCGCATGATGGGCCTTGGTTTCAATTGGGCATGTAAAGCCGGTATTTCGTTTGGTAAGGATGACATGATCATTCCTGAAGCCAAGGAAGTTCTGGTGGGCGCAACCCACGACAAGGTCAAAGAATACGAACAGCAGTACCAGGATGGTCTCATCACCCGTGGTGAGAAATACAACAAAGTTGTTGATGCCTGGTCGCAGTGTACCGATGACGTTTCCGAAGAGATGATGAAAGTCATCTCGGCAACGGCCGAAGGCGATAATGTAAACTCGGTTTACATGATGGCCCACTCCGGTGCCCGTGGTTCTGCCGCCCAGATGCGTCAGTTGGCTGCTATGCGCGGCCTGATGGCAAAGCCGGATGGCTCGATCATTGAAACGCCGATTATTTCGAACTTTAAAGAAGGCCTGACCGTGCAGGAGTACTTCAACTCCACTCACGGTGCCCGTAAGGGTCTGGCTGATACCGCATTGAAAACGGCGAACTCGGGTTACCTTACCCGTCGTCTTGTTGACGTCGCACAGGATTGCATCATCACTCAGCATGATTGCGAAACTGCACGTGGCCTCGATATCGCTGCGGTTGTCGATTCTGGCGAAGTGATCGAAACGCTTTCGGATCGTATTCTGGGTCGTTTCACCGCTGACGAGATTGTTAACCCGTCAACCGGCGAAATCATCGTCCCGAAAAACGCGATGGTCGAAGAAGATCATCTTGACGTGATCGAGAAAGCCGGTGTTGAAACCGCGCGTATCCGTTCTGTCCTGACCTGTGATGCCGAAACCGGCGTTTGCGGCCATTGTTATGGTCGTGACCTGGCACGTGGTACCACGGTCAACATCGGTGAAGCTGTGGGTGTTATCGCCGCACAGTCGATCGGCGAGCCGGGTACACAGCTCACCATGCGTACGTTCCACATTGGTGGTGCGGCACAGCGTGGCGCAGAGGTTTCCGGGGTTGAAGCAAACTTCGATGCGACGGTTAAACTCAAAAACCGTGCCGTCGTTGAGAACTCAAGCGGCGTCAAAATTGTTATGGCGCGTAACCTTGAGATCCTGCTGATTGACAAAACCGGACGCGAGCGTGCGAAATACCGCGTACCATATGGTGCGAAACTGCTTGCTGATGAAGGCGATCAGATCGTTCGCGGCCAGAAACTGGCTGAGTGGGATCCGTACACGCTTCCGATCATCACCGAGAAAGAAGGGTATGTTAACTACGTCGATCTTCTTGAAAACGTAACCATTCGCGAAGTCTATGACGAAGCGACCGGTATTGCGGCCAAGACGGTTATCGACTGGAAAAGCATGCCCAAGGCGTCTGACCTTAAGCCGCGCGTTACCCTGCGTAACGAGAACGGTGAGGTCATCAACCTGGATAACGGTCTTGAAGCCCGTTACTTCCTGTCGGTTGACGCTATTCTCTCGATCGAGAACGGTCAGAAAGTTAACGCTGGTGACGTGCTTGCACGTATCCCGCGTGAAGGTTCGAAGACCCGTGACATCACCGGTGGTCTGCCGCGTGTTGCCGAGCTGTTCGAAGCCCGTAAACCGAAAGAACACGCGATTATCTCGGACATTCCGGGCCGCGTCGAATTCGGCAAGGACTATAAGAACAAGCGTCGCGTCGTCGTGCATCCGCTCGAAGACTCGGGTCTGACCGAACCGGTTGAATACATGATCCCGAAAGGCAAACATCTTGCCGTTCAGGAAGGGGACTTCGTCGAAAAAGGCGATCAGCTCCTTGATGGTTCGCCGGTTCCGCATGATATCTTGCGTGTTATGGGCGTACCTGCACTGGCAGATTACCTGGTCAACGAAATCCAGGAAGTTTACCGTCTGCAGGGCGTTAAGATTAACGACAAACACATCGAAGTCATTGTGCGTCAGATGCTTCAGAAAGTGGAAATCACCAAAACCGGTGACACCACGCTTCTGGTTGGCGAGATCATTGACCGCGGTGATTTTGATACCGAAAACGAACGTGCCGTCAAAGAAGGTGGCGAGCTGGCCGAAGGTGCACCGGTCCTTCAGGGGATCACCAAGGCTTCGCTCCAGACGCATTCCTTCATCTCGGCCGCGTCGTTCCAGGAAACCACGCGCGTTCTTACCGAAGCAGCTGTTTCGGGCAAAACCGATACACTCATCGGTTTGAAAGAGAACGTTATCGTGGGTCGTTTGATCCCGGCTGGTACCGGTGCGGTGATGAACCGCTTCCGTGCATTGGCTGCCGAACGCGACAAAACGGTGCAGATCGAGGCAGAAGAAGAAATCGGCGACAACTTTGGCCCGCAGGCCGATGCCGATACGACTTCGCTGCCGGCAGGCGAATAACATCGTCGCGTCAATACGTTAAAGAATCAGAGGCGAACCGGAAATCTTATCGACGCACCGGTTCGTCTCGGCGTTTGAAGCGCCAACTCGAAGGCCTTGAGGGTTTTGCTTGACGCAAAAGGGGGCCGTCACTAGTATGCGCCCACCAAATCACGGGGGGTGTAACTGTGTCGGTGCCGTTTTGTGCGGTAGCGGGCGGTTTTGCCCCCCATCGCTTGAGTGCGACTCTGACGGCCGTCGAGGCAGGAATTCCTGCTTTTATGGGCGTCCGCGCGTGTTTTTGTACTTTGTGCAAAGACGCGCGGTCGCTCGTCGTGCGTCGATAAGAGCAACGCCCTAGTGGCGTCCGTTGTAGTAAAAGGGAAAGTTAATGCCCACTATTAACCAGTTGATCCGCAAAAAGCGGACACCGCGCACCCAGCGCGATATGGTTCCGGCACTGGAAGCATGCCCGCAGAAACGCGGCGTTTGCACTCGTGTTTATACCACTACCCCGAAGAAGCCGAACTCGGCACTTCGTAAAGTTGCCCGTGTTCGTTTGACCAACGGCTACGAAGTAACGTCTTACATTCCGGGCGAAGGCCATAACCTTCAGGAACACTCTGTCGTGATGATTCGCGGCGGCCGTGTGAAGGATTTGCCGGGCGTTCGTTACCACATTATTCGCGGTACCCTCGATACACAGGGTGTCAAAGACCGTAAACAGCGTCGTTCGAAATACGGCGCGAAGCGTCCGAAATAAGGAGCAGCTCAGATGTCACGTCGTCACGCTGCTGAAAAGCGCGAAGTATTACCTGACGCCAAATACGGCGATAAGGTTCTCACTAAATTCATGAACGGTCTGATGCTCGACGGTAAAAAATCCGCCGCTGAGAAGATCGTTTATGGTGCCCTGGAAGTCATCGAAGGCAAGGGTTCCGACCCTGTGTCGCAGTTCCATGAAGCCATGGACAACGTGAAGCCGAACGTCGAAGTACGTTCGCGTCGTGTTGGTGGTGCTACTTACCAGGTTCCGGTTGAAGTTCGTACCGAACGTCGTCAGGCACTGGCCATTCGTTGGCTGGTTGACGCTGCTCGCAAGCGTTCCGAAACGACCATGGTCGGTCGTCTCGCCGGTGAACTGATGGACGCTGCGAACAACCGTGGTTCGGCCGTCAAGAAACGCGAAGACACCCATCGTATGGCCGAAGCCAATAAGGCTTTCGCTCATTATCGCTGGTAATCTAGACCTTAGGATCAAGAGTCGATTATGGTAAAACGCACTCCGATCTCTCGGTATCGTAACATCGGCATCATGGCACACATTGATGCGGGTAAAACGACGACTACCGAGCGAATCCTTTTCTACACCGGAAAATCCTACAAGATCGGCGAAGTCCACGACGGCGCCGCAACGATGGATTGGATGGAGCAGGAACAGGAACGTGGCATTACGATTACGTCTGCTGCGACGACCTGCTTCTGGAAAGACAACCGCATTAACATCATTGATACCCCGGGCCACGTTGACTTCACGATTGAAGTTGAACGTTCGCTTCGTGTTCTCGATGGTGCATGTGCAGTGTTTGACGCCGTTTCCGGCGTCGAGCCCCAGACCGAAACCGTATGGCGCCAGGCTGACAAGTACCACGTTCCGCGTATGTGCTTTGTCAACAAAATGGACCGTACCGGTGCTGACTTCTTCCGTTGTGTCCAGATGATGAAAGATCGTCTCGGTGCCAATGTTGCTGTCATGCAGCTGCCGATTGGTTCCGAAATGGAATTCGAAGGTGTTGTCGATTTGGTCAAAAACCAGGAAATCGTCTGGAAAGACGAAAACCTGGGTGCAGAATTCGAATATCGCGATATTCGTGATTCGCTCAAAGACCAGGCTGCAGAATATCGTGAAGCCCTGATCGAACAGGCGATCGATTTCGATGAAGCAGCGATGGAAGCATACCTTGAAGGCGAAATCCCGTCTGAGGAACTTCTCAGGAAGTGCCTCCGTAAAGGGACGCTTAAAGGCGCATTGGTTCCTGTTCTTTGCGGGACCGCGTTCAAGAACAAAGGCGTTCAGCCGCTTCTTGATGCTGTTATCGATTACATGCCAGCTCCAGATGACATCGACGATGTTCGCGGCGTTAAGCCGAACACCGAAGATGAGCCTGATTCACGTCCGCTGAACGACGATGCGCCGTTCTCGGGTCTTGCGTTCAAAATCATGAGTGACCCGTTTGTCGGTTCGCTTACCTTTGTGCGTATCTATTCGGGTGTTCTCGAAGCCGGTTCTTATGTTCTGAACTCTGTTAAAGAGAAAAAAGAACGTATCGGCCGTATGCTTCTTATGCATTCGAATAACCGTGAAGAAATCAAATACGCATGCTCGGGCGACATCGTTGCTCTGGTTGGCATGAAGGATACCACCACTGGTGATACCCTTTGTGACCCGGCCAAGCCGATCATCCTTGAGCGTATGGAATTCCCGGATCCGGTTATCGAAATCGCTGTAGAGCCGAAATCGAAAGCCGACCAGGAAAAAATGGGTCTTGCTCTTGCGCGTCTTGCGCAGGAAGATCCGTCATTCCGCGTCAAATCAGACCACGAATCCGGCCAGACCATCATTTCGGGTATGGGCGAGCTTCACCTCGACATTCTTGTCGATCGTATGAAGCGTGAATTCAAAGTCGAAGCGAACATTGGTGCGCCGCAGGTTGCATACCGTGAAACGATCTCGAAAGAGATCGACGTTGACTACACCCACAAAAAACAGTCGGGTGGTTCGGGTCAGTTCGCGCGTATCAAACTTACCTTTACGCCGGGTGAACCGGGTACGGGCTTCAACTTCACTGATAGTGTTGTTGGCGGTAACGTTCCTAAAGAATACATCCCGGGTGTTGCCAAAGGTCTCGAAAGCTCGCTTCAGAGCGGCGTGATCGCAGGCTTCCCGGTTACCGACTTGTCGATCAAGCTGACCGACGGTGCCTACCACGATGTTGACTCGAGCGTCATGGCCTTCGAAATCGCAGCACGTGCTGCTTTCAAAGAAGGTCTGCAGAAAGCTTCACCGAAGCTGCTTGAGCCGATCATGAAAGTCGAGGTAGTTACCCCGGAAGACTATATGGGCGACATCATTGGCGATCTGAACAGCCGTCGCGGTCAGGTCCGTGACATGGACTCCCGTGGTATTGCGCGCGTTGTTAACGCGTTCGTTCCGCTGGCGAACATGTTCGGTTACGTCAACACGCTGCGCTCCATGTCTCAGGGCCGTGCCCAGTTCGTGATGCAGTTCGATCATTATGCTGACGTTCCGCAAGCAGTTGCTGAAGAAGTCAAAGCCAAATCGGCCGGCTAAGGCCCAAGCCAGAATAAACGGAGTTAGTAATGGCTAAAGAAAAGTTTGCCCGTACAAAACCGCACGTCAACATCG
>NZ_CCDX020000001.1:0-54895 GCF_000751115.1 Thalassospira sp. GB04J01 | reverse complement strand
TCAGGCTCATAACCTGAAGGTCAGAGGTTCAAATCCTCTCCCCGCAACCAAATAAAAAGGGATCCGCCTCAAGGCGGGTCCCTTTTTGTTTTGCTTCGGGGATTACGGATATTGAACCCGCAAACAGGCCAAGCCTGTTTGCCAGGTTCTTTGCGAAGGCCAACGGCCGGAGCTGAGCGACCAAAGGGAGCGCTAATCCTCTCCCCGCAACCAAATAAAAAGGGATCCGCCTCAAGGCGGGTCCCTTTTTATTTGATCACGTGAAGCGCCTTGGAACCTCTGATGTTCCTGCGTTCTGAGCCTGTGCTCATAACTTGAAGGCTGAAGCTGTGAAGAAATCGCTCCAGTGGAGCGATTTTACGCTGAAGGTTGAGCACGACCGACAGGTCGCGCGCAGACTGCGGGAGGCCTCAAGATCAATATTATCGGCCTGAAACAATCCTAAGTCAGCATTCGGGTATGTTAACCGCGATGCCGCCTGTCGATGTTTCTTTGTATTTCAGGTTCATGTCCCGTCCGGTTTCCAACATGACCTTTACGCAGTTATCGAGCGGCATGAAATGTGTGCCATCACCGCGCAGTGCCAAGCTGGCGGCGGATACGGCCTTGATCGCCCCCAGAGCATTTCGTTCGATACAGGGAACCTGAACCAAACCGCCCGCAGGATCGCAGGTCAGTCCAAGATGATGTTCAAGGGCGATTTCGGCAGCATTTTCCACTTGTTCGTTGCTGCCGCCCAATGCTGCACAAAGCCCGGCAGCAGCCATGGCCGAGGCAGAGCCGACTTCGCCCTGACAGCCCACTTCTGCGCCGGAAATAGATGCATTGTGCTTGATAATGCCGCCAATGGCAGCGGCAACCAGAAGCATATCGCGTGCGCCTTCTTCATGCGCACCGTAACAATGGTCGCGATAGTAACGAAGGACGGCTGGGACAACACCAGCAGCGCCATTGGTGGGCGATGTGACCACCCGACCACCAGCGGCATTTTCCTCGTTTACCGCCATGGCATAGACACTGAGCCAGTCATTGGACACATGTGGTTGCGCCATGTTGTTCCCGCGTTCATCACACAGTGCTGCATGGATTGCCTTTGCACGCCGGTTGACCTTAAGCCCACCGGGCAGAACACCATCAAGATGCAGACCACGATTGATACAATCATTCATCGCCTGCCAGATGGTGTTGAGTTTTTCATCAAGGGCGTTGCCATGAATAACGCGCTCATTGGCACGTTTCATTTCGGCAATGGTTTTTCTTGAGGCCTGTCCCATGGCCAGCATCTCTTTGGCCGAGCCAAATGGGTAAGGGAAATCATGCGACTGTTTTTTCGCATTTAGCGACTGCGAAGCCCCTTCGCGTTCTGCCAGAAGCTCCGCCTCACTCATGACAAAGCCGCCACCGACCGAATAATAGGTTTCGCGATGGCAAAGCTGTTCGTCGTTATCAAACGCGCTGAAGGTCAATGCATTGGCATGTAGTTCAAGCGGCGGGCCATAGTCAAAAATGAGGTCTTTGGTTGGGTCGAACCTAAGGGTCCCAACGCCTTTTGGTGAGATGGTTTTTGTCTCATGGACCTCGGCTTCAAGCTTTGCGGCCTGATCGGGATCCAGCGTATCGGGCAAAAGGCCAATCAGTCCAAGTACGACAGCACGATCCGTTGCGTGACCTTTGCCCGTAAAGGCCAATGATCCGTGCAGAGAGACAGATACAGATGCCAACCGGGTCGTTCCAGGGGCATACAATGCAGGGTCTCTTAGGTCGTCAAGAAACCGGGAAGCTGCCGTCATCGGCCCCATCGTATGAGACGATGACGGGCCGATGCCGATCTTGAAAATGTCAAAAACTGACAAAAACACCTGAATTACTGACCGTAGATCGGATGGGCAGCACACAATTCGTGGACTTCAGCCAAAACCGCGGCTTCGACTGTGGCATCACCTTCGGGATTGTCTGAAAGAGCTTCGATTACCTTAAGGACCAATTAGCCAACCTTGCGGAATTCGGCTTCGCCAAAGCCACGCGTGGTGCCGGCCGACGTGCCAAGGCGAATGCCCGATGTTACAAACGGTTTTTCCGGATCAAACGGGATGGCGTTCTTGTTACAAGTTAATCCTGCGCGTTCGAGCGCCGCTTCGGCCACCTTGCCGGTCACCCCTTTGGGGCGCAGATCGACCAGCACCATGTGACAATCGGTTCCGCCTGAAACAATACCAAGGCCGCCTTCAATCAGAACATTAGACAGAGAACGGGCGTTTGCGATCACCTGTGCGGCATATTCTTTGAAGCTTGGCTGCAGGGCTTCGCCGAATGCAACCGCCTTGGCGGCAATCACATGCATGAGCGGACCACCCTGGTTGCCCGGGAAGACAGCTGAGTTGAACTTCTTTGCAAGGGCTTCGTCATTGGTGAGAATAATGCCACCGCGCGGGCCACGAAGGGTTTTATGGGTGGTTGAGGTCGTAACATGCGCATGCGGCACCGGGTTCGGGTAATGTCCGGCACAGATCAGACCGGCATAATGGGCCATATCGACCATAAGATATGCGCCAACCTCATCGGCAATTTCGCGGAAAGCTTTGAAATCGATTTCACGGGGATAGGCCGATGCCCCGGCGATGATGAGTTTTGGTTTGGTTTCAAGTGCGACCCGACGCACATCTTCCATATCGATCAGATGGGTGTCTTCGCGCACTTCATAAGAAACAACATCAAACCACTTGCCAGACATCGTGACGTGTGAGCCATGGGTAAGGTGGCCGCCATGTGCGAGTGACATGCCCATGATCCGGTCGCCGGGTTCCAGCAAGGCCAGGAATACAGCCTGATTGGCCTGTGCGCCGGAATGGGGCTGCACATTGGCAAATTCGGCACCGAACAGCTGCTTGATCCGGTCAATGGCGATACGTTCAACCACATCGACATGCTCACATCCGCCATAGTAACGGCGACCCGGATAGCCTTCGGCATATTTGTTGGTCAGAACAGATCCTTGGGCTGCGAGAACGTCCTTGGAGACGATATTCTCCGATGCAATCAATTCGATCTGATTTTGCTGACGCGAGAGTTCATGATTGATGGCATCGGCAATGACGGTATCGGCAATGGTCGAAAGAACGTTTTGATCAGTCATGGATCTGTCCCATTTCAAGGTTCGGCGATGAAGGACGATGCCCGAAAGGGCGCTTATTCTGCGGCGAGTTCGGCGCAGCCCGTTTCAAGAAGCGAAATGACATGCGGTGCAAATGATCGCCAAAGATCAAGGCGATATTCGTCGGAACCATCGCGCCAAAGCACGGCGGATACGCCATCAAAAATGGTGCGGCGGGCTTCGCCGACCGGCAGAAGGTCAAGATCGCGCGGGCAGCCGATTGTCATCAGGTCGGTGGCTTTTGCCCCAGTGATCTGAATGGCGATTTCACGGTCTGAAACTTCCGTCAGGCTGTGTGGTGCTTTGGTGTAGATTGCTTCACAGGCATCAGTGATTTTTACCGCCTGATCTTCAGGGGCCAGAACAGTCCATTCGTCGGGACCCAGGCAGAGCACTTCAATCTTGTTTTTACGTGTGCACTGACCGATTTTAGTCGGAAGGGCAACGCCCAGCGCCTTGGAAAGAGCAGTCTGTTCACCGGTGCCCGCACGCAACGAAAAGCGCGCGACGGAGGGCAGAAGTTCAACGCTGACAGCGGAACTTGTGGCCAGTGTTCGGGCCATATTTAGATCGACATGTGCAGTCATTGCAGTCTTCTCCGTTCATATGACGGTATTCAAAATGACAAGGTTACAGCTTTAGACGTTACAGCTTCAGACGGGCACCTTCGGGGTCGTAAAATGTCGTGCCCGTGATCGTTGCCTTGATCGTTCGGTCGGGCATCGGGATATAGACCGTATCGCCGGTTTTTCCGTGGCCGCCTTCAACCAGGGCAAGTGCGATTGGACGGCCGGCTGCATCGCTGTGATAGGACGATGTCACGTGACCCACCATTTTCATCGGAATGGGCTGGTTTGGATCAAGTACGATCTGCGCCCCTTCTTCGAGTTTGGATGTGCCGTCCTCGGTCAGAAGGCCAACCAGTTGTTTGCGGCCTTCGGCGGTAAGGTCCGGACGGTTGAGCGCACGCATACCGACAAAATCAGGTTTGTTTTTGCCAATCGCCCAGCCGGCACCCGCATCATAGGGCGTTACCGTGCCGTCGGTATCCTGACCAACAATGATGAAGCCCTTTTCTGCACGCAGCACATGCATGGTTTCCGTGCCATAGGTGCAGATGTCATATTTCTGGCCTGCATCGAATAGTTTTTCCCAAAGCGCACGGCCATGACGGGCTGGGACGTTGATTTCAAAGCCAAGTTCGCCGGTAAAGCTGACGCGGAACAGGCGGGCCGGGAAACCGGCAAAGGTGCATTCGGCAATCGACATGTGCGGGAATGCGGCGTCAGAGATATCAAGTCCTTCGACAAAGGGTTCAATCAGGTTGCGCGCATTCGGACCGTTAAGTGCGATGGTCGACCATTGTTCGGTGGTCGAGGTCAGCCAGACTTTAAGGTCTGGCCATTCGGTCTGGAGGTAGTCCTCCATCATATTGAGAACGCGCGCCGCACCACCGGTGGTGGTGGTGATGTGGAAGCGGTCATCGCTGAGCCGTCCAATCACACCGTCATCGCGGATAAAGCCATCATCGCCGAGCAACAGGCCATAGCGGGTCCGACCCGGTGCCAGTTTGGTCCAGGGATTGGTGTACATGCGGTTCATGAATTCAACCGCATCGGGGCCAACAACCTCGATCTTGCCAAGGGTGGATGCGTCAAACATGCCAAGGGATTTGCGCGTTTCGCGGCATTCGCGGTGCACAGCGGTGTCCATGTCTTCGCCGTCTTTGGGGAGGTACCACGCACGACGCCACAAGCTGACGGGTTCAAACACCGCACCGTTTTCTTCGGCCCAGCTATCAATCGGAGTTTTGCGGGTTACTTCGAAATGCTCACCCTTGTGATAGCCGGCAAAGGCGCCAAAACTGGTTGGGGTGTAAGGTGGCCGGAAGGTGGTCAGACCGACTTCGGGCTGCTTTTTGCCAAGGGCATCGGCGGCAATGTTCAGGCCGTTGATGTTTGACATCTTGCCCTGATCGGTTGCCATGCCGTTTGTCGTGTAGCGTTTGACGTGTTCAATTGATCGCATGCCTTCACGGACTGCTAGGCGCAAATCCTTGGCGGTCACGTCGTTCTGATAATCGACAAAGGCCCGCGCCTTACCCGGATCAAGGTCGGTCGGCAATTCGGTGTGGCTTTCGCCCGTGCCGGGACGGTCATTTACGACAGTTACTGTTTGGGCCTTTGACGATTTTCCAAGCGCCTTGGCCGCAGCCGCGCCCATGACAGCACCATCATTAAGCGCAGCCGCAATGCCCCAAAGGCCGCGACCGGCACCTGCAATCTGGCATTCCTCGGTAATGCGGTCCGGAAGGAAGGTCTGACTTTCGTCATCCCATTTCAGCGACCCCTTGGTGTGGGAAAACAGATGGAGTGTCGGCGTCCAGCCACCACAAATCAGCAGGCTGTCGCAACTGATGTTCCGAGCTGAGAGAACCTTGCCATTTTCAACCTTATTTACACGGACCGACTTGATCCGCAGTCGCCCAGATGTTCCTGTCGCAGTATGTCCGGGAAGAACCGTGATTCCGCGCGCTGCGGCTTCTTTGATCAGGTCCGCGTTCGGGGTCGGGCGGGTGTCGACGATGGCTTCGATCTGTGTACCTGCCGATGCAAGATCAAAGGCCGCATACCATGCACTGTCGTGACTGGTCACAATCACGGCCTTATTGCCAACGCGCACGCCATATCGGTTCAGATAGGTCTGTGCGGATCCGGCGAGCATCACGCCCGGACGATCATTGCCATCAAACACCAGCGGTTTTTCAAGCGCACCCTGTGCGAGAATGACCTGCTTGGCCCGCACACGCCACATGCGTTCACGCGGGGCGCCTTCGGCAGGTTTTTCTTGATGATCGGTCAGCTTTTGACACAGGCCGATCATGTTTTGATGGTAATAGCCAATTGCGGTCGTGCGGGTCATGATCTGTACGCCGAGGTCTTTAAGCGCACTGATTTCAGCGTCAAGCCAATCCCATGCCGGTTTGTCCGCAATAGACGCCTGCGGTTCGCTCAGAAGCGTTCCACCCGGTTCGGAATTTTCATCAACCAGTGTGACGCGCAGTCCGGCTGTGGCTGCCGCACGTGCCGATGCAAGGCCAGCCGGACCCGCACCAATGATCAGGACATCGGTATGCAGATAGCGTGACGCATAATTGTCCGGGTCGGGTTCGCTTGGTGAGACGCCAAGACCAGCCGCCGCACGAATGAAAGGTTCGTAATATTTGTCCCAGAAGGAACGCGGCCACATAAAGGTTTTGTAATAGAACCCAGCGGAAAACAGCATATAGGCACGGTCATTGATCGCACCGACATCGAACTTCAGGCTGGGGTATTTGTTCTGGCTGTTGGTTTCAAGACCGTTCCAGATTTCCTGCACGGTAGCGCGCGTGTTCGGCTCGAACCGACCCTTGCCACGGCGGGTGCCGATCAGGGCATTTGGTTCTTCGGAACCTGCTGCCATCGGGCCACGTGGACGGTGATATTTAAACGAACGCCCCATCAGCTGAACGCCATTGGCAATCAGGGCGGAGGCAACAGTATCGCCTTCAAGGCCCTGATAGGTCATGCCGTCAAAAGTAAAAGAAACCGGTCGGTTGTGAAGGACCCGGCCACGGCCCGGAACGCGGAAGGTGGTCATTTTGAAGGCTCCTTCATTGACGCATCTGCAAGCAGGACGGCAAGGTCCGGTCGTGGGGCGTCGGCTTTGTAGGTCGTCAGAAAACGATCCGAGACGGTATCGCGCACTGCGTTAAAGAACCGGCCACAGCCATGGGCATGACGCCAGCGTTCAAAATGCGGGCCTTTGACGTTGGTGCGAATGAACAGGAAGTCGCGCCATTCATCATCGGTTTTATCCGCCGGGTTTTCCGGGCGGGCGATATGGGCCTCACCGCCATAGGTAAATTCCAGTTCCGGCAGTGTTTCATCGCAATAAGGGCAATGTACGAGAAGCATGTTCGTTCTCCTCAGTGTGCGACGGCGGCAGCAGCCGCCTCGTCAATCAGACGGCCAGTCCGGAACCGGTCCAGCGTGAAGGGGGCATTGATGTCATGCGGGGTGCCTTTGGCAATCGTCCATGCAAGGGTATGGGCAGCACCCGGTGTGGCCTTAAAGCCACCCGTGCCCCAGCCGCAGTTGACATACAATCCGGGCACTGGCGTTGTGCCAAGGATCGGGGAACGATCCGGCGTTACGTCAACAATGCCGCCCCATTTGCGCAGCATCCGCATACGGTTAAAGATCGGGAAAATCTCGCAGATCGCTGCAACCGTATGTTCAATCAGCGGCAGGCCACCACGTTGCGAATAACTGGTGTATTGGTCTGTGCCAGACCCAATCACAAGCTCGCCCTTGTCAGATTGACTGATATAGGCATGCACGGTGTTGGACATGACAACGCACGGGAAAATCGGTTTGATCGGTTCGGACACCAGTGCCTGTAGCGGATAGCTTTCAAGCGGCATACGAACACCGGCAGAATCCATCACAACGCTGGTGTGGCCGGCAGCTGATACCGCGACTTTTTTCGCGCGGATAAAGCCCTTGGCGGTTTCAACGCCCTCAACCGAACCATCGGGACCACGGCGGATCGCGGTGACCGGGCAGTTTTGAATGATATCAACACCACGTTGGGATGCACTTCGGGCATAGCCCCAGGCAACCGCATCATGACGTGCGGTTCCGGCACGCATCTGAAGCGCACCGCCCATGACGGGGTAGCGTGCATTCGGCGAAATGTTCAGCGGAGGGCAGAATTCTTTGGCTTCTTGTGGTGTCAGCCAGCGGTTATCAACACCGTTAAGGCGGTTCGAATGAATGTGACGCTGGAACGATTGCACATCATGAACATTGTGCGCCAGCATCAAAACACCACGGCGCGAGAACATAACGTTATAGTTCAGGTCCTGGCTAAGCCCTTCCCACAGATCAACTGCGTGGTCATAAAGCTTTGCACTTTCATCATAGAGATAGTTCGACCGGATGATCGTGGTGTTGCGCCCGGTGTTGCCGCCACCAAGCCAACCCTTGTCGATCACCGCAACATTGGTGATGCCATGTTCCTTGGCCAGATAGTGCGCGGCACCAAGTCCATGGCCGCCAGCACCAACGATGACGACGTCATATTCTGACTTGGGTTGACTGTCGGGCCATTGCGCCTGCCAGTTCTTTTGTCCTGTCAGGGCATTCTTTAGCAGCGACAAAGCAGAAAAATGCGTCATGGTGAGGCGGCTCCACTGGGTGTCATCAATTTTACTAATTAGAAGCTATTTTTCGAAATCGTGATTGGATATTTGCGTCATATCCGTTGTAAGTATTTGCCATCTTTCGCGGAGAAAACAGATGACGCAGCCGAAAGCGCCGAAACTTAGGGTCGGATTTATCTTGGCCCCCCATTTCACCATTTCGGCCTTTGCCAGTTTTCTAGACGTCTTGCGTCTGGCGGCAGACGACGGAGATCAGTCGCGTCAGATCAATTGCGAATGGCATATTCTATCGCATAACGGCCAACCGGTACGATCAAGTTCTGCGGTTGAAGTGCGCCCTGATGCACCTTTGGCCCGTCCACAAGATTATGACTATATCGTTGTTGTCGGCGGGTTGTTGAAAGAACAGGTCAGAATCGGTCCGGAATATATCCGCTTTCTTCGAGATGCAGCCAATCGAGGCGTGCCGCTTGTCGCGCTGTGCACGGCTGTTTTCTTGATGCATGAGGCGGGGCTGCTTGATGGCTATAAATGCTGTGTCAGCTGGTTCCATCATGACGATTTTCTTGAAACGTTTGAAGGCATGGTACCGATTTCCGACCAGATATTTGTCGTTGATCGGGATCGACTGACCTGTTCGGGGGGCACCAGTTCAGCCCATCTTGCGGCATTTTTGGTTGAACGCCATGTCGGGCGTGCTGCGGCCCAAAAAAGCCTGCACATCATGATCATTGATGAACTTCAGGTTGCCGAAAAACCACAGCCGGGTTTGCCACTTGAACTATCGACCCGTGACCCGCTGGTCAGTCGGGCGTTATTGCGTATTCAACAACGCCTTGATGCACCAGAACCCGCCGAGAATCTTGCGAAGGCACTCGGTGTCAGTAAACGCAAACTCGAACGCCATTTTCACAAGGCCCTTAATATTACGCCGTCCATCGCCGCCATGCGCATTCGCATAGCACAGGCAAAAATGATGATTGAACGTACGGACAGAACAATTGTCGATATTGCCAATTCGACAGGGTTTTGTGACGCATCGCATTTCAGTCGCGTGTTTTCAAAGCAAGAAGGGATGGCTCCGGCGGCCTATCGGCAGGCGAGCAGGTTGGGCCCAGCCGACGTTTGATTTTCGTTTCTGAGGATCCCTTTAAGCCAGACCATCATAAGCCAAACTCATCAGCAGACAGAAACACCATAAAAAAGGCGCAGCCTTGAGAACGACTGCGCCTTTTGGGGGATAGGTCTTCCCGCTAGCTGCGCGGTTTGAGGTTTTCCGGATCGTAGAGCGGCGTGTAGCCAATCCCCACGACTTCGACCGGATAGATCTCGTCGAAATAGGAGACGTTCAGTTTGCGACCTTCCTGACAATAGTCCCATGGCAGATAGGCAAGGGCGATGTTTTTGCCAATGCTGGGACCAAAGGCGATGGAGGTCGTGTAGGAACGACGACCAAGTTCATCTATCAGGGTTTCGCCGGTTTCGGGTTCCATGACCGGAAGATTACCCACCGGATAACGTGCTACACCTTGTGCGTCGACATTGTCGGTCATGACAAGGGTACACAGCATTGCTGGTTGATGTTCGCGTTCACGATATTCGACGTGCTTTGCCTTGCCGCAGAAATCGGCTTCCTTGACCTTCGGGCGGGCAAGGGCTGCTTCGAGAAGGTTGTACTGGGTGTGCAGATCGGCGTTTTGCAGGCGAAGTGACTTTTCCAACCGGCGCGAGTTGGCATAGGTTTCAACACCAACTGCCATCACACCGATCCCGCGCAACGCATCCCAGACGGCAAGGCCGTCTTCATAGTGCATATGCAGTTCCCATCCTTGCTCCCCGACATAGGAAATTCGGAAGGCAGTTACGGTTTTACCGGCAATCTGGATTTGACGGATTGCTGCAAACGGGAAGGCGTCGATGTTTAATTCATCCGGGTTTTCAACGACTTTCTGCAAGTTTTCGCGTGCGTTCGGTCCCCAGATACCAATGGTTGTGAATTTCTCGGTGACATCGGTAATGGTGACATCAAGACCCTTATCCATTGCAACACGACGCATATGGATAAGGTCGCGTGGACCGGCATCCGCACCGTTCACCAGACGGCAGCGATCTTCCATACGAAACATGGTAAAGTCCGCACGAACGTTGCCTTCCTCGTCGAGCATATGGGTATAGATACCCTTGCCGATATTGGCATCCCCGCCAACTTTTGCCGCGCAGAGCCATTCCATGAGTTCAACATGGTCGGGGCCTTCGATTTCGGTCATATGGAAATGCGACAGGTTAATGATGCCGCAATCATCACTCATGGCGAGCTGTTCGGCATTGGAAACGCGCCAGAAGTGGCGGGTATCCCACTCGTTTTCACGCACCGGAACACGGTCGGCATATTTTTCAAGCAGATGTTCGTTCGACGCATAACCATGCGCGCGTTCCCAACCGCCAAGCTCCATGAAGTATCCACCCAGCTCGACTTCGCGCTCATAGAACGGGGAGCGACGAATGCCGCGTGCATTGGCAAACGGCTCACGCGGGTGGACTGGCGGGTTGTAGATCTTTTTCGCCGTCTCATAGCAACGGTCATAGATGTATTTTTCGTCGAGCTGGAATTCATTGTAGCGGGCAAAATCAATTGCATGATGATCGACATGGGTGCGGCCATGGGTCATCCAGTCGGCAATGAGTTTGCCCATGCCCGGTCCGTCTTTGATCCAGATCCCAACAGCATACCACAATCCGCGCAGTTTCTGACTTTCCCCCATCGCAGGGCCACCATCGGCCGATGATTGCAACAGGCCGTTAAACGAATGGCTTTCGTTAAAGCCAAGCTCGGTCAGGATTGGGGTAAGTTCCATGGCGCGTTCAAGCGGTTCGATCACATCTTCGAGTTCGAGATCGCGCTGCGACGGAGACAGGCGTGCCTGGTCTTTTTCAAGAATGTCGCGCGGATGCACAAGACGCGGGTTTTCTTCGTAGTAATATCCCCACTCGATCTGACCGCCTTCAGTACTTTTGGGGTCGCCCGTATCGCGCATATAGGCCGAGTTCCCCTGATCACGTAGAAGCGGCATGCCGATTTCAACGCCAGTGTTTTCAAACGCGTTATAAGGCCCAAAGAACGTCAACGGATGATCGACCGGCATCACAGGCAAATCTTCGCCAGCCATTTCCGCAATCAAACGGCCCCAAAGACCAGCACAGACAACAACATGATTGGCATGGATCGTGCCACGTTCGGTCTTAACACCGACGATGCGGCCATTTTCGGTGATTAGATCAAGGGCCGATGTGTTGGCAAACATTTGAAGTTTGCCGGTGGCAGCAGCCTGATCAATAAGTTTGCCCGCAACAGTTTGGGAGCGTGGTGTCACAAGACCAGCATCGGGGTCCCACAACGCACCCTGAATTTGGTCTTCTTCAAGCAGCGGGAATTTTTCCTTGGCCTCGGCAGCACTGATGATTTTGACATTGGTGCCAAACGCCTTGCTGGAATCAACGCGGCGTTTGAGTTCTGCCATGCGTTCGTCATCACCAACACGCGCAACTTCGATGCCGCCGATGCGCGCGTAATGGCCCATCTTTTCATAGAAATCCATGGAGTACATGGTTGTCCAGCACGTCAAAAGATCGTGGCTTGTCGCAAAGCAGAAGTCAGATGCGTGCGCCGTGGAGCCAACGTCAGTTGGTATGCCGGACTTATCGATACCTACAATATCGTCCCACCCGTTCTCGATCAGGTGATGGGTGACCGAAGCCCCCACGATACCGCCGAGGCCGACGATGACGACGTTAGCCTTTTGTGGAAATGCGGCCATTTTTTTCATTCCTTGTTTTCGAGACGATTATCATTGGTCGGCATGGGACAATATGTCGGGACCGATTTGACCCGGCCCCGACACTCATTTGGCCTATAAGGTGAAGACCACAGTGCGATGATTGTTCAGCATCACCCGACCTTCAAGATGATATTTTACAGCACGGGCGAGAACGCGGGCTTCAATGTCGCGACCCGTGGCGACAAAATCATCCGCAGACATCGCGTGGTTTACCCGTTCTGTTTCCTGTTCAATGATCGGGCCTTCATCAAGATCAGGGGTGACATAGTGTGCCGTGGCACCAATCAGTTTCACCCCACGGTCATAGGCCTGATGATAGGGTTTTGCGCCCTTGAACGACGGCAGGAACGAGTGGTGAATATTGATGATCATGCCATAAAACTGGCTTGAAAGCTCGTTGGTCAGAACCTGCATATAGCGGGCAAGGACGACCAGTTCAGAATTGGTCTGTTTGATCAGGTCGGCCAGTTTGGCTTCCTGTTCAGTCTTGTTGTCTTTGTTCACCGGCATGTAGTGGAACGGAATGCCTTCCTGCTCGGCAACTTTGCGGGCGTCTTCGTGGTTGGAGACAATTGCAGCAACTTCCGCATCAAGCCATCCCACCTTGATTTGATAGAGCAGGTGCAGCATGGCATGGTCGAATTTCGACACCATGATGATAATTTTCGGACGCCGCGAAACGACATCGACTTTCAGCTTCATGTTGAAGCGGTCAACCGACGGATTAAGTGTTAGAACAATTGAATCCTTGTCGATTCCTGCCGGTACACTGATCCCCACACGAAGGAAGAACTGGTTCGTATGACGATCCCAGAACTGATTTGATTCGATGATATTTGCACCGCGCGATGCCAGTGCAGACGTTACCGTTGCAACGATGCCCGGCTGGTCGTCACAGGCAATGCGCAGGATGTAAGAATTTTCGCTCACTGGATCAGTTCCGTTTCAATTGGGTTAAGGTGCGTCTCAGAGCTGACCTTCCAGCTCCGGCAGGACATCAAACAGATCTCCGACAATACCGTAATCTGCGACCTGAAAAATCGGTGCATCTTCGTCGGTGTTGATGGCGACGATGACCTTTGAATCTTTCATGCCCGCCAGATGCTGGATCGCACCGGAAATACCACACGCGATATAAAGATCGGGGGCCACAACCTTGCCGGTCTGACCGACCTGCAAGTCGTTTGGAGCATACCCGGCATCAACAGCCGCGCGTGATGCACCAACGGCCGCACCAAGTTTATCTGCCAATGGGGTAATGACGGCCTTGAACTTTTCTTCGGAGCCAAGTGCGCGGCCACCCGAAACGATGATCTTGGCTGATCCCAGTTCAGGGCGATCATTTTGCGACAGGATATTTTCGATGAAGGATGATTTTCCGGCATCCGTCGCACCGACATCAATGCTTTTGATCGGGGCTGTGGTGCTGCCGTCTTGCGTTGCACCAAAGCTTGACGTCCGGATGGTCATGACCTTTGTCGCATCAGTCGTTTGAACGACTTCAACCGCATTTCCCGCATAGATTGGGCGTTTGAACGTATCGGCATCGACGACGTCCATTACCTCGGAAATCTGCATCACATCAAGTAGGGCCGCGACGCGCGGCAGAATGTTTTTGCCGTTTGCGGTTGCGGGCGCAACGATGGTGTCGTAGTCGCCGCTTAGCGAGACAATGAGGGTTGCTGCGTTTTCTGCCAGTTGGTTTTCCAGCGCATCACTCTCAGCAACCAGTACAGTACGCACGCCTGAAAGCTTGGCACTTGCTTCGGCGACCACACGAACATTTTTGCCCGCAACCAGAATATCGATGTCACCACCGATCTTTGCCGCAGCACTCAGCGCCTTTGCGGTCTGCTCGGAGAGTGTGACGTTGTCATGCTCGGCAAAAAGAAGAATAGCCATAATTTCAATCTCCGCTTGGTTCAGATGACGCCAGCTTCGTTCTTAAGTTTTTCGGTCAATTCCGCAACGTTGGCGACCTTGACGCCAGCCTGACGGACAGCGGGTTCTTCAACCCGGATGACGCGCAGACGCGATGCGACGGTAACGCCGAAATCATCGGGCGTCTTCGTATCAAGCGGCTTTTTCTTGGCCTTCATGATGTTTGGAAGCGACGCGTAGCGCGGCTCGTTCAGGCGCAGGTCAGCCGTCACAATCGCGGGCAGACTGATGTTAATGGCCTGAAGCCCACCATCGACCTCGCGGGTGACTTTCGCGCTGCCGCTGTTAAGCTCAAGCTTGGAAGCAAAGGTTGCCTGCGACCAGCCCAGCAGTGCTGAAAGCATCTGACCGGTCTGATTGGCATCATCATCAATGGCCTGTTTGCCAAGGATCACAAGTTCGGGTTGTTCGTCCTTTACGACGCCAGCAAGAATTTTTGCGACGCTAAGCGGTTCGACAGGCCCATCGACGGTAATCAGGATGGCGCGGTCTGCGCCCATGGCAAGGGCGGTGCGCAGGGTTTCCTGCGCTTGTACCGGGCCGATGGAAACGGCAACAACTTCGTCTGCCTGACCATTTTCCTTTAAACGAACTGCCTCCTCGACGGCAATCTCGTCAAACGGGTTCATCGACATTTTGACATTGGCAAGGTCGACGCCGGAACCATCCGCTTTAACGCGAATTTTCACGTTGTAGTCGACAACCCGCTTTACTGGTACGAGTACCTTCATCATTTTCCTCTCTATCGAAGCCCCGGACAGAATATCTGTCTTAGGACGACCAGCGCATCAGCCGCGGTCTTTGGTGCGTATCAAAGATTGGAAGCATTACATGCTGTGACACTTCCGAAGGTAACATCGGTTTTGGGTGTGTTTTCCCGGAAGTAGGGTAAGATCAACACGTTGGAGATCGACTATCAGGGGCGCGAATGTTCTGTGTGCTAGTTTGCACTAAAAAGAACGCCGTCCTTTAGGCTGATATGCCGAGTCCATAGAGTTTCTCTTGGTTCCCCAATCTGGTCGTCGAGATCGCAGTTGATAATCTGGCGACTTTTTGCGCCACAAAATAGAATGTTTGCGTCAAAGTGAGATTATCGCTACGACAAAAGCAGAAACCTTGTCTGTATCGGAGGAGCCGGTGCTTACGAATACGAAATTTGGTAACCAAAACACACCGCGTCTGACTGTCGGATTTATTCTGGCGAACAGGTTCACGCTTTGCGCTTTTGCAAACTTTGTTGATGTGCTGCGACTGGCCGCAGACGAGGGGGATCGTAGTAGACCGATCCTGTGCAACTGGACGGTTCTGTCTGAACGGATGGACCCGATAACGTCCAGCAGCGGTATCACGGTACAGCCCAAAGAGCGCCTCGGCGACCCACGACGGTTTAACTATATCGTTGTCGTTGGGGGCTTGATGGACGAAGCGCCCAACCTTAGTCCTGCCTATCAGAAATTTTTGCATGAAGCGGCCGCTGCCGGTGTGCCACTTGTCGGCGTTTGTACCGGTGCGTTTCTGCTTCACGAAGCGGGGTTGCTTGATGGGTATCGCTGTTGCATAAGCTGGTTCCATCACTCCGAAGTTGTTGATCAATTTGAAGGGCTTGATCCGGTTACAGAACAGATTTTTGTCGTTGACCGGGATCGTCTCACCTGCTCGGGCGGCGTGAGTTCGGCCCATCTGGCAGCTTATCTTGTTGATAAGCATGTCGGGCGTGCACAGGCCAACAAAAGCCTTCACATCATGATCATTGATGATGCGCTTCAGGCTGAAAAACCGCAGCCGGGCATTCCACTTGACCTCAAGACACAAGATACGATTGTGCAGCGTGCCTTGTTGATCATGCAGCAGAACATCGATATGCCGATTTCCGTGCAGGAGATTGCGCGCCGAATGGGCAACAGCAAGCGTCAGGTCGAGCGACATTTTCGCATCAGCCTCGACACATCCCCGCAGGTTGCCTTTCTTAACATCCGCCTTGATCTGGCCCACCACCTGATCGAGAAGAGCCAGAAGTCCGTCGCGCAAATCGCTGTTGATTGCGGGTTCTGCGACTCGTCACACCTTAGTCGGATGTTCCGCCGCCGCTATGGCTGCACGCCGCAAGCATTGCGACGGCCCGTAAGTTTGGATTCGGAATTAGCCGTCGACGAACTGCAGCCAGAAGGCACGGTCAAGGAATAGCTCGCAAATGGGCCGCACCACTGGTGGCGGCTTCTTTATCCTGAACCGTGATGAGCGGCGTATGCGTGTCGGGACTGGATTTTACAGTTCGACCTCAACATCGGAAAGCGGTGTTGAGCAACAGATCAGGATTTTGCCTTGATCGATTTCGCGCTGACGAATGCCGCCGCCATGTTGCATATCGACCTCGCCTGAGTTCAGCTTTGATTTACACGTTCCGCAAATGCCACGCTGACACGATGACAATGGCAACAGTCCCGCTTCACGTGCGGCTGAAAGGATTGTCATACCCGGACTGCATTCGACGACATGACCGGTTTTGCTGAAGCTTACGCGGAAGGTCTGGCCACTGATTTCCGGTGCGACAGAGCTGTGCTCTTCGAACGTACCTGCCGTTTCAGCCCCGAAGTCAAAGCTTTCCTCATAGTACTTTTCCATGTCGAACCCGGCTTCGCGCAACATGTCGCGCACACCATCCATGAAGCGGCCCGGCCCACAGCAGAAAATCTTCCGGTCCTTGAAGTCAGGTGACATCAACGACAGCATCTGCAAGCTCAGGCGTCCGCTAAAGCCCGTCCAGCTGTGGCTGGCCGATGTGCTGTCGCAGGTTAGTGATACTTTCAGTCCCGGGTTCTGCGACGCCAGAAGTGAAAGTTCGTCGCGGAAAATCAGGTCGGATGGCGTACGTGCGGCATGGACGAAATGCAAATCTGTCGGTTCGGACAAATCACATGCCGTTCGGGTCATCGACATCATCGGTGTGATGCCGCTTCCTGCGGAAATGAACAGCAGTTTTTCTTCAGATGTCGCGTCGGTGGTAAATTCACCCCCCGGGCCCGAGACATTTACTTCCTTGCCCGGCACCATGTAATCATGAAGCCAGTTTGAGCCGGGGCCACCTGGAACACGTTTGACCGTGATTTCGAGCCGGTATGGCCGTGCCGCCGATGCAGAGATCGTATAGCAGCGCGTCACCATGCCTTCGACCGGAAGTTCGAACGTCATGAATTGTCCCGGTGAATACCGAAAGTCGCGCGGTTCGCGTCCGGAAAAGACGAACGTTTTGACGTCATGGGTTTCCTGGCGCACCTGTCGACAGACAAGAACGTCGTCATGCTCAGGATCCCAAAGCGGAACGCGGGTTGCTTCGGTCAGCATTTCTTCGCTGGGCTTATCGCCACCTTGTCCGGTCGTGGTCGTTTTGTTCGCGCTCATTCTGCGGCAATCCCGGCTTTTTGGGTGTTGGCAAAGTGGTCATCCAGACGCTTGATATACCAATCACAGAACGCTTCAACGTGTGGTTCTGTGAATGTGGAATAAGGACCCGGTTCGTAGGCAGGCTGTTGACTGCCAATCTGGGCAAGACGCACAAGTTCGGCATCCTGCACGTTGGTCATATTCCAGACATGCGTGAGGTTATCAAGATTGTAGTCTTCGTTCTCATGGGCATTCTTGTGCACAAGCCATGTGGTCCGCACCAGCGTCTTGTCAGGGCCGAGTGGCAAGACGGAGAATGTGACAATGTGGTCGCTCATGAAATGGTGCCACGAGTTCGGGTGTGTCCAGAAACTAAGCCCGCCAAGTTTGGCGTCCGTGAACTGCCCAAGCAGCTTTTTCGATGCAACTTTGGTGTCAAGCGTATGAGATTCCCCGGCGCGCATCAGAGGCAGGCGCATCGTGCGGAAACCGGTAATGTTTGACAAATGATCTGATTCTGCTGATGGCAGGCCACATGCTTCCCAGCGCGTATGATCTGTGTGAACTGCAGAAAGGTACTTGTTCACTTCCTCAGAACGACGCTGATCCATTTCATCGGGCGAGAAACCAAAACCAAATGCTGACAACGGAACGGTGAGCTGCGGGTGATTGCCATCACAGTGATAGCATTCCCGATTGTTCTCCATCGTCAGTTTCCAGTTGCCTTCTTCGATCAGCTCCGATGTATGGGCGACCTTACAGTTAGCAATATCATGTGGTGCGAGGTAGGGCTCCATAATGCGGGCCATTTCCTCAATATCGGCAGGGGCATCTTTCGCAAGGCATATAAAGATCAAACCCGCGATTGAGCGCACATGCACAGTCTTGAGGCCATGGCAGCTTTTGTCAAAGCCAGCCCCCATATGTTCGGCAAGGATCAAGTCGCCATCTTCGTTGTACGTCCAACCGTGATAGCGACAGACAATGTTACCAATTGTTGTGGCTCGTTCGTCAATCAGCTTGGCCCCGCGGTGGCGACACACATTGTGAAAGGCGCGTATTTCCATATCGTCGCCGCGCAGCAGCAAAACCGATGTCTTATCGACCTCAACCGTGACGCAATCGCCTGGCTCGGGGAGCTCAGGCTCGACGGCGACAAAAATCCAGTGCTTGCTGAAAATCTCTTTGATGTCGAGATCAAGAATTTCAGGCGAACTATAGAAAGGCGCTTCGAGGCTTTTGCCTTTTTGGCGACGGGACACAAGTTTTTGAATATCAGATAATGAATGCATGATCGAAACCTCGGCTTCTGTGTGGTGCCCGGATAGAAAACCTGTGCAGGGCGCATGTCTGCAGCAGGGAATTAGCGTCTCACGTGACAAGGCATCGTCGTATCTTTTGTCCGTCCTGATCTTTGATCAGAAGGACATGGACGCGTGATCGCCTGTTTGGCCGAGGTGAATTGCAAACAGATAACGTGATCGCTGACCTTAATGAAGGCGGTGATTGATCATGCCCCGCGCAGTCGAAGATGCGGGGATATGTGGTATTCAGGCGGGACCCTGAACACTTAAGATCAGTCACGTGCCATGCACGGGCTGCGTCACGGGCTGTCAGTTGCACCCAAATTCTCCCTAATCTTCGTCGGCAGGTTACCTGCTCTTTGATCGCCGTCGTTCGAAATTTTGACGGCTTGAAAATCTATTTCGGATTGATCCCGATGTGGCAGAAAGCTTAAGTCAAAAAGGCAGTAGGTTTGCGACGCAACACCGTATTGTGTGATCCAAAGGCACGTTTACACCGGCATTGACGCCTTTTTAGGGTGTTGAGTATGTATTTTATTTGGTCATCAAAGTGCATTTAGACAAGTTCGAAATACACCAGAAACCAAATCGGGGCGGAAGGTGGAAAACCTTCTGCCCCGATGACGATGAAATGATTAGGCGTTCTTGATTCCGGTTACTTTTGGGTTATGAACATCGGGCCGCCCTTATGGCGTGGGAAGCCGTATCCATTGACCATGACGACATCAATGGCGTCAGGGCCCATGGCGATCCCCTCGGCAAGGATTTTATCGCCTTCGCTACGCATGGCATCAAGGATGACGGAAATGATTTCTTTGGCGTCGAAATCGCGACGTGTGATGCCCTTTTTATCCGATTCCGCAATCACCAGTGCATCGACGTCCGGGTCTGGGAGAGCTTTGCCGTTTTCATCATAACGATACCAGCCCAGACCGTTCTTTTTGCCAAACCGGTCCATCTCACACAGGTAATCACCAAGTGCGACGTAGCGTTCAGCCGGATCACGGAACGGGGCGAGACGTTTGCGCGTTGCCCAGGAAATCTCAAGCCCGGCCATGTCCTGCATGGCAAACAAGCCCATCGGGAAGCCAAATTCAACCATGGCAGCATCAATCTGATGGGGGAGCGCACCATCTTCGAGCATGTACTCACAATGCTTGCGATAGGCCGACATAATACGGTTGCCAATAAAGCCATCGCAGACACCACAGGGGACCGCGATTTTGCCAAGTTTGCGGGCAAATGCAAATGCAGTGGCAAGGCTTGTGGCGTTGGCTTGATCAGTACGGACCACTTCAAGCAGCTTCATTATGTGCGCCGGGGAGAAGAAATGAAGCCCGATTACCCGCTGGGGATGAGTGCAATTGGCCGCGATTTCGTTGATGTCGAGGTAAGATGTATTTGAGGCCAAAACAGCATCAGGTTTGCAGTGTTTCGAAAGCTTGCCAAACACATCGTGTTTGACGGCCATATCTTCAAACACGGCTTCGACCACCAGATCGGCAGTACCAAGGTCCGCGTAGTCGGTGCTGGTAGAAAGCGATGCCAGCAGATCGTTAAAACGATCTTGCGTGATTAGGCCGCGCTTGAGGCTGCCACTCAGATGCTTTTTAACGGTTGCGCGACCATGGGTGCAGGCTTCTTCGTTGCGTTCAATAATCGTTGCCTTGAAACCCGCCAAAAGGGATGCGGTTGCAATGCCAGCCCCCATGATGCCGCCACCGATCACGCCGACTTCATTGATTGGGTTTGGTGCAGCACCATCAAGTTCAGGAAGTTTGGCAACGGATCGTTCGGCAAAGAAAATATGACGCAGTGCCTTGGATTGATCACTATCGCGCAGTTCGACGAACTTTTCGCGTTCATGAACAAGGCCCGCCGCAGTGTCCTGTTCGATGCCGATGCGAATGGCCTGGGCGGCGATGACGGGGGCAATCTGTCCGCGGGCTTTTTTACCGACACCCGCGATGATTTCATCCCACTGATGATCATCAGGCGCATCAACTGGCGGGCAGCGACGCAATTCCAAGGGGCGCGGGCGATTAATGATGGTGCGGGCGAAATCCAGTGCAGCGTCGCGAAGAGGGCCATGCGTGATGGCATCAATCAGGCCGATTGCATTGGCCTTATCAGCCGAAACCGGTTTGCCGCCTGTAATCATGGCAATAGCGTCGCGGACTGGAACAAGGCGTGGCAAGCGCACTGTGCCACCAGCGCCGGGAATAAGTCCCAGATTAACTTCTGGCAGGCCAAGCTTCGCACCACTTTCCGCAATCCGGTAATGACAGCCAAGGGCGATTTCCAGCCCACCACCTAACGCATGGCCATGAATGGCGGCAATGACTGGTTTGATGGTGGCCTCCAACCGTTTGATCACATCGGGCAGAATCGGGTCTTTGGGCGGTTGGCCAAATTCACTGACATCGGCACCGGCAATGAACGTTTTGCCCGCACAGATTAGAATGACGACCTTGATACTGCTATCGCCTTCGATCTCATCAAGAGCGTCGACGATGCCTTGACGCACGCTGTGGCTGGTGGCGTTGATCGGCGGATTGTCGATGGTGATAAAGGCGATGTCGTTTTCAGTTGTGAGGTTGACGGTCGACATGTCAAATGTCCTCCGGATTGATCGGGGTCAGCAGACAGGCTGTCAGATCAGAATCCGGTTCGGCCAGATCGGCAATAACATTGAAATGATGCTTGTCCGGGGCGTGCACCGCACGGGTCGATGCCCCAAGTCCGGTCCAGATGTTGGCCAAAAGATCATTCTGGCGGACAAATTCAGGACGTTCATCCGCGCCAACCCAACAGGTAATTGAACAGGGCAGGGCGGGGCGCAGAAGTGCCGCACTTTCCATCACAGCTTCCTGAGCATCCAGCCCCAGAACATCATTCATTGATGTGTTTAAAAGTGGGCGCAGGTCATGCAGTCCAGAAATTGAGATTGTATTTTTAACACGTGACAGGGTGTCCGGCAGCAGTGGGCTGGTTTCACTGACCATGCGACTGACGAGGTGCCCACCGGCAGAGTGGCCGGTCAAATGAATGGGGCCATCGATGTGCGCTGCTGCATGATTTATCGCTGCCGCGATTTGACCGGTGATTTGCGACAAGCGGGTATCGGGGGCCAGCGTATAGCTTGGCATGCATACCGCCCAACCCTTGGCAACCGCACCGTTCGCCAGATGTGACCAACTGGATTTATCAAAGGCCTTCCAATACCCGCCGTGCACAAAAACAACCAAACCCTTTGGCGTGCCGTCAGGAAGAAACAGGTCGTATTTTTCGCGGTCTCCGGTGCCATAGGCGATATCAAGCTCTGCGCGTTGGGTCGCGAGCAGGGTGTCACGGAACCGTGCGGATTGCTCTGCCCACATGCCCGGATATGAGCTGGCATCGGCGATATGGTCGCCATTGGCATATGCGTCGTCCCAGTCGGTAATCATGTGATCTGTCTTCCCTGATCGTCGATATGGTTGGGGCGCCAGCCGTGATTTTCGTGGGGCCATTGTGGGCGCGCCTTCGTTTGTTTTGCAAATTCTAGGCAATTTCACAGATATTTCAAACTCAAAATATTTATGCTTGAAATAAATCAATTCGGGGCGTACCGTTTTGTCAGTTTCCCGAAACAACCAAACAAATCAGGAAGGGAAAAGCTGGTGAGAGTAGCTTGTCTGGGTGGCGGTCCTGCGGGGCTTTATTTTGCAATATCAATGAAATTGCGTGATCCGGCCAACGAGGTCGTGGTGATTGAACGCAACAAAGCCGACGATACGTTCGGCTGGGGCGTTGTGTTGTCGGATGAGACTCTTACGAACCTTGCTGATAATGATCCTAAAAGTGCTAAAGCCATCCGGGCGCATTTTTCTTATTGGGACGATGTTGCGGTCAAATATCGGGGTGCTAAGACAGTCTCGACCGGGCATGGCTTTTGTGGCATTGGTCGAAAACAGCTTTTGATCCTGTTGCAGCAACGTGCGCGTGAACTTGGCGTAGACCAGCGCTTTGAAACAGAAGCCCAGAGTGCGGCGGACTATAACAAGGATTACGACCTTGTGGTTGCCTGCGATGGGTTGAATTCCAAAACCCGCACCGACTATGCCGAACATTTCCAGCCCGATATTGATACGCGCAAATGCAAGTTTGTCTGGCTGGGCACCCATCAGAAATTTGATGATGCCTTTACCTTTATCTTTGAAGAAACCGACAAGGGATGGGTCTGGGCGCACGCCTATCAGTTTGATGATGAAACGGCGACCTTCATTGTCGAATGTTCGCAAGAGACGTGGGACGCCTATGGCTTTGGCGAGATGACCAAGGAAGACTCCATCGCTACCTGCGAGGAAATATTCAAGGATCATCTTGATGGCCATGCCCTGATCAGCAATGCCCATCATGTCCGTGGATCAGCATGGCTGAGCTTCCCACGCGTTCTGTGCAATAGTTGGTCGCATGATAATATTGTTTTGATGGGCGATGCGGCGGCAACCGCGCATTTCTCAATCGGGTCGGGGACCAAGCTGGCACTTGAAAGCGCGATTGCGCTGGCAAATTATCTGCATTCCGAAACCGATCTGAAATCGGCCTTTGGTAAATATGAAGACGAACGCCGTCTTGAAGTTTTGCGCCTGCAGTCGGCGGCGCGCAACTCGATGGAATGGTTCGAAGAAATTGAACGCTACTTCGATTTTGATCCGGTTCAGTTCACCTATTCTCTTTTGACCAGATCCCAACGCATTAGCCATGAAAACCTGCGCCTGCGCGATGCCAAATGGCTGGGTGAGGCAGAAGGCTGGTTCCAGCGTCAGGCCGGTGTTCCGGCCAATGACGGGGTCCGTCATCCTATGTTTGTACCGTTCAAGCTACGCGAGATGGAGCTTAAAAACCGAATCGTTGTGTCCCCGATGGCCCAGTATAAGGCGGTTGATGGCTGCCCGACCGATTGGCATTTGGTGCATTATGCCGAACGGGCCAAGGGTGGTGCAGCAATGGTCTATACCGAGATGACCTGCGTGTCGGCGGATGGCCGAATCACGCCCGGATGTCCGGGCCTTTATGACGACGCACATGAGCAGGCCTGGAAACGGATTGTCGATTTTGTCCATAATGAAACCGATGCAAAACTGTGCATGCAGGTCGGTCATTCCGGGCGCAAGGGATCAACCCAGCTTGGTTGGGAAGAAATGGACGCGCCGCTTGTCGATGGTAACTGGCCGCTTCTATCTGCCTCGGCCATTGCATGGTCGGATCGCAATCAGGCGCCAAAGGCAATGACGTGCGATGACATGGACATGGTCCGTGACCAATTTGTCGCCGGGGCCAAAATGGCGGACCGGGCCGGGTTTGACATGATCGAAGTGCATGCCGCGCACGGTTACCTTTTGTCGTCCTTCATCAGCCCGGTCAGCAATGTCCGCGATGATGAATATGGTGGGTCGCTTGAAAACCGGATGCGTTATCCACTCGAAGTGATCAATGCGGTGCGTGCCGCATGGCCTGCGCATAAGCCGCTTTCGGTGCGTATTTCGGCCAATGACTGGGTCGGGGATGATGGTGTCACGCCCGAAGAAGCGGTCGAGATTGCCCGCATTCTGAAGGCCAATGATGTTGATATCTGCGACGTGTCAGCCGGTCAGACTACCAAGGATGCCCGTCCAGTCTATGGCCGGATGTTCCAGACGCCGTTTTCTGACCGTATTCGCAACGAAGCCAATATCGCGACGATGGCGGTGGGCAACATTTACGAACCCGATCACGTTAATTCGATCCTGATGGCCGGGCGTGCGGACCTTGTCTGTCTGGCGCGGCCGCATCTGGCGAACCCGTATTGGACCTTGCATCAGGCAGCCGCCCTTGGCAATCGGACTGAAAACTGGCCCGCACCGTATTATGCGGGGCGCGATCAGATGGTACGTCTGGCCGAACGGGCCGACGTTATGACCGGAAAGGTTTAAGTGCCATGGCCGATCTTGCCATTCATCGCGCATTGATCACTGGCGGTGGTTCCGGTGTCGGGGCCGTTATGGCCCGCATGTTGGCTGATACCGGGGTGAAGGTTGCCATCGCTGGACGGCGTAGCGACGTTTTGGTCGAGGTTGCCCAGCACCAGAACATCACAGCAATCGTTGCCGATGTGACTGACGAGACTTCGGTGCGCGACATGTATGCGACCATGGTGGCCGAAATCGGCGCACCGGATTTGGTGATTGCCAATGCCGGTATGGCCGAAAGTGCCCCGATTGGCAAAACATCGGTCGATCTGTGGAAGCGCACGATTGATGTTAATCTGACGGGCACGTTCCTGACCTTCCGCGAAGGATTGGCTGTGATGGATAAGTCCAAGCCAGGCCGACTGATTTCGATTGCCTCGACCGCCGGGCTTAAGGGCTATGCCTATGTCACGGCCTATTGCGCGGCAAAACACGGTGTGATCGGTCTGGTCGAAGGCATGGCCGCCGAACTTGCCAGAAGTTCGGTCACTGTAAATGCGGTGTGTCCGGGCTTTATGGAAACGCCGATGCTCGAACAATCGGTTGAAAACATCGTTGCCAAAACCGGCATGAGCACCGACGCCGCACGGGCAAGCCTTGCGAAAATCAATCCGCAGAACCGCTTTATCCAGCCTGATGAAGTGGCCAACACCGTCATGTGGCTTTGCAGTCCACTTGCGGCATCCATTACCGGACAGGCGATTTCGGTATCGGGAGGAGAAGTATGAATATGAACCATTCCGATGACCTGCGCGATCTGATGGATAATGAAACATCTGATCTGTCCAAGGCGCGTTTGCGGGCGTGGCTTCAGATTCTGAAAGTCTCGCGCAAAATCGAAGGCGAGCTGCGCGAAAAAATGCGCATCGAATTTGGCTCAACCCTGCCGCGTTTTGATGTTCTGGCCGCACTTTACCGCGAACGCGATGGCATGCGCATGAGCGAACTTTCAAAATCATTGATGGTGTCGAACGGAAATGTCACCGGTATTGTTGATCGCCTTGTCGGGGAGGGAATGCTCGTACGTGTGCCGGTCGAAAATGACCGCCGCGCATCGATTGTGCGCCTGACCGAAGCGGGCGAAAAGGATTTCGCCGAACGGGCCCTTGTGCATGAAGGCTGGGTTTCCGAGCTGTTTAGCGACCTTTCGGCCAGTGATGCCGATGGCCTGATCCGTATTCTGCGCACCATTTCCCATCATAACGAGGCGCCCCATGACTAAAATGGCGAACATCAAACCAACCCATTTCAACTGGCGCATGGAAGGCGACGTTGCGGTCATTTCACTGGATCGTCCCGACCGCAAAAACCCGTTGACGTTCGATAGCTATGCCGAGCTTCGCGATACCTTTCGCGATCTGGTTTATGCCGATGATGTCAAGGCGGTGGTGTTTGGCTCGAACGGTGGCAACTTCTGTTCTGGCGGGGATGTGCATGACATCATTGGTCCGCTGATCAAAAAGGACATGAAGGGTCTTTTGGAATTCACCCGTATGACCGGCGACTTGGTTAAGTCGATCATCGGCTGTGGCAAGCCGGTGATTGCGGCGGTAGACGGGGTTTGTGTGGGTGCGGGGGCAATCATTGCCATGGCATCCGACCTTCGTCTGGCGACTGCCACCTCCAAAACCGCATTCCTGTTTACCCGTGTCGGGTTGGCGGGCTGTGACATGGGGGCATGTGCGATCCTGCCACGCATCATCGGACAGGGCCGGGCGGCGGAGCTTCTGTATACCGGACGTTCGATGTCGGCCGAGGAAGGCGAACGTTGGGGTTTCTATAACCGTCTGGTCGAGGCCGATGTTCTTGAGGCAGACGCCATCACCCTTGCAACCCGTATTTCACAAGGCCCCAATTTCGGTCACATGATGACCAAGACCATGCTGGCGCAAGAATGGAACATGTCGATCGAACAGGCAATTGAATCTGAAGCACAGGCGCAGGCAATTTGCATGCAGACCGAAGATTTCAATCGTGCTTACACGGCCTTTGTCGCCAAGGAAAAACCGGTGTTTGAGGGCGACTGATGGCAGATACATCCTTCCTTGATTGGCCCTTTTTTGAAGACCGGCACCGTGAACTGGCGGTTAAGCTTGATGCTTGGGCGGCGACCAATCTTGATGGCATTGATCACGGTGATGTCGATGATGCCTGCCGGGATCTGGTTCGCCGACTGGCCGATGGCGGTTGGTTGCGCCATGCGGCAATTGATCCGCAAGATACCGGATCGAAACTGGATGTGCGGTCGCTGTGCCTGATCCGCGAAACATTGGCGCGCTATGACGGGTTGGCCGATTTCGCTTTTGCGATGCAGGGGTTGGGGAGTGGTGCGATCTCTTTGTTCGGAACGGAAGCCCATCGGGGGGATTGGCTTCCAAAAGTACGTTCCGGCAAAGGGATCGCTGCCTTCGCCCTGACCGAACCGCAATCGGGGTCAGATGTTGCCAACATCGCCCTTGATGCCAAACGTGAAGGCGATGACTTTATTCTGAACGGTGAAAAGACCTGGATTTCCAATGGCGGGATCGCGGATTTTTACTGCGTCTTTGCGCGCACCGGCGAAGCACCGGGGGCCAAGGGGCTGTCGGCCTTTGTCGTTCCGGCAAACACGCCCGGGTTTGAAATTGCTGAACGTTTGCATACCATCGCACCCCACCCACTCGCACGCCTGAAATTCACCGATTGCCGCATCCCGGCACGTGCGTTGATTGGCAATGGTGGCGACGGGTTCAAAATTGCGATGTCGGTTCTTGATGTATTTCGATCAACCGTTGCCGCCGCCGCCCTTGGTTTTGCGCGCCGTGCGTTGGATGAAACCATCAAGCGGGTTCAGGAACGCGAACTGTTTGGCGCGCCGCTTTTTGATCTTCAAATGGTTCAGGGGCATGTCGCGGACATGGCGCTTGATATTGATGCGTCGGCCCTTTTGGTCTATCGCGCCGCATGGCTGAAAGACAGCGGTGCCCCGCGCGTAAGCCGCGAAGCGGCGATGGCAAAACTTTATGCAACCGATCATGCACAAACCGTCATTGATAAGGCGGTGCAAATTCATGGCGGCGATGGCGTGCGCAGTGGGCACATCATTGAACTGCTGTACCGGGAAATTCGTGCTCTGCGCATTTATGAAGGCGCATCAGACGTCCAGAAAATAATCATCGCACGGCAAACGCTGGCGCAATAATGGCTGTATCAGGGACTTCACAATGCTCGGACCAACTGCACATACTGATCAATTCACGCGGGACAATTTGCCACCGGTGGCAGACTGGCCAGAGTTTAATTTGGACAAGTTTGAGTATCCCGAATATCTGAATGCCGGGGTCGAGCTGACCGACAAAATGGTCGAACAGGGTTTTGGCGATAACACCGCCCTGATCGGCAATGGGCGTCAGCGCACCTATAAGGAACTGGCAGACTGGACAAACCGTATCGCCCATGCGCTGGTCGAGGATTATGGCGTCAAACCGGGTAATCGCGTCCTGATCCGGTCGGCCAATAATCCGGCGATGGTTGCCTGTTGGTTGGCGGCAACCAAGGCAGGGGCGGTTGTGGTCAATACTATGCCGATGCTGCGGTCCGGCGAACTGGCCCAGATCGTCGATAAGGCCGAGATCGAATTTGCGCTGTGTGACACGCGCCTGATGGATGAGATGGTCGCCTGTGCCAAGGACAGCACATTCCTTAAAAAGGTCATTGGCTTTGACGGGACGGCCAATCATGACGCCGAGCTTGATCGCATTGCCCTGACCAAATCGGTCAAATTTGAGGCGGTTAAAACCGGGCGCGATGATGTGGCCTTGCTTGGGTTTACCTCGGGCACGACCGGCAGCCCCAAGGCGACCATGCATTTCCATCGTGATCTTTTGATCATTGCCGATGGTTATGCCAAGGAAGTGCTGAATGTAACGCCTGATGATGTGTTTGTCGGATCGCCCCCCCTTGCCTTTACCTTTGGTCTGGGCGGGCTTGCCATTTTCCCGCTGCGCTTTGGGGCAACCGCGACCTTGCTTGAAAAAGCGTCCCCACCCAACATGATCGAAATCATCGAAACCTATAAGGCGACGGTGTGCTTTACCGCACCGACCGCCTATCGCGTGATGTTATCGGCGATGGAAGAAGGGGCTGATTTGTCATCCCTGCGTGCTGCTGTTTCGGCGGGCGAAACTCTGCCTGCGCCGGTTTATGATGCCTGGATGGAAAAAACCGGCAAACCGATGCTCGATGGCATTGGCGCGACCGAGATGCTCCATATTTTTATCTCCAACCGGTTTGGTGACAGTCACCCGGCCTGTACGGGGCGCCCGGTTGGCGGATATGAAGCCAAGATCGTTGATCACGATATGAATGAAGTTCCGGTCGGAACGGTTGGCAGGCTTGCGGTGCGCGGACCGACGGGATGTCGTTATCTTGATGATGTGCGTCAGTGCACGTATGTGCGTGATGGCTGGAACCTGACAGGGGATGCGTTCTTTGTTGATGAGGATGGCTACTATCACTTTGCTGCACGCAATGACGATATGATCGTCTCGTCGGGTTACAACATCGCCGGTCCGGAAGTCGAGGCCGCCTTGTTGTCCCACTTAGCTGTTGCCGAATGTGCGGTCATTGGTGCACCGAATGAAGAACGCGGCACCATTGTTCAGGCCCATATCGTTCTGGCAGACGGTTTTCATCCGACACCCGAGATGGCCAAACAGTTGCAAGATCATGTAAAAGCGACGATCGCGCCGTTTAAATATCCGCGCTCCGTCGTCTTTATCGAGACACTGCCAAAAACCGCGACTGGAAAAATTCAGCGCTTCAGACTGAAACAGGAAATGTCTGCATGATCGATTTCGCCGCCACAAAATCCCTGTTCCATATTCCCAAAGGTGTCATTTACCTTGATGGGAACTCGCTTGGCATGATGCCAAAGTCGGCAGCAAACCGTGCCAAGGCGATGATTGAGGATGAATGGGGGGAAATGCTGATCCGGGGCTGGAATGATGCCAAATGGATGGCGCAACCCGAACGTGTCGGCAATCTTGTCGCGCGTTTGATTGGGGCGGCTCCCGGTACTGTAGTTATGGGCGATACTTTGTCGATCAAGGTGTATCAGGCATTGGCAAGTGCGCTGGAACTGCGCCCGGATCGTAAGGTGATTGTATCGGACAACGGGAATTTCCCGACTGACCTTTATATGGCCGATGGCCTGATCAAAAGTCTCGATAAGGGGCACGTGCTTAAAACACCAAACCCCGAAGATGTCGAAAGCCTGATCAACGAAGACCTTGCTGTCTTGATGCTAACCCAGGTCGATTATCGCACCGGGCGCATGCATGACATGAAACGCATTACCGATCTTGCTCATAAGGCGGGTGCAGTTGTGATCTGGGATCTGGCGCATTCGGCGGGGGCGGTTCCGGTTGACCTGACCGGATGTAACGCGGATTTCGCTGTTGGCTGCACCTATAAATATCTTAATGGCGGCCCCGGTGCCCCGGCATTCATTTATGTCCGGCCCGATCACGCCAAAACCATCCGACCGGCATTGTCAGGATGGTTGGGCCATGCTGCCCCATTTGCCTTTGACCGTGATTATACGCCGGCACCGGATGTTTCACGCATGCGGGTTGGCACACCACCGGTTATTCAGATGACGGTGCTTGAAGAAGCCATGAAGGCATGGGACGGCGTTGACATGACCGATATCCGCACACGCAGTATCGAGTTGTGCGAGCAGTTTATTGCAGGTGTCGAGGCATCCTGTTCGATGCTGGAACTGGCAAGCCCGCGTGATCCGCAACACCGTGGTTCACAGGTATCGTTCAAATTTGATCACGGATATGCCGTGATGCAGGCCTTGATCGCGCGCGGCGTGATTGGTGATTTCCGCGCACCTGATATCATTCGTTTCGGGTTTACCCCACTTTATATCGATAATGGTGATGTGGACGGGGCGGTTCAAATTCTCGCCAAGATCATGGAAACCAAATCATGGGATCAGCCGGAATTCCATAAACGCAACGCGGTGACCTGATCATGGCCAAGCAAACCAAACCATATGATCCTAGTACTGAGGGGGCGAAGACGGATTTTTCCGATCAGATGTCTTATGGCGATTACCTGTCGCTTGATGCGATCCTGACCGCCCAGCATCCCAAATCTGATGCCCATGACGAAATGCTGTTTATCATTCAGCATCAAACGTCCGAGCTTTGGATGAAACTTGCGATCCGTGAAATCAGTGCGGCCCGCGCCGTCATGGGCGAGGGTGATTTCCGCCCGGCATTTAAGATGCTGGCGCGTGTGTCGCGGATTTTCGAGCAGCTTAACAACGCATGGGACGTGTTGCGCACCATGACGCCAAGCGACTATACGACGTTTCGCGATGCGCTTGGTCCTTCATCGGGGTTTCAGTCCCATCAGTATCGTCAGATCGAATTCATGCTGGGCAACCGCAATCACGCGATGTTACGCCCGCATGCCCATCGCGAAGATATTCTTGAGTTGCTGACAACCGAGCTTGCAACGCCCAGTCTGTATGACGAGGCGTTGCGCCTGTTGGCACGCGAAGGCATTGATCTTCCCGATCATGTTCTTGGCCGGGATGTCACACAGCCCTATACGCCAGATGACGCCGTGATTGCGGCCTGGCACAAGGTTTACAGCAATCCAACCAAATACTGGTCGCTGTATGAACTGGCTGAAAAGCTGGTGGATTTTGAAGACTACTTCCGTCGCTGGCGCTTTAACCATGTGACAACGGTCGAACGCGTTATTGGTTTTAAACGCGGGACCGGTGGCACGGGTGGCGTCAGTTACCTTAAGAAAATGCTGGAAGTAGAACTGTTTCCGGAACTCTGGCGGGTGCGAACCACGCTTTGAGGATGGACGGGCATGATGCAAATACTGCAAGATCAGGGGCAGGCATCAAGTTCGTTAAAACCACGACGCACAAAGACATAAATGTCGTGGGATCAACGTGTTGCTAAACGAATAAAATGTATAAACACGGAGGCTTAAATGAAGGGTATTAAGACAACCATTGCAGCAGTGGCTGCATTGCTTGTTGCCGGCGCGGCGCAGGCCGATCCGGTAAAGGTAGGGATGATCACCACACTTTCGGGCGGTGGTGCCAGCTTGGGTATTGATGCACGTGACGGCTTTATGCTGGCTGTCAAACAAGCAAACAATCCCGATCTGGAAGTCGTGATCGAAGATGATCAGCGCAAACCGGATGTCGCTGTCCAGCTTGCTGATAAAATGATCCAGCAGGAAAAGGTTGATGTTCTGACCGGTATTATCTGGTCGAACCTTGCCATGGCTGTGGTGCCGTCTGCAGTTGCACAGGACAAATTCTATCTGTCGGTTAATGCGGCACCGTCGCAGTTGGCAGGCAAAGGCTGTAACGCGAACTATTTCAGCGTTTCCTATCAGAATGACAACCTGCACGAAGCAGCCGGTGGCTACGCGTCGAGTGCGGGGTATGAAAACGCCTTCATCCTTGCACCGAACTATCCGGCCGGTAAAGATTCCCTGGCTGGTTTCAAACGCTTCTTCTTTGGCGATATTGCCGGTGAAGTTTACACCAAGCTTGGTCAGACAGATTACGCTGCCGAAATCGCGGAAATCCGTGCGTCGGGTGCTGACAGCGTCTTCTTCTTCCTGCCGGGCGGCATGGGCATTGCGTTCATGAAACAGTATGCTCAGTCGGGTGTGGATATTCCGCTGATCGGTCCGGCATTTTCGATGGATCAGGGCATTCTTGGTGCAGTTGGTGATGCGGCTCTGGGTGTAAAAAACACCTCTAACTGGTCAAAAGACATCGACAACGCGACCAACAAGGCATTCGTTGAAAGCTTCGTTGCTGAATATGACCGTCTGCCGTCGCTCTATGCATCTTATGGTTTTGACACTGCAAACCTGCTGCTTTCAGCAATGGGCAAAGCAAATGTCAATGACAAGGAAGCATTCCGCGATGCGTTGCGGGCGGCTGATTTCAATTCGGTCCGTGGCAAGTTTGTCTTTGGTCCGAACCAGCATCCGATTCAGGACATCTATGTCCGTGAAGTCGTTAAAGAAGGTGACGTTCTGACCAACAAGATCGTTGGCGTTGCCCTTAAAGATCATGCCGATGCCTATGCATCGGAATGCTCGATGTAATCACGGGCTGACAAGTCGGTGGGGGCCGTTGCCCATAATGGTTTACGGCCCCCGACCACCTTGTGACGGAGTTTCCAATAATGTTCACTCTTTTCCTGGAGCAGCTGCTAAACGGCCTTCAGTCCGGTGTGATGCTGTTTTTGATGGCATCTGGGCTGACGCTTGTTTTCGGTGTGATGGGGCTAATTAATCTGGCCCATGGCTCGCTCTATATGGTTGGCGCATTTGCCTGTGCGGCGGTTGCGGCATGGACCGGTTCGTTCTGGCTTGGTCTTGTTGCCAGCCTGATGGCGGCGGCCATTGCCGGTGCGCTGGTTGAGATACTGATTATTCGCCGTCTTTATAACCGTGATCACCTTGATCAGGTTTTGGCGACTTTTGCCCTTATTTTGATTTTTTCCGAAGGCACACGCTGGATTTTCGGATCCTTCCCATTGTTTCTAAGCGTTCCGGAGTTTCTGACGGGCACTGTTGTGATGCCCGGTGATTTCCAATATCCGCTGTTCCGTCTTGCCATCATTATTGCCGGTTTTGCTGTGGCGGCGGGCTTGTTCCTGCTGATTGGTAAAACCCGTCTTGGCATTCGCATTCGTGCGGGTGAAGCTGATCGCGGCATGATTGCCGCCTTGGGGGTGGATATTGATCGCCTTTATACAATTGTGTTTGCCCTTGGCGCGGCTTTGGCCGGGCTTGCCGGTGCCTTTGTCGGCACGACCCAGTCGGTTCAGGTCGGCATGGGCGAACCGGTGCTTATTTTGGCATTCGTTGTGATTGTGATTGGTGGGATTGGCTCGATCAAGGGCGCGCTGGTCGGATCCCTTCTTGTTGGCTTTACCGATACGATGGGGCGGTTTTTGTTGCCCCATGCGTTTGCAACCTTTCTTGATCCGGCAAGTGCGACGGCCATTGGGTCCGCCCTTGCATCGATGTTGATTTATATCGTTATGGCGCTGGTTTTGTTCCTGCGGCCAAGCGGTTTGTTCGGGACGGAAGCCTGATATGACCATGAACCGCGAAACCTTTATCAACTGTATCCTTGGTCTAGCGCTGGTGATTGTCCCATTGATTGCGCTGGGCATGGATGAGCCGTTCATCATTACCCTGGCGACCAAGGTGGCCATTTTTGCCATGGCGGGGGTAGGCCTTAACCTTGTGCTTGGCTATGGAGGACTTGTGTCCTTTGGCCATGCGGCGTTCTTCGGAATTGGGGGCTATGCGGCGGGTATTCTTGCCAGCCATGCGCTTAATTACGAACCGATTATGACATGGCCGTTCGAGATCGAAGGCACGACCCAGATGATCATTATCTGGATCGTTGCGCTGCTGGCATCGGCGATTATTGCCTTGGCTATAGGGGCGATTACGCTGCGGACGAGCGGTGTTTATTTCATCATGATCACGCTGGCGTTTGCGCAGATGATCTATTACTTCGCGATTTCGTGGCCTGCATATGGCGGAGAAGACGGCCTGTCGATCTATGTGCGCAACGGGTTCCCGGGGCTCAATACCCTTGATCCGATCAGTTATTTTGCACTCTGTGCCGTGATGCTGGGTCTTGCGATCGCATTTTCAGCTGTTTTGATCCGCTCGCGGTTTGGTCTTGCCCTACAGGGCGCACGCCAGAACAGCCAGCGTATGACGGCCGTGGGGATTGCACCGTTTCGCATCCGTCTGGTGGCGTTTGTGATTTCAGCTATGATCACGGCATTGGCCGGCGCACTTTATGCGGACCTCAACCGTTTTGTTAGCCCGTCGATGATGTCCTGGCATATGTCAGGTGAAATCATGGTGTTTGTCATTCTTGGTGGAGTGGGGCGCTTGTTCGGCCCGCTGGCCGGGGCGGGGTTGTATATCATTCTTGAACATCTGCTTGGCGGGGTTTGGGAATTCTGGCAATTGCCGCTGGGCGTGTTGCTGCTGATCGTGGTTTTGTTCGCGCGCGGTGGCCTTGTCGGTGTTTTGGCGGGGGAACGCAAGCATGTCTGATGCCATTCTTTCACTGTCAAACATCACCAAGCAATTCGGGTCCCTTCTGGCTAGTGACAGCGTAACGCTTGATCTGCGTGCGGGGGAAATCCACGCACTGATCGGGCCGAACGGGGCGGGAAAATCCACCCTGATCAAACAGATCGCGGGCGAGATCAAATCTGATATCGGTGACATTCATTTTAACGGTCAGCACATCAATGCCTTGGACGCGGTCCAACGGTCGCGCATGGGCCTTGCCAGAACGTTTCAGGTGTCGTCCTTGATGCCGGAGTTCTCGGTTCTGCAGAACGTGATGCTCGCTCGCCAGTCTGTTAGTGGGAAGGTCTTTCGGTTTTTCCGCCCGGTGCTGAGCGACAAGTCGCTTGTAGAACCGGCAATGGCGCAGCTCGAGCGGGTTGGACTTGCGGATCGTGCGGAGATGCGTGCGGCCGATATTTCACATGGAGAACGTCGTCAGTTGGAAATGGCGGTGGCGCTTGCCCTTGAACCACGTGCATTTCTTTTGGATGAACCGATGGCGGGCATGGGACCAGAGGGCTCCAAACGTCTGACCGGTTTCCTTGATGGTTTGCGCGCACAGGCCCCGATCCTTCTGGTCGAACACGACATGGATGCGGTTTTTGCCTTGGCCGACCGGATTTCGGTTCTGGTTTATGGCCGGGTCATTGCGACCGGTACTGTTGATGACATTCGCGGCAATGATGATGTCAAACGTGCCTATCTCGGGGAGGAAGCCTGATATGTCTGCACTTCTCGAACTTAGTGGTGTGACCGCCTTTTACGGCGCATCGCAGGCCTTGTTTGGTATTGATCTATCGCTTAATGAAGGCGAAGCCGTCGCCCTTATGGGGCGTAATGGTATGGGCAAAACGACCACGATCAAGACCATCTGTCGCATGATGGAACATCGCGATGGGTCAATCCGCTTTGCCGGACAGGACTTGGCAAAAATGCCATCGCACAAAGCGGCCCGCTTGGGGCTTGGTCTGGTGCCGGAAGGGCGTCGGTGCTTTGCCCGTTTAACCGTCATGGAAAATCTGATTGCCGCGGCCCGTCCGGGTGAGTGGGATTTCGACCGGGTGGCGGGGTTGTTTCCACGTCTTGCTGAACGGCGGGAGCAAAAGGCGATGACGCTTTCGGGCGGTGAACAGCAGATGTTGGCCATTGGCCGTGCGCTGATGACCAACCCGCGTTTACTGATTTTGGACGAAGCAACCGAGGGGTTGGCGCCGGTGGTCCGTCAGGAAATCTGGGCGGCAATCAATCAGCTTAAGCAATCAGGTCTGACCATTTTGGTGGTGGATAAGTCGCTTAAAGAACTTTCAGGTGTCGCAGATCGCTATGTGATTGTCGAAAAGGGCGTTACCGCCTGGAGCGGCGCGGTCAATGAACTGACCGATGCGCTTGCTGACCGGTATTTGGGGGTCTGATATGGCGGTATTTACCTATCGGCAAAAGGTCCTGTTTCAGCATTGTGATCCAGCCGGGATTGTCTTTTATCCCCGCTATTTCGAGATGGTGAACGCCACGGTCGAAGAATGGTTCGATGTCGTGATTGGTTGTGGTTTTCCGACGATGCATGGGCCGATGCAGGTGGCGGTTCCAACCGCGGGGCTCAGTATTGCCTTTACTGCGCCAAGCATGCTGGGCGATCAGCTTGAGTTTCGTTTGACACCGCTTCGGGTCGGACGGTCTAGCTTGGAGCTGGAAATAACCGCGCATTCGGGCGAGGAGCAACGCCTGAAAACAACGCTCACACTGGTGTTTACGAAAAGAGGCGCCGGAAAGTCAGTGGCATGGCCCGATGATTTGCGTGCCAAAATCGAAAAAGAAATCAATCAAGTGGTAGAAAAAAATGCATAAAATCGTTCAGCCAGATGGATGGAAAGAGCCCAAGGGATATGCAAACGGCGTGTTGGCAGAAGGTGCCACGTTGTATATCGGAGGACAGATTGGCTGGAATGCTGATCAGGTTTTCGTTGCCAAGGATTTCGTCGGTCAGATGGAGCAGGCACTGATCAATATTAGTGACGTGCTGCAAGCTGGCGGTGGGCGTCCGGAACATCTGACGCGTTTGACATGGTATGTCACCGACAAACAGGAATATCTCGCCAAACAGCGCGAAGTCGGTCAGGCCTATCGCCGCGTCCTTGGCAAGAATTTCCCGGCGATGACCATGGTTGTGGTCAGTGCATTGGTCGAAGACGAAGCCATGATCGAGATCGAAGCAACGGCAGTGATCCCGAAGTAAACTGCACGTCGAACGCCATACGATAGATCGCAAAGGGCAGCATTATGCTGCCCTTTTGACGTTTTGCGGACCCCGGATGTTTTTGGTCGGACCCCAATCGTTGCTATCAACGGTTTTGCTTTTCCATCGTTGCTGATCTAAGCTTTTAAAAAACAAAAATAAGTATCAGCGGAGGACCATCATGAGATCGACCGCATTGGATGAGGCCAATGGCGTAAAACCGCCTGTTGGGAATGATGATAGTTTTGGCGGCCCGGGTCCGGAATTTGGCCCGTGGCTGGAAAAGGCATCGATACTGGTTGTCGATGACGAACCGGGCATGCGCAATTTTCTGGTGCGCACCCTTGGCCCACGCGCCAAACGGGTTGAAGAGGCCGCCGATTGCGAAGAAGCAACCAAAAAACTTGATCAGCATCATTTTGATGTGGTGATCCTTGATAACATTATGCCGGGCAAAAGCGGTGTCGAGTGGCTGACCGAGCAGCGCGAAATTGGCTTTTTCTCTGATGCCATCCTGATGACGGCCTATGCTGATCTTGACACTGCGATTAAGGCGTTGCGGGCGGGAGCTGTTGATTTTGTCCTCAAACCATTTCGGTCCAACCAGATTTTAAACGCGGTGGCGCGGTGTCTTGATCGCATGCGGTTGCGCCGTGAAAACCATGTTCTGCGTCATGAATTACGCGCAACGTCCGATCATGTGTTGCTGCGTGATAGGCTGATTGGCTATTCCCCGCAAATTCAGGAAATCCGCGAAACCATTGCCCGTGTTGCACCCTTGCCAACGTCAATCCTGATTTCCGGGCAAAGTGGTACTGGTAAGGAAGTCACCGCGCGCTCCTTGCATGCATTATCGGATCGGGCGGAAAAACCGTTTGTGCCGATTAACTGTGCCGCGATTCCGTCCGAGATGATTGAGGCCGAACTGTTTGGTCATGTCAAAGGCGCTTTTACCGGCGCGCACTCCGCCCGTGACGGGCTTTTCATGCATGCACAGGGCGGGACATTGTTTTTGGACGAAGTCGGTGAACTGTCACTGGCCACCCAAAGCAAACTTTTGCGCGCCATCGAAAGCCGCCGTATCCGCCCCGTGGGGGCGGAACGCGAAGCGCCGGTCGATTTGCGCTTTGTCTTTGCCACCAATGCGGATTTGGAAGAAGAAGTCGAAGCAGGCCGTTTTCGTGCCGATTTGTTTTACCGCATCAATGTCATGCATATCGAGATGCCGCCGCTTCATGATCGCGGCGATGATGTGCTTGAACTTGCCAATCTGTTTATGACCAAGCTGTCCAAGCAGCTTGGTGTGCGTCAGGTGCCCATGGATGGGGCGGTTCGCGCGGGATTGACCCGCTATGGCTGGCCGGGGAACGTGCGTGAATTGCGCAACCTGATTGAACGAACCCTCATCCTCGGCCGGTTCCCCGATGAATTTCGCGATGAACGCGCCGATCAGGGATCACAAGCGGACGGCGACGAGACACTTGATGAAATGGAACGCCGTCACATTCTGGCGATGCTGCATAAAACCGGGGGTAATCGCAACGAAGCGTCGCGGCGTCTTGGTGTGTCGCGCAAGACCATTGATCGTAAATGTGCCAGCTGGGATCTGTGATGAAGCTGTTTGGCCGGTCGGTCTCGCCGCGACCAAAACGCACAAGATCGGTGCGCTTTAAGCTTTTGGCGATCGCACTTTTGCCAACACTGGTCATCTTGCCACTGTTGCTTGGCGTGATGATGGTACGCTGGAATTCAAAGTTTGATGCGCTGCTGACCTCCAAGGTCAGTGGTGATCTGACAATTGCCCATCAGTACTTCTCCCATATTCTCGACAATACCGGCGAACAGATACAGTCGCTGGGGCAATCGGTTGCCTTTCGCACGGTTTTGATGTCGGGTAACCCGGATGCGGTCAATGATTTGCTCGTCAGCCATCAGGAGGACCTTGGGCTTGATTTCCTCTATCTGATTGATGGGGAGAACACAGGGCCTGATACTGACACCGCTATTCACTGGCCGGTGATTGCATCGGCCTTTGCAGGCAGGGCGTCGACCAGTATCGATATTTTCAGCAATGCCGACCTTGCTGCGATCTCGCCGGATTTGGCTGCACGTGCACGGCTTGATCTGGTTGAGACGCCAAATGCCGTGCCGACCACCCGTAATGCCGAAACGCGGGGCATGGTGGTTCACTCGGCAAGTCACGTCAGCTTGCCAAGCGGCAGGGAAGGAGCACTGGTCGGTGGTATTTTGCTCAATCAGAATTTGGGCTTTATCGATACGATCAACGACCTTGTCTATCGCCAAAGCAGCCTGCCCGAAGGCAGCCAAGGCACAGCCACCCTTTTCCTTGATGATGTCCGGGTCAGCACAAATGTTCGCCTGTTTGCCGAGCGCCGTGCGTTGGGGACACGGGTATCGAGTATCGTGCGCAAAACCGTACTTGAAGATGGCAAAGTCTGGCTGGATCGGGCCTTTGTCGTCAATGACTGGTATATTTCGGCCTACGAACCGATCAAAGACAGTTTCGGTAAGCGGGTCGGGATGCTTTATGTCGGTTTTCTTGAAGCCCCCTTTGCCCAGACCAAATATGAAAGCCTTCTGATCATCATCGGGGCGTTTTTGTTTGTTGCGGCCCTGTCTGTTCCGATTTTCCTGCGCTGGGCGCGCGGTATTTTCAAGCCACTTGAACGGATGACCAACACTATTAACCGGGTTGAAAGTGGTGATTTTTCTGCGCGCACCGGTCTTAATCAGGTGCAGGATGAAATTTCACTGGTGGCCGAGCATCTTGATGATTTGCTTGATCAGGTGCAGGAACGTGACAAACGTTTGCGGGCCTGGAATGATCAGCTCAACGCACGGGTCGATGCGCGCACCAGTGAACTTCGCGAAGCCAATCGGCAACTGGAAAGTACGACCAAACAGCTCATTATGTCCGAAAAACTGGCGGCCATTGGCGAAATTACCGCTGGTGTCGCGCATGAAATCAACAATCCGGTCGCGGTTCTTCAAGGTAATCTGGATGTATTGCGCGACCTTTTGGGTGAGCACGCGCGTATCGCCGATACCGAACTGCGATTAATTGACGAGCAGGTCAACCGCATCAACCTGATTGTCACCAAGCTTCTGCAGTTCGCCAAGCCTGAGGAATATGCAGGCTATGTCGAACGACATATCGTCGGAGAGGTGATTGATGATTGCCTGCCCCTTGTTCAACATCTGCTGAGCAAGGCCGATATCGAAGTGGCCCGCCAAAGTACGGCTGCCCGTCTGGTGTTGATGAACCGAACCGAACTGCAACAGGTTCTGGTCAATCTAATGGTCAATGCCCTGCATGCCATGCCTGAGCAGGGGGTGCTTACTCTTATCGATGAAGATGTCGATCATCATGGGAAATCCGGTATCCAGATCACGGTGCGCGATACCGGAACCGGCATGGATGCAGAGGTATTGAACCGGATTTTCGATCCGTTCTATACGACAAAACGTCGCGAAGGGACCGGGCTTGGGTTATCCATTAGCAAGACACTGATTGATCGCCAAGGCGGTCACATGCGCGTTGAAAGTGCACCTGGTACAGGCACCACATTTACCATGTGGCTGCCAGAAGCGGACTAAGGTCACCGGCGGATACCTGACAACAGACCCGGAAAGTATCCGCGAAAAATGCACGGCGATATTCCGGACCTGTTGTCGGATTGCGGCTCTGTTTAAAGGCCAAACGTCACATGGCCGTGTTCATCAATAGTCCACGCCGCATTCCATGCGGTTTCCCATGCGTGACCGTCTGGATCCGCGACATATCCCCTAAAGCCACCATGCACGGGCGTATCTGCCGGTCGCAGCATCTTGCCACCGGCATTGATCAATCGTTGCATCAGGGGCTCTACATCTTCCTTACGGGCTACATTGTGTGCCAATGCATGGGCCGAAGCCAATCCGTCCGAAGGACGGTTCATGTCCTTCATCAGGGCTTTTTCAAGCCAGGTGCCCAGAACAAACCCATTCATTTGGTAGAATATGATTTCTTTGTTCTCAAAAACGGGCGACCAGCCAAACCCGTCGATATAGAAACGACGTGAACGCGTGAGGTCTGCTATGCCAAGGGTTATGACGGAAATCTGTTGTTGCATGTCCAATCCTTTCTGTTGGCATACGCACCTTGCGTACACCTTGAAAGTCTTGGGCCGTTAATTTGCAACGGAAGGACCCGCTGTCGCGGGGGCCGGGCTAACCGCACCGAACCTAACCTGTTTCAGACAATCACATCTATATCAGAGCAGACCCAAGAAGGCAAAACTCCTGACCTCAAAACTTAAGGGGTTTGGCACTTTTCGAAAGGCCGGTTTGTTCTTGTCTTATGTCGCTGATTTATCATGCGAAGAGTCCATTTTTGACCACGACCCCACCGCGCATGTCTTGGGTGGAAATGCTGCAAATGCGAATGGACATTTTGTCCGTTTAAAGTTTTTCCAAGTTCAAATGTTTGGACATTTTGTCCATGTGCGTGCGCTGCAATATGATGGGTTGGTGTCGAAAACTGACAGAAAATCAACCAAAACGGGCAATGGCATGACAATTGCCACGTTGAGAATTCCGGGTCTAATCGCGTTTGCCCTGCACCATCAGGTGAAACTGCATGGTCCGGGCAAGAAAAAGTCATACTACCGGGAGGAAACAACTTCATGTTTGATCGGCTAAAGAAAGAACATATCGTCGCTGGTGACGATTTCAACCGCTGGAAGGTGCCGCCGGCATCTATCGCCATCCATCTGTGCATCGGCTCTGTCTATGCCTGGAGCATCTTTAACCCGGCCCTGATCAAGGAATTTGGTGTGGTCGCGGCAAGCTCCGGTGACTGGGGCCTGCAATCAGTCGTCTGGATTTTCTCTGTTGCGATCGTAAGTCTTGGTCTTGCTGCTGCATTTGGGGGCAAGTGGCTTGAAGAAGTTGGTCCGCGCATGGTTGGCGTTGTCGCCGCATTCTGCTGGGGCGGTGGTTTCATCGTTGGCGGACTTGGGATTGCCTCCCACCAATTGTGGCTGGTTTATCTTGGATATGGTGTGATTGGCGGGGCCGGACTTGGGCTTGGTTATGTTTCGCCGGTTTCAACCCTGATCCGCTGGTTCCCTGATCGGCGTGGCATGGCGACCGGCATGGCGATCATGGGCTTTGGCGGTGGTGCGATGATCGCAACCCCGATCAAGGAAAGCCTGCTGGCTGCTTTCTATCAGGTGCCGCAATATCTTGGTGCTGAAAGTGCTGTTAACCTTGTTACCGAAGGTGGCAAGCGCATGGCAGAAGTCGGCGGCCAGATGGTCGAAGTCGTTGTCGCTGGTGCCGCGCAGGTCGCAGCCGCCCCGGTTCCGATCGAAGAGGGCGTTTATGTCGCTGGCACGGGTAACACTGGTGCTGCAGGAACGTTCTTTACCCTTGGTGTTGCCTACTTCGTCGTCATGTTGATCGCGTCGTTCTCTTACCGCGTTCCACGTGAAGGCTGGTTGCCAGCCGGTTGGACGCCACCGACTGCCGATGCTGCGTCCAAACGCATGATCACGCAGAAAAACGTTCACATTGATCAGGCGCTTAAAACCCCGCAATTCTATCTGATCTGGATTGTGCTGTGCTTTAACGTGACCGCAGGCATCGGGGTGATTGGTGTTGCCAAAACCATGATGTTTGAAATCTTTGGCTCGACTTTGCCCTTGATTGTCAATTCGGCTTTTGCCGCAACATATGTGTTTATGATTTCGGTCTTTAACATGTGTGGTCGGTTCTTCTGGGCGTCTATCTCGGATTATATCGGGCGTAAGAACACCTATTACTGCTTTGTCATTCTTGGGATCATTCTGTATCTGTCGATCCCGTATTCTGCACAGCAGGTCAGCGTCAATCCGGCTGTCACATATCTCGTGATGTTCTATGCCGCGACCATGATCATCTTCACGATGTATGGCGGTGGCTTTGCAACCATTCCGGCGTATCTTGCCGATATCTTTGGCACCAAATATGTCGGTGGCATCCATGGCCGTCTTTTGACTGCCTGGAGTACTGCTGGTGTGCTTGGTCCGCTGGCCATTACCCAGTTGCGTCAAACCTCGGTCACCAATTCGATCAAGGATCTGGCCGCCAAGATTGATCCGGCGGCCTTCCAGGCCAAATTCGGTGCAGGTCTTGAACAGCTTGACCAATTGGTTGCGGCGAAAACCGTTACGATTGGTCGTCTGATGGAAATCGCACCGGCTGGAACGGTCGATCCGACATCAAGCCTGTATAACACTACCATGTATGCCATGGCGGCTCTGTTGGGGATTGCCTTGATCGCCAACAAAATGATCCGTCCGATTGATGACAAGCATTACATGGAAACACAGGAAAGCGGTTCAGGCGCAAAAGCAGCGTCCGAAGCGTAATCAGGCCCCAGGAACCGACCACCGTACCCGTGGTCGGTTCCGTCGGGTTGGCGTTCTGTCTGCCAACCCGCGTCCTGTTGCAGGAATAACCTTTTAGTCTGTAGGGACAATCGGTTATCCTGCAACAAGGGCACTTTGCACGTATGAAGGCTGTCTGATTGGCTGTTCGATAGTGCCAGACAGCAAACTTAAGACAGCACCCAATGTCACAAAGCGCATCGCATCTTTCGATGCCGGATACAAAATGATCGATAAACTCGAAATGTTTATGGTGCTCGCCCGTGAGCAGCATTTTGGCCATGCCGCCGAACACTGCGGCGTGACACAGCCAACGCTGTCCAGTGCGCTGCGTCAGCTTGAAGATCACCTTGGTGTTGTGCTGGTCAAGCGCGGATCACGGTATCAAGGCCTAACTCCCGAAGGTGAACGTGTTCTGGAATGGGCGCGCCATATTGTTGGCAGCACGCGTTCGATGCGCGATGAAATGCGCGCCATGCGGTTTGGCCTGACCGGGCAGGTACAGATTGCCGTTATCCCCACCGCCCTTTCGATGGTTCAGGAACTGACCACCCCGTTTCGTGAAAAGCATCCCGATGTGACCTTTGCGGTTTTGTCGCGGACGTCGACCGAAATTCAGGCATTGCTGGATAATCTGCAAATCGATGTCGGGATTACTTACCTTGATAACGAACCGCTGGGGCGGGTGACGTCGATCCCGCTTTATTACGAACGCTATCATCTGGTGACATCGAATTTCGCCGATATCGGGGACCGTGATAGCATTACCTGGCAAGAAGCTGCGAAGTTTCCGCTTTGTCTGTTGACACCTGATATGCAGAACCGGCGGATCATCAATCAGCATCTCAGCGAGGCCGGGGCAAAGATCAGCCCGACACTTGAAAGTGATTCGATGATTGCCCTGTTTACCCATGTGCATACGGGAAACTGGGCCAGCATCATGCCGGTTAAAATGATCAAGGAATTCAGCATACATGACCGGGTCAAATCGATCCCGATTGTGGAACCCGATGCGGCCCACCTTGTCGGGATGATTGCGGTCAAGCGTGAACCGGCAACGCCAGTGGTTTCGGCTTTGTTGAAAGAAGCCAAGCTGTTGTCGGAACTCGAACGGGCGTGAAAACCGTTTGATAGGTTTACGCTATCGCGTAACGGGACGGCTTTATTGAACACCCGGTGTGTTTGACCGACACTTATAAAAATAACAAACCAAAAGAACAAAGAATTCAATAGACTGCTAAGTGAGAGAGGCTTGCATGTCGACTAATACCGAGGAACACAGCGTCCGCGTTGCGTCAATTTGTGACAGCATGGCTGCACTTGAAGGCCCATTATTGCCAATCCTGCATGAGGTGCAGGAAGAATTCGGCTATATTCCCGAAGGCGCGCTCCAGACCATTTCGAAAAAACTCAATCTCAGCCGGGCGGAAGTCCATGGGGTTGCCAGTTTCTATCATGACTTCCGCGAAGAAAAAGCGGGCAAGCATGTGATTAAGATCTGCCGGGCGGAAGCCTGTCAGGCGATGGGGGCAGATGATCTTGGCGATCATGCCAAAAGTCGCCTTAAAGTCGATTGGTCGCAAACAACCAGCGATCACAAAGTCACGCTTGAACCTGTTTTCTGTCTTGGTCTGTGTGCCTGTGCACCGGCGGCCATGGTTGATGGCAAGGTGGTTGGCCGGGTCAGCAAAGACCGCATGAACCGCATTCTCGATGAGGTGGGGTCATGAGTATCAAGGTTTATGTCCCGCTAGACTCCGGCTCTGTTGCCCTTGGTGCAGATGATGTCGCAACCGCGATCGCCAAAAAGGCCACAACAGCCGGAGCAGATGTTAAAGTCGTGCGCAACGGATCGTTTGGCATGTACTGGCTTGAACCGATGGTTGAGGTCGAAACATCGCACGGTCGTGTGGCCTATGGCCCGGTAACTCCGGAAGATGTCGATACGTTGTTTGCAGCCGACTTCCTGACCGGTGGTGAGCACAAGCTTTACCTTGGTCGCACGGAAAATATCCCGTTTCTTAAAAGTCAGACCCGCCTGACATTCCAGCGTTGTGGCTTTATCGATCCGGTGTCGCTTGAAGATTACCGGGCCTACGACGGACTTACCGGTCTTAAAAACGCACTTGAAATGACGGATGAGCAAATTGTCCAGTCCGTGACCGATAGCGGCCTGCGTGGGCGCGGCGGTGCCGGTTTCCCGACGGGCATAAAATGGAACACCGTGCGCCAAGCCCCGGCGGAGCAGAAATACATTGTCTGTAATGCCGACGAGGGCGACAGCGGCACGTTTGCCGACCGTATGATTATGGAAGGTGAACCGTTTGTCCTGATCGAAGGCATGATCATTGCTGGTTTGGCCACCGGTGCGACCAAGGGATATGTCTACACCCGGTCGGAATATCCTGCTGCCATCCGCATCATGAACGAAGCCATCGAAGTTGCACGTGCCAACGGCGTTTTGGGCGACAATATCCTTGAATCGGGCAAGACGTTCGATATGGAAGTCCGCATGGGTGCGGGTGCCTATGTTTGCGGCGAGGAAACATCGCTTCTTAACAGTATGGAAGGCAAGCGCGGTGTTGTCCGTGCCAAGCCACCACTGCCAGCACTCGAAGGGTTCATGGGCCGTCCAACGGTTGTTAACAATGTTATCTCGCTCTGTTCGGTTCCAGTTATTCTGGAAAAGGGTGCGGATTATTATCGTGATTTCGGCATGGGCCGGTCGCGTGGTACCATTCCGATACAGATCGCCGGGAACGTCAAACATGGCGGGCTTTATGAGGTCGGATTTGGTCTGACCCTTGGCGAGATTGTCGAACAGATCGGCGGTGGGACAGCCACCGGGCGCCCGATTAAGGCTGTTCAGGTTGGCGGTCCTTTGGGCGCGTATTTCCCCAAGGAACTGTTTGATACGCCGTTTGACTACGAAGAATTCGCCAAGCGGGATGGCCTGATCGGGCATGCCGGTGTTGTTGTTTTTGATGACACGGTTGATCTGATGAAGCAGGCCCGTTTTGCCATGGAATTCTGTGCAATTGAATCGTGTGGTAAATGCACGCCATGCCGCATCGGATCAATCCGAGGCACCGAAGTTGTTGATAAACTGGCACGCGGCGAAGACCCCGAATTGCAGATCGAATTGCTGACCGATCTTTGTAACACGATGAAGTTCGGCTCGTTGTGCGCCTTGGGTGGGTTTACGCCTTATCCGGTGATGAGCGCACTGACCCATTTCCCTGATGATTTCAAGCCTCATGCGCTTGACATAGCTGCGGAGTGAAAACGATGTCCTTGATCAAAGAAGTCGACTACGGAACCCCAGCTGCCCACTCGGAAAAAACCGTCACGCTGACCATTGATGGTAACAATGTGACCGTTCCCGAGGGCACATCTGTTATGCGCGCCTCGATGGAAGCGGGTATTCAGGTCCCCAAGCTTTGCGCGACCGATATGGTCGATGCGTTTGGCTCCTGCCGCCTGTGTCTGGTTGAGGTCGAAGGCCGTAACGGCACGCCGTCATCCTGTACCACACCGGCGACAGACGGCATGGTGGTGCGCACCCAAACAGACCGTTTAAAGAAAATCCGCAAAGGCGTGATGGAGCTTTATATCTCCGACCATCCGCTTGATTGCCTGACCTGTGCGGCCAATGGTGATTGCGAACTTCAGGACATGGCCGGTGCGGTTGGCCTGCGCGATGTGCGCTACGGCTATGACGGCGGCAATCATGTGAAGGTCCGCGACAACGGCGAAGAAAATCCGCGCTATATGGCAAAGGATGAAACCAACCCGTACTTCACCTATGACCCGTCGAAATGCATTGTCTGTTCGCGCTGCGTGCGTGCCTGCGAAGAAGTGCAGGGCACCTTTGCGCTGACCATCGAAGGCCGCGGGTTTGAAAGCCGCGTGTCACCGGGTATGCACGAAGATTTTCTTGATTCTGAATGCGTGTCATGTGGTGCCTGTGTTCAGGCCTGCCCAACCGCGACCTTGCAGGAAAAATCGATCATTGAAATTGGTCAGCCGGAACATTCGGTTGTGACCACCTGTGCGTATTGCGGGGTCGGATGTTCGTTCAAGGCGGAAATGCGCGGCGAAGAATTGGTGCGCATGGTCCCCTATAAGGACGGCAAAGCCAACCGTGGGCATTCCTGTGTCAAAGGGCGCTTTGCCTATGGCTATGCCAGTCACAAGGACCGCATCCTTAACCCGATGATCCGTGAAAATACCTCGGACCCTTGGCAGGAAGTTAGCTGGGAAGAGGCCCTTCGCTTTACCGCCGACAAATTCCGATCCATTCAGGCCCAATATGGTAAAGGTGCGATTGGGGGCATCACGTCATCGCGCTGCACGAACGAGGAAACCTTCCTTGTTCAAAAACTGATCCGGGCCGGGTTTGGCAATAATAACGTCGATACCTGTGCACGTGTGTGTCATTCGCCAACTGGCTATGGGTTGAAAACGACCTTTGGCACATCGGCGGGCACGCAGGACTTTGACAGTGTTGAACATACCGATGTTGTCATCCTGATCGGGGCTAACCCGACCGATGGCCACCCGGTGTTTGCATCGCGTTTGAAAAAACGTCTGCGCGAAGGGGCGAAGCTGATCGTCATTGATCCGCGACGCATTGATCTTGTGCGGACCCCCCATGTTGAGGCCGTTGCCCATGTCGCGTTGCGTCCGGGGACCAACGTTGCGGTTCTGACATCCTTGGCGCATGTCATCGTGACCGAGGGCCTGTTTGACGAGGCGTTTGTCCGTGAACGCTGTGACTGGGATGAGTTCCAGGATTGGGCAGCATTTGTTTCCGACCCAAAACACAGCCCCGAAGCCATCGCCGACATGATCGGTGTGGATGCGCAAACCATGCGCACAGCCGCACGGACCTTTGCCACCGGTGGCAATGGTGCGATCTATTACGGGCTGGGTGTTACGGAGCACAGCCAAGGCTCGACAACCGTGATGGCGATTGCCAACCTTGCCATGGCGACCGGCAATCTTGGGCGTCCGGGGGTTGGTGTGAACCCGTTGCGCGGTCAGAATAACGTGCAGGGCGCGTGCGATATGGGCTCCTTCCCGCATGAATTGCCGGGCTATCGCCATATTCAGGACAGTGCCACCCGCGATATTTTCGAAGATATCTGGGGCGTTAAACTGGATGACGAGCCGGGCTTGCGTATTCCTAATATGCTTGATGCGGCTGTCGAAGGCACATTCAAGGGGATTTACATTCAGGGTGAAGACATCCTGCAATCAGATCCCGATACCAAACATGTGGCCGCCGGTTTGGCCGCGATGGAATGCGTTGTGGTCCATGACCTGTTTTTGAATGAAACAGCCAACCATGCCCATGTTTTCCTGCCCGGTTCGACCTTCCTTGAAAAGGACGGCACATTTACCAATGCCGAACGCCGTATCAACCGGGTGCGCAAGGTCATGACGCCGCTCAACGGTTTTGCCGATTGGGAAGTCACCCAGAATTTGGCGCGTGCGATGGGACTTGATTGGCATTACACCCATCCGTCGCAGGTGATGGATGAAATTGCCGCCACCACGCCAAGCTTTGCCAATGTGAATTATGACCTTCTCGAACGTGAAGGATCGGTTCAGTGGCCCTGTAATGACAAGGCGCCCAAAGGCACCCCGGTCATGCATATTGACGGCTTTGTCCGTGGCAAGGGCAAGTTTGTGGTGACGGAATATGTCGCCACTGATGAACGCACCGGGCCGCGCTTCCCGCTGCTTCTGACCACCGGGCGTATTCTCAGCCAGTATAATGTCGGGGCCCAAACCCGCCGGACGGCCAATTCGACCTGGCATAAGGAAGACTTGCTTGAAATTCACCCGCATGACGCCGAGCAACGCGGGGTGCGCGATGGTGACTGGATTCGTCTGGCATCGCGGTCGGGCGAAACGTCGCTTCGGGCGACGATTACCGACCGTGTCGCGCCGGGTGTGGTTTACACAACCTTCCACCATCCGGGCACCCAGGCCAACGTGATCACCACCGATTTTACCGACTGGGCAACCAACTGCCCAGAATATAAGGTGACAGCGGTGCAGGTCTCGTCAAGCAACGGGCCAAGTGACTGGCAGGTCGAATATGATCGTCAGGCAGAACAGTCGCGTCGGATCAAACCGCGCGTCGATGCCGCCGAATAGATAAACTGCCGCGCACTGTGCTATGATCGTTCGAACAGCACAGTGCGCGGTATTTCCGTGTAAAGAAAAGTTTACAAGTAAAGAGTAAGCACCAATGGCACCTGATAAGCTTGTCTATATGGCCAATCAGATCGCGACTTTTTTCAAATCCAAACCCCACGACGAAGGGGTTGCCGGAGTTGCCGGTCATATCAGCGATTTTTGGGATCCACGCATGCGTAAGCAGCTGTTTGACATGATTGCGGATGGGCATGATGGCTTCGAGCCACTGGTTCTCGAAGCCGCTCCGGCGATCCGCAAGGTCAAAGAAACCGCATGAAACCCAAATCATCAGACAATTATATTGTTGATGGTCGAGACCTTGATATGGCGCGCGCGGTATCGCGTGATGACGGCAATGATGATGCGCCCATGATCTTGCAGCCGGAAATCCCGGCTGCATTGACCTTTAACGGGCAATCGCATGCAGTGATGATGGTGTCTCCGCATGATCTCGAAGATTTCATGGTCGGTTTTGCCCTGTCCGAAGGCATTGCCGATAATGTTTCGCAAATCACCTTGCGTGACGTGCGTAAAACTCTTCAGGGCTATGTGATTGAGGCTGATCTGCACGAAGACGTGTTTGACCGTCTTGAAGACCGCCAACGCACCCTTGAAGGGCGGTCTGGCTGCGGATTGTGCGGCGTGCAATCGCTTGATGCGGTCTCGATGGATAAAATCGGCACCGTGACACCGGGTAATATGGCGCAGGATATTGTGCTTCGGGCGATTGACGCACTGCCAGATCATCAAACCCGCAACCGCCAAGGTGGCGGGCTGTTGCATGCCAGCGCCTTTGTCGATGTTAGCGGTAACATCCAACTGGTCCGTGAAGATATCGGACGTCATAACGCGCTTGATAAAGTGTTGGGTGCAGTTGCCCGTCAGGGGATCGATACTGCCGGTGGCTTTATCCTGATGACCAGCCGGTGTTCATACGAAATTGTGACCAAGACTGTGCAATGCGGGGTGGGAGGGCTTGTGACCCTGTCGGGGCCAACACTGACTGCAGTTAATTTGGCGCGGCAGGCGGGGCTTACCATGATATGCCGCGAACGGCGTGGGTTGTTTCGCCGGTTCGCCTGATATCAGGTTGATGCGCGCGCAATGATTTCAAATCCGATATCAATCGAATTGTTTGGCAGGGGCTGATTGTTGATCCGGGCAATCAGGGCTTCTGCAGCCTGTTTTCCCAAATGGGTGCGGTTGACTTCAACCGTACTCAGGGCAGGCAGGGTAAAAGGTGCGAAGTTCTGATTGCCAAAGCCCAGAACGGCAATGTCTTCGGGGACACGAAGGCCGCGTGACTGGGCCTCGATCAAAATACCATGGGCCAAAAGATCAGAGCTGCACATGACAATCCCGTTTTTAAAGCCCTGTTTGAGACCATGGGTAAGGCCGTTGCGCCCGCGTTCAATGGTTGCGCCTGTTTCGTAAAGGACTTCGGTCGGGGCATTGCCGGTTAGTTGAGAAAATTGGGCGGCAAAGCTGTCTTTGCGGCGCAATGCGCGTTCATCCCCGGCTGAGACGATCAAGGCATGCTCATAGCCGTGGGAAACGGCATACTTTGCCATTTCCTCGCCGGCCTTGATGTGGGAAAAGCCAATACAGACATCCAGCGGGTTTTCCGTCATGTCCCAGACTTCAACCACTGGAATGCCTGCCCCCAGCAACATCCGTTTGCATCCGGGCGAATGATGGATGCCGGTCAAAAGAATGCCATCGGGGCGGCGCGACAGCATGGTCGACAGGACAGCCTGTTCCTCGTCCTGTGAAAAGCCGGTTTCCGCCATCAGAACGTGATAACCCGACCCGCGAATGACATCGATGAAGTTTTGCATCAGATCGGAATAGATCACATTGGTGATCGATGGCACGAGGGCGGCAATTAATTGGCTGCGCCGTGATGCGAGCGCCCCGGCAACCATGTTGGGCACATAGCCGGTTAGCTCAATCGCATCCTGAATGCGTTTAAGCGTTGCCGCCGATACCTTTTTAGGGTCATTGAGCGCACGCGATACCGTGACTTGCGATACGCCAGCAATACGTCCGACCGTCTCCATCGTGACGGAGCCGCTTTTAAGGTCGGCGGTGATAACCGGATCGCTGTGTTTTGCTATGCGTGACAAGTTGTTTTGTCTCTTGATCTGAGGCCCTTGCGCCAAAACAACGTAAGGGCAAAAGTGCGAAAGCGAAATGTTCAGAGCCGGTCTTTCGATTGCTCTGAACACTACATCAGCCCAGTAGGGTGGGCAAGAAGCGTGGCTCGGGTAAAAGCCACTCCACAGCACAGGGAGGAGGCTGAAGAGGTTGTTGCTTCTTGCCCAGACTCACTCGTTTTCTGTCTTGTTCTTTTTCCATGCAACGGAAATCGAAAACGCAATCGATATCGCAATCAGAACCCACAGCAGTCCGGCGATCCAGCTTTTGGTAAAGAAGATCGAAAACGTGCCAAAGGATTCCAGACTTTTTACGAAATAGATTTCCGCCGATGGGCCGAGAATAAAGCCGATGATAAACGGCGCAATTTCAAGCCCGATCTTGTGTGCCAGATAGCCAAACAGACCAAAGATCAAAAGCGTCCAGACATCGAACATCACGCCGTAATTAATCGTATAGGCCCCGACAACACACATCATCAGAATGATCGGGAACAGGATGTTTTTGGGTACCGTCACGACCTTGGCCAGGTGCCGGATGGCAAATACCATAACCAGAAACATGACAATGTTGGCTACCAGCATGGCAATGATCATGGCATCCCATGTCACCGGGTTGTTGCCGATAAACAGGGGGCCGACCTGAATGCCTTGCAGGGTAAAGGCGCCGATCAGGATGGCGGTGGTTGAGTCACCGGGAATGCCAAGCGACAATAGCGGTACCAATGCGCCGCCCGTCAGGCCATTATTGGCACTTTCTGATGCAATCACACCGGCTGGCTCACCCTTGCCGAATTTTTCAGGGGTTTTGGAAAAGTTCTTTTCCTGACTATAGGCCAGAATGGATGCGGCACTGCCGCCAACACCGGGCAGAATGCCGACAAAGGTGCCGATGGCCGATGAACGGAACAGATTGACGAACTGACCTTTAAAGATGGAAAGTTTGAACGGCTTTCCACCAATCTTGACCCCCGACAAGCTTTGCCCTTCTTTCATGCCTTGTTCGGCTTCGATCAGGATGGTGGCAAGGCCAAACAGACCGATCAGAACCGGCAGTAACGAAAAGCCGCTTTCGAGATAGTATTCAAGGAACTCAGGCACGAGGCGCAATTCACCATTGCCGCCGCGCGAAATGTCATAGGCACCAATCAGGCTGATGAAAATACCCAGAAAACCGCTGAAAATACCGACCAAAAGGCTGCTTGAAAGAGCGGCCATGACGGTCAAGGCAAAGAAGATGATCAGGAATTTTTCGATATAGGAAAACTTGATGGCAAAATCGGCCAAGGCCGGGGCAAACAGATAAAGGGCGGCAAGACTGAACAACCCGCCGATCAGAGATGATGTAATCCCGATTTTAAGCGCGCGTTCGCCTTCGCCGTTCTGGGTCATCGGATAACCATCAAGCGTCGTAGTGATCGATGACGGCGTGCCCGGAATGTTGAGCAAAATGGCAGGAACCAGCCCGCCGGAAATCCCGCCAACATACAGCCCAAGCAACAGGGCGAGGCCGTTTTCAAGGCCAAGCGAATAGGTCAGCGGCAAACACACGGCAACGGCCATGGTGGCGGTCATGCCCGGAATAGCGCCGAAAATGATGCCGATCACAGTGCCCGCGGTAACCAATGTGAAAAACATCGGCGTCAGAATGGATAGGAGTTCCATGATAAATCTCTTGGCTCAATCCGTGCCGGGGCAGGCCCTTATGGCAGCGAAATGTTGAAAAGTTCGGACAGGATGTACCAGACGATGGTTGGCGCGATCAGGGCGTTTGCGCCTGCGATCAACAATGTCCGTCGGGTGCGCTCGTGCAGGAAAAGGGTGCTTAGCGCAAACAGGTACGGGATCGAACACAGGTAAAACCCAAGTCCTGTATTTGGGAAGAAGTCCCCAACCGATGGCATGGCCGTAAAATAGATGACCGTCAGGACCAGTGTTCCGAAAAAGCGCATATGATCGATGCCAGCAGGCCACCATGGGCCATTGGTAATCGTGGCAAGCATCGTGCGCCCGCGGGTAATCAAAATGGCCGTAAAAAGAATTCCCAGGATTATGGCGATGATCGTTGGGAAAATCATATGCGACGTATCGAAATCGATTGTCACATGAAAAGGGGAGTCAAATGACATGGGACGCCTCCGGGATGTGCCTGTTTTGACCCTACGTTACGCATTTTCATGGAATTAGGAAATCAGGTCAGGCTTATTTTACGGGAAATAGCGGCGGGCGACCACACGCATTGACCCGAGCAGGCAGGAGCGGCCCGGCACATCAATGCCGGGCCATCCAGTATTTTAGTTGGTCGCAATCGCGTCGATGACATGACGATATTCGTCACGTTTTGCCTTCAGGTAAGTCGCAGCTTCGGCCTGCGGCTTGTAGTTCGGGATGAAGAACGATGCTTTTTGCGTTTTCTGGATATCACCAGCGGCATAGATTTCTTTCAGTGCGGTGTCGATGGCCGCAATCTGTTCGGCATCCATGTCCTTGTTGAACAGGAAGAAGAATTCCTTGTCGAAGGTGAAGTCTTTTGAACCATCAAGGGTGACGCTGACATTCGGGGTGGTGAATGCCAGAAGTTCGTCACGGGTGGTGTCGCCCATGCCTTCAGGGTTTGCCTGTTCGATGGTCTCTTCGCGGGCGGTCAACCAGATAAAGCGCATTGCTTTTTGATCATCTGCATCAAGCTGGGTGAACTGTTCGTTGGCCTGAACCGACCCGTTGATGACATCGGCCTGACCATCAAACATCAACTGATTTTTATCTGCCTGCGACCCGGTGTTGACCGGAACAATGTTTTCTTCGGCACCCGGATGGGTCACTTTGACAGCGTTTTTCAGAGCCGAGAACCCGATTTCCGAAACACCACCGGCCTGAATGGCAACGCGAACGCGTTGACCA